>JAFGQS010000045.1 GCA_016935565.1 Deltaproteobacteria bacterium
TCCCTTCCGATAAAGAGGAATTCCTTCAGTCAGTTACTTTGACTTGAAATTAGAATAGCACCCCCAATTTCAAAACAATAAACCGGACAGCCAGAAACGTGGAAACTATCAGGGCGATAACGGCCAGAATATTCAACGTCAGGGAATTCGTGTCGTCACCGGCGATTTCCTTCTTATTCAGGAGGTACAGAATGATGGCAATAATCAGGGGAGTGCCGCAGAGACCGAGGGCAAGCATGAGCGGCAGGAGGAGAAAAAAGCCACCCTTCAGAAACGGACCAAATGCAACGATCACGCATCCAACCACCACGGTCCAGGTAAACCGTTTATCTCTTTCGTAGAGGGGCCACTTCATTTTATCGGCAAAAAAGTATGTTGCCGCCAGGAGTGTCGGAGAGAGTGTAGAAAACGCGGCGCCCCAGATTCCCAGCATAAAGATATGCATTGCACTTTTACCGAGAAGCGGTTCCAGACTCAGAGCGGCATCCGTCGCGGTAACGACTTTTATATGATTCGGGTGCAGTACCGCGGCCGCCACAAAAAATATAATGACACTGTACAGGCCGAAGGCAAGTCCCATGGAAACGGCATTATCGAATCTGGCCATTTTCAGGTCTGATCTGGTCCATTTCTTGGCGTTCGTATTATAGGTATGAAGACCGATAATGGTAATATGAACGGCTCCACCCATAATGGCCGCCATCATGAGGGCCGAATCCATCCCGCCCGGAATATTGGGGACCAGGCCCATGCCGATTTCCCGCCACGAAAGGTCAACCATGCCAAGGGTAATCACGAAGCATGCAAGAATGAATACAACCAGCCCTTTACACATGATCTCAAACCAGCGGTATCCTCCCCGTATGAGAATCGCACCGATTACGACGGCAAAGGGAATTCCCCATAATCGCGTGTGAATCCCCGTTGCGATGGATGTAACACCGACAAGGGCGTTCATCAATACCAGAGCGGCAAGCCATGTCACGAGAAGGGCGTCGATTGCGAGAATCCAGCCCCAGACGGGTCCGAGACGATCCTCAACTGCCGTAATGATCCCTCGCCCCTCTATGATACCGATCCTGGCTGCAAGATACTGAACGGTTGCACCGAAGAGAACACTCAACAGGACAACCCATAACATGTTGTATGAATAGGCAGCACCGGCAATACATAGACTCGCCAGTGTTGCAGGACCGCTGGCATCGGCAGCAATGATCCAGGCAGGTCCCATTCCTTTCAGATATGTACCCCATCGTCTGAACACATTTCACCTCACTTTTATCAACCGGTTGCATTCATTCATGCCACCCACAGAGAGCATACTGATACCGTTCTATCAAGTGTACCTCATGGTGAACCCGATTCCTCTACTTTTCCCAATTCTGGAGAAGCAAACCGGCATCAACCCTTTTTTTTATAAGGCCGTAGGTAAAGGCAAAATCAGTAAATTTCTGCCATCGTTTTACGTCATGACGCTGATCGGAAGCATAGAGAGGAAGCGTTATTTGAAATGCCTTTGTCTCCATACTGCGGGGAGCCTCGGGAACAGCCTTGAAATACACTTCAAGGGCCGCATCGGGATCGTTCCTCGTTTTTGCAATAGCACGTTCCACGGCACGAACAAAACCTTGAATCGCCTTCCGTTTTTTCTCCAGCATCCCGGTCCCGCTGATAAATACCAGTTCATCGTAATCGGGAATACCCCACTCTCCCAGTTCAAAATAGCCGGCCGTATAGCCTTTTTCTTCAAGTTCCACCGTCTCGTAATTTTTATAAGGGCCCATGATGGCATCAACCTTCCCCGAGACCAGTGATTGAACGATGGCAAATCCAACGTTAATCGGATCATAGGTCTTAATCCCGTTTATCTTCGCAAAAGCCTCGGTCAGGATATCCATCATTCCCGGAACAGTATAACCGATTATCTTCCCCTCCAGGTCTGCCGGCTTTTCAATACCCTTGCCTTTCAAAAAGAGAAGGACGCTGAGGGGATGCTCGACGAGTCTGCCAACCACTTTCACCGGCAGGCCTTCCGAAGCCCCCATAATTGACTGGGGTGCATATGAAACGGCGAGATCAACCTTACCGACAGCGGCAAGTTTCAGCGCATCAGTGGTTGCCGACGGGCTCAGAATTTTCACATTGAGACCCTCATCAGCAAAGAAACCTTCCTGCTGTGCCACATAGAGCGGCAGATGATCGATATTGGGAAACCAGTCAAGCATGATCGTCAGCTTTTGAGCGGCACAAACAGGGAGAGCCGACAATACCAGAAAAATTACAGCAACTCCTATTACCTTTGATGTTAACCTTTTTGTCATTATCATGTCCTCCTTTATCAAAACGGGGAGACTGTTTATTTCCAGTGAATGATGCGCCTTTCCAGGAAACCGACAAATACCCACATGGACAGTCCCATCAGGGAAAGCCATAAAATGGCGGCAAAAACAAGATCAACGCTTAATCTTGCATTGGCCTGGATCATTAAATATCCGAGCCCTTTCTGTGCTCCGACCCATTCACCGATGACGGCTCCGATCGTGGCAACGGTCACCCCCACTTTCAGCCCCGCAAAGAAGAAGGGGAGCGCCCACGGCCAGTACAGGAGTCGCAGCGTATCCCAGAACCCGGCACCCATCAACCGGAAGAGCACCACATATTCCGTACCGCAGTTTTTATATCCCTCAAGGAGACTCACTGTTATGGGGAAAAAAATAATGATCGCCGCCATGAGGACCTTGCTCGCAATCCCGTAACCGAGCCATATGACGAGCAGCGGTGCAAGGGCAAAAACAGGAATTGCCTGTGAAACAACGAGAAAGGGTGACAGGGCCTGTTCTATTGATGTATGAGCAAACATGATCGTCGCCAGCGGGACAGCCACCAGCAGAGACAGAGCAATTCCCAGCAGTATTTCGAGGGCCGTGATGCCTGCATGAGGTAATAAAAGCGGAGCCTGAAAAATTGCCACTGAAAGTATCCTGCTCGGTGCAGGCAGAATAAAATCGGGTATGGCAAGACCCCTGCATGCCATCTCCCAGATCGCAAGAATAAGAACGACAGCCGTCAATGGAAAAAAACCGGATCGTTTCACGATGACTCTGCTCCGATCCCACGCGGCACGGCAGGAAATCTCAGCGTGATACATCCGTTACCGCTCTCTCCTTGAAGCTCATCAAGAACGTGCTCCTTGATCTTCATAAGTTCTGTCTCGTCGCTTCTCCTCGGTTTCGGCCACTCCAGGGCAAACTGCTCTTTGACGTGCATGGGAAATGCGGTTAAAACCAGCACTTCGTCAGCCAGAAGAAGGGCTTCTTCCACATCATGGGTTATCATCAAAATGGTTTTTTTAAACTCACTTTGAAGCAGCAGGAGCACTGATTGAAGGCTTCTCCGGGTAATCGCATCAAGAGCTGAAAGTGGTTCGTCAAGGAGAACCAGTTCATGTTCAAACATCAAGGTACGGACAAGGGCACATCGCTGTTTCATCCCTCCCGATACCTTGTGCGGTGTATACTGTTCGAACCCGCTGAGTCCTAATCGTTCGAAAAGAAAGAGTGCCTTTTCTCTGGAATTACGATTCCCTTTTGATACTTTCGTGGGGAGAAGGGCGTTGTCAATGAGGGAAAGCCACGGCAGAAGAAGGTCTTTCTGCTGCATGTAGGCCGCTTTTTGACCGACGTGCGGTAATGTCTCCCCAAGCCAGGAGATCTCTCCGTTGTCCATGGAAACCACACCTGTCAACACATCAAAGAACGTACTTTTACCACAGCCCGACGGCCCCACAAGGGCTGTAAATCCGCCTCTCGGTACGGTCATACTGAAGCCGTCAAACACGGTAAGGTTATCAAAACTTTTCTTTAAGTTTGAAACTTTGAGCACGACAGTAGTTCCCTCATAAAACAATTCACTCCTTCAGCGATCTTCCTCATCATATCCATACATCTCAGCCGATCCGTATTATGCTGAAATAATCATATCAGCAACTCTTTTTCCGGAAAGAAGCATCCCGCCGAATATGGGTCCCATTCGGGGACCGCCGAAAGCTGCATTCGCCGCCATGCCGGCAACAAAAACACCGGTGCAAACTTCCTTTGTATTCTCTATTGTGAGCCGCTCGGCCTTATCCGCCCACATAGAACGCTCACCCATGATCTTTCCCGTTCTGGTACGTAATGCAACATCGGCCTTCCGCTCAATGACACGCAGTACTTCCGTATCGTGTCCCGTCGCGTCGATTACATAAGTCGCTGCAACGGAAAGAGGGTCCACATGAAGTCCAGCCATTTCGACAGGAGACCAGCTAATCACGAGGCCGGTTACTCGCCCCTCGCGAATGATGACATCTTCTACGCTCATGCAATTAAAAACTTTTGCACCAGCTTTCACTGCGTGAGAGCAAATCGTGCTGACACATTCAATCGCATCCGCGGTGTAGTAACCCGGTTGATATTCCACCGATGTAATACCATACATATCGAGAATTTCTTTGCCTTCTGTCTGCACCACGATTTCGTTGAACATCATACCGCCGCCCCACATACCGCCGCCAATGCTCAACTTACGCTCAAAGATGGCGACTTTTTTTCCTGCTTTCGCCAGAAAATGGGCGGCAACAAGCCCTGACGGACCACCACCGACAATAGCAACATCCAGTTCGCTATACTCCATAAACTTCTGTGAAAATCGGTCAATAATAGCCCGTGTTATAACAACCTCACTCAACGACATAAATTACTTCCTCTCCTTTATTTTTTTATCTCCAAAGATTTCAGTTTATTCGATATAGTAATAACTTTATGTGCCACGTCGACAGGATTTTTTCCCAGCACCCGAACGATCGGTTCCTTCCCCACATCACCCCGATCAAAAATCATGTCGGGAACGGTATCCCGTCGGGAAAGTACATAATTCGTACCCCATTCCAGAGAGGAACCCTCTTTCTGTTTAATATCATCGGGTTCATCGGATCGGCTGAACGAATCAACCGCATACTCTGAATCCCTGCACAGGGCGACTATCTCCTCTGAAAATCTGATATCCATTGCCGATCGATAGTCTCCGTCATACCGCATGACCGTCAGGATGATTCCGGCAACATGGCTCGAGGCACCGAATGCAGGATCGTGAAGGGTTTCCGCTCCATCACCGATACGGATCATTCTTCCCGGTATGGCGGCCACATCACTCACATTCATCGCATAGGGAAGGGCATAAACGAAGTTTGACTGGACTTCCGGTATGATATTGCCACACTTGTTATTTTTTAATTGCTGAATAGCTGTTTTGAGTTCTTGAATGCATCGGTATCGATCGCATTCCCGGAATACTGACGCCATATGGTTGGTCGGTCCATGGCCCCCACCGATGCGGATGGAAAAACGTATCGCCGTGGTGATATATTCTTTTGCCCTCTTAACGGCATCATACACTCCCATTCCCTGAGCAAGACCGGTTGCAATAGCAGCGGACAGGGTGCATCCTGTTCCATGAGTGTCCGTTGTTTCTATCCTCTCGGATCTGAATTCATGAAATTCTTTTCCATCATAGAAGATATCCAGGGCTTCGCCCGACATATGCCCCCCCTTGACAAAGACATTCGCAGATCCCTTCCGGCTTATTATTTTCGCAGCCTTTTTCATCCCTTCAACACTCGAAATCTTGATCCCCGTCAGTTCTTCCGCCTCAGGAACGTTGGGCGTAACAACAAAAGACAGTGGCAGCAACTCCTCGATCAGTGTCTTCTTTGCTTCCTCCCGTATGAGCATGGCCCCGCCCTTGGCAACCATAACAGGATCAACGACAAGTTTTTCAATCCCGTATTCTCTGATCTTTTTCGCAACGGATCTCATTATTTCAGAGCTGGAAAGCATCCCTGTCTTGGCAGCGTCGATTCCGATATCACTCGCCACTGAATCAAATTGCTTTTCCACAAAATCGATGGGAACTTCATGAATTCCCTGCACCCCCAGTGTATTCTGAGCGGTCAGGGCAGTAATAACACTCATACCGAAACCACCAAGCGCAGTAATCGTCTTCAGATCCGCCTGAATACCCGCTCCACCTCCCGAATCGGAACCGGCTATGGTAAGTACCTTTTTCAGATTCATTTTTTTCTCCTGCTATTCACGATATAACGCCGTTTAGGTAAGCCGTCGTCTCCCCCACCTTAGAAAAATCCCCCTTAATCCCCCTTTACAAAAGGGGTGAACAACAGGTTCTCTCCTTTTTCCGGGGAAGCATCCCTTTCTTATACGCCCTAATCCGGAGAATTCATGATGACGAGAAGATACCCGGATTGTATAGAAATCATACCGTTGGGAAACATCAATCTGTTGCTGATGCCATATGGCATCCCAAGTTTCATGACACCATCCGACAGAGGATATTCGAACCCTTCAAGGGTAATACCGGTAACTTCAGAAGACAGGGGAAGGAGAGAAACAGTCTGACCTTTTTGGCCTTCAATCGTAACGGAGCGGGATACAATGAAAAGCTCACAGGTCTCATCAATAATTCTGGTTTCAACTCCCGCTTTATCCCCCATGGTTAACAGTGATATATTTGCAAGAGTGTGGTCGATCCTGCCTCCCAAAGCTCCAAATATAAATATGTCCCGTGGCTGCAACTTGATAGCATATTCGAGAGCCAGCTGGGTATCTGTTTCGTCCTTTTCGCCGGGATGTCTCAATATGGTACTCCCCCTTTGATAAAAATACTCAAGCGTATCCGTATCAATGGAGTCCATATCCCCAATAATAAATGCCGGAACAATATCAAGAACACGCAGGTATCGGGCTGCACCATCTGCACAGATAATGACCGGATTCTGTGCCTCAACAACCTTGTGCCGTATAAATTCCGGATCGTTGATGGTACCACCGGAAACAATAAAGACAGTTCTTCCCATATGGTTCGTTAATCCCCAAAACGCTCAATTTACAACATAAAGAAACAAAAAGGGGCATACCCTCTGCTGGTTATGCCCCTTAAACAAATATCCAGTAACTCCCTACGCTGGCATTACCCAGATCAGGTTCTAAGGGTATTTTCTCAGCCGAAACGGCACCCCTGAATCTTTATACAATGTTACATATTGTTACCTTAATACTCCCGGATAATCAAGGAAAATTCTTGGATACCTTCTGCGATCAGCTTTCAACATACAAAACAATGTCATCACCGTATGCTGTACGTTCTCTCATTTTAAACGGTAAGGGTATTTTTCATACCATCTTCAGAATCCCCCTGTATTCCCCTTTAGTGGAATTTATCCCGTTTAGCGGGATTTATCCCGTTTATCGGGACTTATCCCGTTTATCGGGGTTACAAAAGGGAGACGAGAAGGAACAACCAGCAATAATTCAACCTGTTGTGTTTTGTTCTCGAAAAGAGGGAAGAATATCCTCCCCTTTTCGAAAGGGGAGTCAGAGGGGATTTTCCGGCTTTATTCCAAAAACATCCAGGGTGTTCTTATATGTTATCCTTTCCACCTCCTCGACGGGTACACCTTTAATCTCGGCAATTCTAAGGACTGTATATATCACGTACGCAGGTTCGTTTCTCCCTCCCCTCTTTTGCTGAGGTGTCAGGAACGGTGCATCAGTCTCTACGAGAAGTCGATCCATCGGTACCTTCTTTACAACGTCTCGAAGCTGACCAGAATTTTTAAAGGTAATTGTTCCGGGAATGGAGATGTAAAAGCCCATATCGAGACATTTTCTCGCCATCCCGTAGTCACCGGAAAAACAATGAATGATCCCTCGTTTATCACCTTCCCATTGTTCCAGTATGTTCATTGTTTGCGTATGAGCCTCCCGATCATGAATAACAACGGGAAGCCCTATTTCGCTCGCCAGTTCCAGTTGTTCACCGAATTTTTTAATCTGGATGTTTCTCGGGGAAAGATTTCGAAAGAAATCGAGCCCTATCTCTCCGTAGGCCACGATTTTGTCATTATTTATCATCTGTCGAAGGGAATCATAGGTTCTCTTGTCAATATCTTTTGCATGATGCGGGTGAATACCGATAACACCATATACCGTTTTATATTGTTTCGTTACGGACACGACTCGTTTGCAGTCTTCAAGAGTGATGCCGACTGCAATGATGTAATCAACACCCACATCCTTGGCCCTGGCTATCACCTGATCCCTGTCTCTGTCAAAGGCCTTCATCTCTATGTGTGAATGTGAATCTATGAGCATGGTGTTCTCTTACCTGTTATTTTCTTTTTTTTCCCATTTCTACGATTATCTCTTCCGCGTTTTCAGACAGATCGGGAAGACTCTCAAGGTATGTTTTTATTTCTTCCTCTGTTATATTTCCTGCTTGTATCATTTTTTCAATAATTCTCTTATCCATCGTCTTCTCGTCCAATATAATCTTTTTCTCCACCAAATCCAACCTCCCATTTTCCGAAAATTCCAAAGATCGTTCCTGTTACTCTAAAATCAACGCGCAGTCAAGAATCATGCTCAAAATTACATATGCTTACCGGTGAAGCTTCCTACGCACCGTCATTAACGTGAGTTTTTAATCCACCTGCTTATCATGCTCTCAACCGCGGATCGAGAGAATCTCGAATACCTTCCCCCAGCAGATTGAAACCAAGAACCGTTATCAAAATTGCCAAACCCGGGTAGAGTGAAAGCCACCAGGCAATATCGATATTATCCTTGCCGGCGGTAAGGATATTGCCCCAGCTGGGAGTAGGCGGTTGTACGCCGATTCCGAGGAAACTGAGAGCCGATTCGGTCAGGATCGCACCCGCTACTCCGAGTGTTGCTGCGACAAGGACGGAAGCCATTGCATTCGGGAGAACATGAATGAATATAATCCGGAAATCACTTGCACCGATAGCCCTGGCAGCCTGGACAAATTCTCTTTCCCGCAGTGTAATAAAATCAGCCCGGACCAACCGGGTAATTCCCATCCAGCCCGTCAAGCCTATAACGATCATGATATTCCATATTGAAGGCTCCAGAAATGCAATCACCGCAAGAATGAGAAAAAACGAAGGAAAGCAGAGCATGATATCGACAAATCGCATAATGAACCCATCTGCCCATCTGCCGTAATAGCCCGCCAGAGCACCGAGAATCGTTCCGATGAATATTGCAATTCCTGTTGCGACAAAACCAACCTTTAATGATATTCGTGAACCCCAGATCATTCGGCTCAGGACATCCCGTCCAAGCTGATCAGTCCCCAGGAGATGACTTTTCGAAGGAGGGGAGAGAACCAACTTCAGATTGATCTCTCCCGGATCATAAGGAGAAATCCAGGGTGCAAGGAGAGAGACGGCAAAGAGTATAATAATGACGACACTCCCCGCAACCGCCAGTTTATTCCTCAAAAATCTATACCAGAACTCACTTTTCATCATTGATACGTGCAGTATATTTTTTAACCCGTAAAAGTTCGTTAATGAATCACGACACCCTGATCCTCGGATCGGCCACGGCATACGACACATCGGCTATCAAATTCCCGATGAGGGTTAAGACCGCACCGATAAATAATATGCCCATAATAACGGGATAATCCCGTGACATGGCCGACATATAAAAAAGCTGTCCCATACCCGGTATTGCAAAGATTGTCTCAAAAATCACGCTGCCGCCTATGAGACCCGGTACGGAGAGGCCGAGTATGGTGATGACGGGCAGGAGTGCATTCCGCAGTGCATGTTTATAAATAACGACCCTCTCACTTAAGCCCTTGGCCCGTGCCGTGGTGATGTAATCCTGCCTGATAACCTCAAGCATATTAGCCCTCATATACCGGGAAAATCCTGCAAGACCACCGAAGGCAGAGAGGAGTACCGGCAGCAAAAGATGTTTTGCAACGTCAATATAAGCACCCCATGTCGAAAGATACTCATAATTGAGTGACCTGATGCCTGAGATCGGCAACCAGTCGAGATGTATCCCGAAGAAAATCATCAACAAGAGGGCAAGCCAGAATGTGGGCATTGCAAAACCGATGAACACAAAAACTCCGGTAATTTTATCAAACGGTGAATCCTGATTGACTGCCGACAGGACCCCGATAGGAATCGCAACGATAATGATAAGAATCATGGACAGGACATTGATAGCGATCGTGATGGGTAACCGCTCCAGTATCTTATTAATGACCGGTCTACGGTCGGGAGAAAAAGAATTGCCCAGATCAAGCGTCGCAAGCTTTCCGAGCCAGACAAAGTATTGCTGATGCAGGGGTTTGTCGAGATCGTACATTGCCCTCATACGGGCTTTCACTTCCGCCGATACTCGCGGATTCAATTCGGTTTGAAGATCGGTGGGAGAACCGGGTGCAAGATGAATAACAATGAATGATATAATCGTTATCCCCACAAGAAGGGGTACCATAAAGATCAATCTTTTAATGATATACTGAAGCACGTCCGATTTCCATTGAGTTCTTTTTCTTATGAAACAGTGGATCTTTTCCTTTAATAGAGGAATGACTCTATTACTATCAAATCATATCCCAACAGGCATATTTCAGCGAACATAATTAAGAAGATTCATTTTCTTGATATTTTGAAGCGTAAGCCACAGATTTTCTTCGGTGTGAGGTTCAACCGTAATTACAGGGTTAATTTTCTTTTCACATAAACTTTCAAATAGTTGATGGAAAGGAAACGTACCATCACCTACCGGTGCATGCTCATCCAGGATACCGTTATTATCATGGAGGTGAACCTCCCCGATGTAACTGCCGAGAGCGTCCATCCATGTGTCAAGAGGGGTGGTCGAAAATGCGTTAAAATGACCCGTATCAAAGCACGCACCAATATGGTCGGAACGGTCGAATGAATCGAGAAGTCTCTGCAGCATCAGCGGATCGCTCTCATAGACATTTTCCAGGACGATCGTCGTATCCATTCCGGCCACAATGGAAATAAATTGTTTCCACGTTTCTCTGCTGTTTTCAAGCCAGAGATCCTCATTTGCAACATAGTATCTGCTGTCAAACGAGGCATGACACACGACAGTCCGTGGTTCAAAATAGGGAACAAGATCAAATACCTGTTTCAATCGCTCTATTGTAACATTTCTAATCTGCCTGTCAATGGCTCCGGGTCTTAAATCAAAAAAGGGAGCATGAAACGTAACCGTTAATCCTTTATCACGAAGCGTATCGGCCACCTCCACAAAATCCTTTTTCCCGAATCCGTCAAGGGCAAAACAATCAAAACCAATTTCAGGATTTATCTCCTTTTTCAGAACCATTGGAAGATACCGGTCAACAAGCATTCGAAACGGCATATTGACCTGAACTCGTTGTAAGATTTCCTTCATCGTAAATACTCAGGCTATCCTTTCAGGTAGTAGACATACATTGTGCATTCAAATCGATAACAACCGGAAAATTCACTTGACGGTACAAATAAGCTCTCATGTATCACAACACGTATATTTTAACAACCACCCGCGTCTATTCAATATTTTCTGCTTGACAATACGAGATGCTTCCTGTTAAACACGTTATCTTCCGAATTTATTGAGCGGGCCGTTAGCTCAGGTGGTAGAGCAGCGGACTTTTAATCCGTTGGTCGCGAGTTCGATTCTCGCACGGCCCACCAGAA
>JAFGQS010000046.1 GCA_016935565.1 Deltaproteobacteria bacterium
CTGCCAGAATTTATTGATTTCCTCAAATCAATTTTTCGGACGATAAGACCAATGTTCGGTATCCTATCTTTTGTTTGTGTTCAGTGCCGCGTACAGTTGCCTGCCGATTTCAAGACCGAGGTCGATAAAATCGGGCCCGTATTCCCTCCCCGTTACGGTTCGAAAGGTTTCTCGAATTTTTTCTATCCCCTCTAACCCCGCAGTGAAACGGTCTAATACTGTTGACAGGGGAATTTTTCTGGGTATTATGATATCCCATATCATTTCCGTAAAGTTGTCGGGGCCCCAGCGGAATTTGTCAGCGTCGTACAGGGCATCGGAGAGTAATTGATCGAAGATGGTGTCCAGGGGTTGGTGCGGTTGAAATGCCTCATGATTTTCTATTGCCTGTGAAATGGCTTTCCGTTCCGTTTCCTCAAGATCAAACCTCCTCAGGATACTATATGCTTCCTTTGCGCCTTCACGGGCGTGATTCGGGCTCGATCGCTTGATGTCGTGCAGCACACCGGCGAGGTGGACGAGGAGAACCCTTCGATGTAAAAATGATTCCGTCACCCCATGGGTTCCTTCTATCAAGATGATCGCACCGCTGTCGATGACGACCTTCCGTGCGTGGGTTAACCCATGACCGTAGCTTTCGTTCTCTTGCAGGATGGCGACGCAGGCCTGAACGTGGGGATGATGTTCATAAAGTCGCCGAGATTGCTCAACCTCTCGTGCCTTCTCGCGATAAAAGCGGGGAATATCAAAAGAAGCGGCAATTTTTTCACAGACGTTCCGTGCCTCTTCATAGTTGTAATCTGATACCATGCCGCCGGTTGCCTTCCGTGTTCAGCGTTGGATTGCGCGGTTCGTTCTGTACGGTTCGTGGTTCGATATACGGGTCCTTGTATCAGAGTTCCGATAACCGATACACGAGAAATGTGTTACTTCTATTGTTTTTGATACTCATTGTCAACCAGTTTTACCTCGCCGTTTCTCACCAGTCGTTGCAGATTTTTTTTCGTCATAAGATAATTCCACATAGCGACCCAGGCATCCTCATGGAATTTTTTACCGTATATGAGACCCATGTCGGCCAATGCTTCCAGCGTTAACGGTTCGGAAAGTTTAGAGAGAATAAGAGAATCTCTCTTTTCGATCCGGCGTAAATAGTTGCCCAGGCCGATTTTGAAATCGTCTTTCTCGAGAATGCCGATTTCGTGACCCGTAATAAAATATTTCGCGTCAAGCTTTTCGATATTTTTGCACGACTCTATAAAAAGGTCAATATCACCGTCTGTCCCACCGTACCAGGGGCCGAATGCTGTCAGGTCAAAATCGGCCACGTAGACGACACCGAGGTCGGGAAAATACATGCAGCAGAAACCTTCCGAATGTCCCGGGGCACCGATGACATGGGCCTTCGTCCTGCCGAAATCAAGAGTGTCACCCCATGAATATTCCCCGTCAACCCGGGCGGAAGAAAGCCACCATTTGTGATTGTTCTGTGGCGAATAGGGAGTTTGTTCCGTATCGGGGTTCGCTATTCTGTCAAGCCATGCATCGACCCACTTTTCCCCGTACACTTCGACCATGCCCAGAAGAAATCCGATCCTTCTCCTGTCACGATAGCATTCAGCTTCCCTGTCATTGATCAGAATTTTCGATTCATCGAACAGATAATTATATGCCATATGATCAAAATGGTAATGGGTGTTAATCACCATGTCGATCCGTTGCTTTTTTTTCAGATCACGCATTGATTTTGATCCTGCCCCCGTGTCGATGACCACTTTCACATCATCATCAATGAAGAGAGTGTTACTGAAGGGAAATCTGCTTCCATTTTCACCGGGAATGACCTTCAACGGTCCGAATTCAGTTTTCGCAAAGCCTGACATTAATCGTTCGCCCCCTTTGATATGTTACGTGCCTACAAGATGTCGTCAACGATCCGTTCCAGGTGATTGAGAGTGTTGCACTCCCTGATAAGATCACACAGGGGTCCGTACCGTTGCATTTCAGAATCACCCGTTCCCCAGAATGTCGGACCCTCCGGGTTCAGCCAGATCAACCTCTTTGCTTTGTCGTGAATATTCCTGAGAAGGTCCGTTTCAGGTTCGTAGAAATTGTTCCGTGCATCTCCGAGAATGATAACGGTTGTCTTGTTCGTGATTGCATTGATCCAGTTTTCCTGGAAATCACAAAATGCCTGTCCGTAATTCGTTCGACTCAATCCGATATCGAGTCCGATGCCTTTCTGCAGAATTTCCACGGCTTCTTCAACGGGATGGTCGTCAAAGACGGAACTCACTTCTATAAGGTTATTACAGAATATGAAGCTGCGTATCTTTACAATGAGTTCGTTCAGGCTGTACAGAAAGAGGAGAAAAAACCGGACAACCATTCGCACGGACCGGCTCACATCACAGATGACGACCACGTTGGGACGGTCGATTTTCCTTTTTTTCCACATGAGCTCAAACAGGGGCCCCCCATAGGTGATGTTTTTCCTGAGCGTTTTTTTAAAATCCAGCTGACCCCGTCTGAAATTTCTTTTTCTACGTGAATGGAGATCCTTTAAGCGCTTGACCATTTTTTTTATGATCATATGCATATCATGAACATTTCGTTCTTCAATGTGTGAAAGTTTCATGTTCATCAGATGACGTTCAAGGATATTGTTCTGGGTTGCCCGGGTATACAGTTCGTAATTGCGATCGACGTATGTTCGTACATACTCGGTGAGCAGACCCCGGCCGTCTCTCAGTCCCTGCGCCTGCTGCTGTGACAGAGCACTGCCGTCCTGTGATAACCGGCTTATGTCATTATCCAGTTCTTCCAGACCCATGTAATTCATAATTCGACGGACATAGGGATTCTTCTGTGTGAAGTATTGCATGTTGGAGAGTTCCAGAGCATGGCCTGCCCGGATCATCGAGGTGGCTAAACTCGTTTGATCTCCCGAGAGAATCATCAAGGAGAGAGGGGACAAACCTTCCTGTTCTTCCATTTCGCAATCGAGGTTGGAACCATTATGATCCTCTGGAAAATCATCGAACGAGAAAAAAAGATCGAAGCACGTATTAAAGATTTCTTTTTCATTCAGTGTTTTTGCCAGGGTGGCCGCAAGCGATGTCCTGAGGAGTACCTTATCTTTATAACCCATGATATCAAGGGTATTGGCAGCATCAATACTTTCCGATACCGATACACGAACCCCGGCGTTGCGAAGGGCTACGATGAAATTTGCAAGAACCTGTTCCATTGTTTCAACCCTGTGCCTCTTTCAGAGCATGTTGCGTCAATTCATGAATCTTATCATTGACCACTGTGATATCGTTTTCAAACTTTAAAAACACGTTGAGTGTGTCCCTGACGGTTTCTTTGCTCAACTTATCGGCATGGAGCAGGAGGAGAACTCTGGCCCAGTCGATCGTCTCACTGATCGACGGGAGTTTCTTGATATCAAGCTTTCTCACCTGCTGGATAAAATCAACAAGTTGTATCCGGAGATTCTCGGAGATGTCGGGAACCCTGACATTAATAATTTCACGTTCCAGTTCAGGTTCGGGGAAGGGGATAAAGAGGTGGAGACAGCGGCGTTTCAACGCATCACTCAACTCTCTGGTATTATTACTTGTCAGGAAGACAAACGGCATGGATTCTGCTTTAATGGTTCCGATTTCCGGGATGGAAACCTGAAAGTCTGATAGAATTTCAAGCAGAAATGCCTCGAATTCATCGTCTGATTTGTCGATTTCGTCCACGAGAAGAACGGAGCCGCTTTGATGCTGGAGGGCGCTGAGAAGCGGTCTCGGTTCCAGGAACTGTTTTGAGAAGAATATATCGTCATATCGGTGGAGCGCATCGATCGATTCGGCGAGATTGTTTGTCTCTTTCACGATATCGTTTAACTTGTCCTTCAAAATCTGCGTATAGAGGAGCTGTTTTCCGTATTTCCATTCATATAACGACTTCGATTCATCGAGCCCTTCGTAACACTGAAGGCGGACGAGCGGGAGATCAAGGAATGCCGCCGTTTTGTTTGCCAGGTCAGTTTTTCCCACGCCTGCCGGTCCTTCCACCAGGATTGGTTTGTTGAGGCGAAATGCGAGATAGAGTGTTGTTGCGATCGATTTGCTGCATATATAATCGACTTCCTTGAACGACCGTTGAATGCTTTCGATGGAAGCGATTTTTTCGTTATGGACTGCTGTCATTATTGTTTTCCTTTCTCAGCAGGGATTCTCCCAGCTTCTGTTGTTTTAATACCGCCACATATCGTGCAATATTGATCGTATTGGTCAGATCGTGTGTCAGGGTTTTAAAATCCTCATTTTCTTTGATCCCTGATGCCGTTATCATGGTCTTCAGATATCCTTGAAAATCGCCCGCCAGATTTCGGAACGCAAGCAGCAACGAGAGAAATTCAGGGTGATCGGTGCCGCTGTCAAGCATACGTGCCGCTTCATACGCTCCTATTCTGAGCATATCCAGGTGTGACTGCAGCCGGCCGAGATCTTTCTTCAGTTCCC
>JAFGQS010000047.1 GCA_016935565.1 Deltaproteobacteria bacterium
GCAAGATACTGTCAACTTTTTATCTGCCACATGCACGATTTTTAAATTAAAGCAAGGATTACGCCAAAGTGTGCTGAAATGGTTTTTCCGGAAGGAACTTATTCGTTAATTAATCACAATTACTATAATTCGATAAAATGATTTGTCGGTCTTAATCATTTATCTTTTAAGTCTTTATTGTACTCCATATCAAACCACATCCCAAAAAGCGTGAACAAGCTCGCACTCATAAAAGAGAACATGGCTGCAAGTGCGTTTATGGGCGGAATATGGCCTGTCGAGAACCAATAATAAAATAATCTAACAAACAATACTACGGTCATTAAACTAAACAATCCTCCGAGCATGTAAAATAGAATCAGCGGATGAAAATCTCGAATGATATATTTTTCCTTCATTCTCCAGAGAAACATCCTGGTCAATAACCAGCTGATAGTAAAGACGACTTTACTAATGTTTAAGCCCGATTTTTCACCAATGTTATAGACAGGCTGAACAGGTACATCGGTAATTCTGAAATTGAAAACGTTGAGACGCACCAGAAGATCGTTCGGTTGGCCGTAACGTTTATACATCGTATCCCAGTCAATGGTATGGAGTATTTTCCTGTTGATTACCGTATACCCCGACTGAGAGTCGGCAATATGCCAGTAACCTGATGCGACTTTAGTCAGAAATGAAAGAAAGGCATTGCCAAAATATCTGACCTTGGGAATTTTCTTATAGGCTTCACCGGTAAAAAGTCTGTTTCCCTTGGAGCAATCCACTCTATCTTCCACGACGGGGTCAAGCAATCCTGCCAGATCATCAGGATCCATTTGGCCGTCACCGGCCATAACAACAGCACAATCAAAATTGTTATCCCGGGCCCACTTATAACCGGTCCCGATGGCACCGCCGACACCTTGATTTGCTTCATGTTTAATGAGAACTATTTTTTCGTTTACCCGCCGGCATTGCTCTATAACTTTTACAGTTTCATCATTACTGACATCGTCGACAATGACGATGTTATCAACATAATCGGGCATAGTTTCAATCACGTTGGATATTTGTGTTTCTTCATTATAAGCCGGGACAACAACACAGATTGATTTATTTTTATACATTTAACAGACTCCCATCGAGCAACATTTTACTATCACATGATTGAGTATAATTATATCAAAGAATCCAGAAGTCAATAGTTATACTATGAGAACTCGGCAAAATAGAGTTTATCGAGATCGCCACATAAAATATTCATTATTTGTCAGCTTTTTTCAGATTGATATCCTGAATATTACCCCTTATTATGGCCAACATTCTCTCCGTATCAGGGATATATGCAGACAAACCGACATGTTGTGTGCTATCCAGAATAAAATTCATTATATTTTTATCCCCTTTTAAATCCATTAATCGGCCGATCGTTTCAGCGAGAAGTTCCTTATTCCCCGCAGAAGAATATAATTCGATTAAGGCAAAATGGGCGTTGACACTCTGCGGATTCTTTTTCTTATATGCCTCCCATTGCTTAATTGCCTTCTCTGTCTCCCCCTTCTCTCTGAATACCTCAGCGATAACAGCGACTGGAAGAGTATCTTCGGAATTCAACTCCAGAGTCTTTTGAGACTCCACCAAGGCTGCTTCAAGCCGGCCGAGTCTCAATAAGATAAGGCTGAGAAGTCCATGCTGCCTGGCGCTGTGAGGGTTGATTTCCAAGGCTTGAGTGATGTGCGTGTATGCCGCTGTTGTATTCCCTTTTTTCAGTTCTACCATGGCTATGCCGAATAAAGCCGGAGCATAGCTCGGACGAAGGAAGTAAGCCTTTTGGAATTGTGCAAGGGCCAGTTCATCCTTTCTTACGGTTTGATAGAACTGGCCAAAATTATAATGAAAAACAGCCGCATTGTGCAGTTTCATGTATCTATTCAACTGTGTTGCACTCTTGAACTCGCGAAAGGCTTCATATTGAAGTCCTTTGTTAAAGTACACACAGCCGAGATTATTATGAGGTCGGCTCAGATTCGGGTATTTAGTAACGTTATCCGTCCATAAGCTTAGATCAGTTTTTAATATCTCGTTTCGCGCATGAACGGTATACCCCTGGTCATACAACAGAAACGCTATTCCGAGTGCAAGGACCAGTCGCATGATTTTCCTGTATGACACATAATCAAGCACGCTCAACATGAAGGTCGCCAACGGAACGAAAAATAACATTGATGGAATATAGTTACGATGTTCATAAATGAGCTCCAGCGGAAAGATGGAGCCTTCAATCACATGGTTTAGAAAGAAAAAAATAATACAAAAAGAAATAAGAGGTCTCTTTCGGGCTGCAGCGATGGCATAACCATTGATGAAAACAATCAGTAAAATCGCGGGCAGAGTTGTCCATGGATCAAATAGTGTCCGGGAGATATCGATATCATGCAACAAGGCGAAGCGCGTGTGAATCGGATAAAGCAAGAGTGAAACATAAAAGATCATCACCCGTGGCTCGGTCAGGAGCCTCTCCGCAAGTGTGAACGGTCTGTCATTGTAACCATTCATAATAGATGATAACTCCATATAGAACATCCCAAGGACAAGGAAAACCGAGAGAGGAATAACAACCTTAAGGGTTTTTTTTACATTCTCTCCGGTTATCCCCTGAATGAGAAACAGATCATAGACAAAGAGGCTCACGGGCAACATTGCAGCATTTTGTTTGCTGCCAAATGATAAAAGGGCGGAAAGGGTGCATACAACAAAAAATGCCATGCCCCTCCGTAGATCATCAGAAGTTCTTCCCTTGAGATAGAAATACATAGCCATGATATAGAACATTCCCGCCATACTTGCCATTCGCTGAACGATATAGCTTACGGCAAGAACCTGAACAGGACTTATTGCCCATAAAAAAGTTGACAGGAGTGCGATGGAGTAAGCATTTGTATCGTAATGCTCCCTGAGGAGGGGAAGCCTCAAGGTATTATATATAAAGAGAAATAAAAATATGGCGCTCATATAATGGATGACCAGATTAACCACATGATACCCAAATACATTAAGACCGCCAAAGTAATGGTTCAGGGCAAAGCTAAAATAAGAAACGGGCCTTAAAATTCTTCCTCTAAAATAAAAGGTTTCTTTAATCTCAGACCAGGACAGATCTTTTAAATGGACGTTAACATTTTGCCGGATATTCAACTTATCATCAAAATGCCATTCACCATGAAAGCTGTTTCCATATATGATGATGAGAAATACAAACAGGGCTATGACAACAAAAGCATATCGTGTGCCGTCAGGAAATTGACACCTCATATTCAATGTAATATCGTTATTCTTCGTTATCATTTCTTCACTTCCATCACAACATACCCGTTCGACGCATAAACAGGCCTCCAATAATCTTTTGCGAGACCCAGGAACCTCCCTATTGTCTCCTCGGAAAAATTGTCGCGCAGGTATTTATTGAACAGATCGGTTCGCATCAGGATATGGGTGGATTTCATGGAATATAAATATTCCTGGAAATCACGTCTATCCTTCGACGCTTTCACCATGTTTTCTATGGTCTTCATCCCGAAAGAAGAATCATAATAGTATGACCGATCAAGATAGTAGCCCTGCCTCCCTATGAACATAAAAAATATTCTTGAATCATCGGGCAGGTTTTCGTTGATATATTTGACTGCCGGATAGTACCCGATATTCCGGATCAGGAATTCATCTTTCGTCTCTCGATGAAAAATGTACCTCGCCGGTTTTATAGTATAAAAACAATCTTTAAGATACAAAATATTAAGAGCAACCAGGATTACGGTTATAGAAGATATCATAATGATGCCGATGTGGCCGACCGGACGGGGCAGCCGCTTTGTCCATTCAATACAATTCCTTATTCCCATAACACTCAAAATTGCCAGGAACGGTATGATCGGCAGAATATATCTGATACGTATGATCGTGATAAAGCAGGCCATGAGGAGGAAAAAGACCGAAAACAAAATGAAAAACAACCTGTCACGGCCAAAATCTTTCTTCAGAAAAGCAAACGGCAGCATCACGATGAGAATCGGGTTCAGAACGCCGTCAAAATACTGAGGCGAGCTGTCCTTCCCCTGAAAAAAGATCCGTACGGGGATAAAGAGGATCTCCCAGAATTCTTCACCAAACATGACTGCTCTTCTCTGAAAAATGCTGGAAGACCAGTTTCCATCGGTAGACGCCGCGAGACTGCCGCCCGCTTTACCCGTATCATGGAGAAATCCGACGAGATTATTCAACAGCGGATAGATGGGGTTTCCCGTCTGTATATAGTTTTTGATAAACCAAGGTGATACAACAAAAAGGGTGACAACAAAAAACACAACGCCGAACTTTACGGCCTGCAGCCCTTTTCTTGTATCCCGTGAATAATAAAAAACCACCATGAGGTTCAAGAAAAACCATGCGATCAGGGCATTATACTTAGACCCCGCTGCCAATCCCATACAGACTGCTGAGAGTATGAACCATTTAAGATCTTTATAGCCTTCACTCTGCCACTTAATCCAGGCTAGCACACTCGCCGTTGTGAAAAATGCCATTCCCAGATCCACATAGACTGTCGTTGACAGTCGCACGATGACGGGTGTGCTGAAAAAAATCAGAAAGCCAAGAAGCCCCCAGTTTCTGCCGAACCTCTTTCCGAGATATCGATATACCAGCACGCCGATGCCGATGCCAAAGGCAAGATGGATAAATTTCGGTACTATATCATTTTTAAAATACAAGGATAGGAGATAAAGAAGATCGATATTCATGGGATAGTAGGAAAAACTTGCCCAGGGCATCTCATAAAATCCTCCATGAGTCAGCCAGAGCTTTGGAATTGCCAGATGATGGATAAGGGCGTCCCTTGATACGGGGGGAGTCAGGTTAAGGAAAACTTCTATGATCAGGATTCCCGTAATCACGGCATATAACGAAATTGTTACAGTTTTACTGACCCACCGTTTTTCGATCATTTTTCATCAATACCGGTTTTTATCGTATAGGCGCTTCTATTAAGAGGAGGTTCCAGACAGCTCCAGGCAGTTTGCTGTTTTATCAGGGAGATTACTCACTGTCATCACCTTAAGGGTTAATCTCCTCGAAAATCCCCCTTGTGGGACCTTAAAACACCATTTCCCCGAGTTAATGACATTGGACAAGCCGCGTATGGGAGAAACCAGCAACTTTTATACCGGGAAGTATTATCGCTGTTTACCACATTTTCTCACTGAGGTACAAAAAAAGAGAAGGAAGCACCAGGCTTCCTTCTCTTTTTTCTTCATGAATCATGTTGTTAAGTGTGTAGACCTGACCGCAATTTACTACTTCGCAGTTTCTGTAATACTTCCCGCTTCGGTAACCTCATAATAGTGAGCTCCACCAGCCGGTGTACAAGTAATTAAATTTGCCGTTTTAGTGGTAGTAACACCTTCCGTATTCCTGAATCCTCCTGTTGCCAGCTTACCCGTTCCATCAGCATCAACAATACTAGCCCACGTCGAAGTCGCGTAATCCGACAGATAGGCCATTACAGCGGTGTACGCATTTTTCGCAGCTGCCCTGGCCGCGACATCCTGGGCGTTTTTCTTGTACTTGATAAAGTTCGGGATAGCGATAGCCGCCAGAATGCCGATAATCGCGATAACGATCATCAACTCGATCAGCGTGAAACCTTTCTGGTTCCTCTTTTTCCTCAATTGCCTTAACATTTCATGCCTCCTTCATTAATTATCTAATTATTTATTTAGTCGGTTTATTTTCTGTTATCCTTAACACTGCACTTTGTAATTCTATCTATCACCCCCTCAGTCAAATTTTACATCTTTTTTGTTTCGTCTCGTTGTTGTAAGTAATAAAGCAATGACCATGCCACGAAAGCCAATATATAATAAAAAATATACTAATTCAATGGTAACCCTTCTTATTTTAATGTTTTTTCATGGACCTCTATAATATTCACCGTAATTATGATTTCAGCATGATGGGAGGAACCGGTTATTTTCACCGAACTACAGAAATTTTCACCAGATCATTCGATACCAAGTTTTTCAATCCGGTACAGAAGAGAATCATAACTTACGTTAAGGTACTTGGCAGCCTTCGTCTTTGAGTTATTCGACTTTTTCAGCGCTTTTTCAATGAGTTGTTTTTCAATCCTTCGTACCTCTTCATTCAAGTTAATCCCTTCTTTATTAAAATCACTGTCTGAAATTGATGCCAGATCTTCCTGTTCCTCTTCCGATATGATAAGCGTCTCAGGTAAAATTATATTGCCCGTCTCCAGGGCAACACTGCGTTCAATGATGTTTTCAAGCTCTCTCACATTGCCGGGAAAGGGATACTTCATGAGGAGCTGCAGTGCATACGGTGATATCTTTTTTACTTCTTTTCCGAATTCTTTCGAATATTTCTTTATAAAATACTCAGCGAGAACAGGAATGTCTTCCTTTCGTTTCCTCAGAGGTGGTAGTGTAATGGGAATAACATTCAGCCGATAATAGAGATCCTCTCTGAATTCTCCATTTCTTACCTTATCCTGCAGGTTCTGATTTGTCGCAGATATAATCCTGACATCCACTGTAATGTCTTCAGCCCCCCCTAACCTTCTGAAAGTCTTTTCCTGCACGACTCTGAGCAGTTTTACCTGCAAAAAAGGGTATAACTCTCCGATCTCATCAAGAAAGATTGTTCCACCGTGAGCAACTTCGAACAGGCCCGGTTTATCCGAGTAAGCACCGCTGAAGGAACCCTTCATGTATCCGAAAAACTCACTCTCCAGGAGATTTTCGGGAACACCGCCACAATTTATCACAACAAAGGGATGATTATTCCGTGAGCTATTTTTATGAATCGCCCTGGCAACAAGTTCTTTTCCTGTTCCACTTTCACCCAGGACGAGAACATTGGCCAGCGTATCCGCCACTTTTTTGATGAGGGAATAAATTTTCAATATCTCTTTGCTTTTCCCTATCATACTTTCAAAGGAAACGGCATCCTCTCTGCCTTTTATAAAGCGAGCATCTTCCTCTTTTATTCCCCTCTTACTCAGTGCATCTTGTATGGTAGATTTGAGATCATCGACGGTGAAATTTTTTTCAAGATAGTCATATGCACCCTCTTTCATGGCCTCGACTGCCGTTTCTCCTGAGGCATAGCCGGTAATGAGTATAACCATTGTCTCCGGCGAATGTTCTTTGATCGCTTTTAAAACATCAATCCCGTTAATCTTCGGCATTTTCAGATCAGAAATAACCAGATCAAATTTTTTCTTCTTACAGACACTTATTGCCTCCCTTCCCCCGGAAGCGGTTGTGACGTCATACCCTTCTCTCGTCAACATAATCTCGAGATAGTCTCTCATGCCTTGATCATCATCAACAACGAGGATTTTAGTCATTTATGAACTCCTGTCTGAGTCTATGGGAAGCAGAATAATACATTGCGTTCCTTCATTCAACTTACTATCAATGGTGAAATTTCCCCCATGGCTCTCGATAACCCTGTTTACGATAGCAAGTCCCAACCCTGTTCCCGTTTCCTTTGTCGTATAAAACGGTTCCAATATCTTGTCATGATGTTCCTTCCCGATCCCAATTCCCGTGTCCTCGATATTGATCTGAAGGAATTCTTTGTCTTGTGTCACAAGCGTATCAGTCTTAATTTTTAAAATTCCCCCCTCAGGCATTGATTGAAGGGCATTCATCACTATATTTCCCAGTGCCTGTCGTATCTCAACTTCATTTCCATAAACATTGTTCCAATCACCCCACTCTTCCTCTATCGTAATTGGGTCATTCCAATCGGGACCGCATCGATCAGATTCTACAATGGTATGGATTATTTTTTTGACATTTATCGTTGTTCTATTTCCCGGGTTCGGTCTTGCAAGAAGCAGGAAATCTTTCGCCAGGTTTTCCAGTTGATCCTTTCCTCTGAGAATTATATCCATAAGTTTCTGATCGGTCCCCTCCAATTCGAGATCTCTTTGCAAGATCTGAATTGATCCGCTTAATGATGCGAGAGGATTCCTCAATTCATGAGCGAGGACAGCGGACATCTCACCGATAAATGCAAGCCGTTTATTTTTTTCAACCTCCCGTTCCATCTCCTTTTTTGAGGTTAAATCCTGAAAAATCAATATCTGCCCTATTTTTTTGCTTTTACCATCCATGAGATTTGAGTGTGAAAATCCCAATATGACAGGGTGCCCATCCTTAGCTGTGATAGTTGTTTCGTATCTTTTTTGTGGTTTCCGGTCAGCCCCCCATACACTGTCTCCGCCTTCCTCAGATTCTCCATCAATAATATCAATAAGATTCTTCAATATCTCACCAATATTTTTATTCCTGATTTCAGAAAATGAAAAACCGGTAATCCTTTCTGCAGCCCTGTTAAATGATTTTATAAATCCTTGAAGATCAATGGTCATGATACCGGCGTCGATGGATTCAATGATACTCCGATGGAGCAAATCGAGTTGATCAAAGGCACTCTCTTTTTCTGAAAGCAGTACCCTGGCAGTTTTCTCTTTTTCAACCAAGTAGCTTGTCAGAATGGCGATAATATAGAACGAAACGATATAGATGAATATTCTTGCGAAGACATACCCTGCACTGGAGTTATATATATGACCAACATTGTAGATAGGTTGTATGACATTATAAAATTCCAGATCGATTAACAGTCCATAGAGGATACCACCGGTTGAAGCAATCAGTATTCCCCCTCTTTTGCCAAGGAACAGTACGGAATAGATGATTACGAGGGGATACAGCATAGAATAGATACTCTCGATACCGCCCGTCACAAAGACAAGAACCGTAATCAAGACGATATCGAAAAGACTCTGAATGTTAACATTAAATTCGATATTATTGTTTTTGTTCAATAAATATGCATAAAAAAGGGAAAGGAAATAGGTAATGCCGATGAGTAAGTAGACAGAATAGAGTGACACCGGTGACAATGATTCGGTTCCTTTGACCTGGATAAAGGCTGCAATGCCAAGAAGAAAAGAAACAATCGCGACCCGTGACAACATGAGCCAACGGAGCCGTAATTCCTGATTTTCGTTATTGTATGCTTCTCTTTCCATCGAACTCAGCAACCGATCATGCCGTTTTAATCACCGTAAGGACATTCGCCGGCCCGGCAATCCTGCATTCTTCTGTTTTCATTTTATAAAATTTTTCAACTAGTTATACACATAATATCAAAAATACTCAATAAAATTACAATCGATACACGTTAAGAACAGAACATACAGTGAGGTAACGCTATACTATGTGCCATTTTTACATTAATTTGATGACACCGACAACAATTTCATTTAATATACCGAAACCATATTAAATGTTTCCCTTTTTCCTGTCATGAAAAGACCTCTCATCCCTTTGCTTGTGGCATTGATCGCCGGAATAACAGCCGGAGGCCTGGTTCACCTGTCTACCACATTTGCTCTCGCACTCCTTGTTATCTCTTTCGGCATTCTTTTCTTTTCCATAAAAGCAAAAAGGCGTGCTTTTATTTTTTATTCGTTGATCGTCTCATTTTTCTTTCTCGGCATCCTCAACATAAATCTTTACCTTCATCAACGGCCTGGGAAAGATGACATATCTTGTTATGCCGGTAAGAATCTGATTACTCTGGAAGGTATGATAAGTAAAAATCCCGGTGTTTTTCCTCATAAGACCGTTCTCATCGTTGAATCAATGCGAATTATCACAAATGGACATGAGATACCTGTGAAAGGGAACGTTCTGCTTTCTGTTATGGGAAACAAACGACAATTCAAGTACGGCGATGTCATCAGGGCGAAAACAAGAATTAAAATGCCGCACAACTTCAATAATCCCGGCGGATTCGATTATAAACGATACCTTCTGCTCAGGAATGTTCGAGTTCGGGGCTTCATCAATAATCCGTCAAAAATAGCTCTCATAAGAGAAAACAGAGGAAACTGTTTTAAGATCCGTCTCGAAGACTTTAGAACATCGATCAGAAATCTTATTTCAGAAACGGCACCCGATGAAAATGGAAAAATCCTGCAAGCTCTTCTCCTCGGCGAAAAAGGAGAAATACCTGATGTTTTACTTGAAAGTTTCAAACGTACAGGAATTTCTCACATCCTGGCCATATCGGGACTGCATATCGGGATTATCGCCTTCCTGTCTTTATCCATCATCAAAATCATAATGAGATCGTCCGAATATCTTCTTTTACGATTTGATATGCTCAAGATTTCCGTTCTCTTCGCCATGTTACCCATTATAATCTATGCATTTGTTGCCGGCTTCGGAATTTCAACAGTGAGGGCGACTATCATGATACTGACCTTTCTGGTGGCCATCCTGATTGGAAGAGAAAGAGACCTTTTGAATATACTGGCTCTTGCAGCCTTTATTATTCTCATTATTGCTCCGGCATCTCTCTTCGATATATCTTTTCAGCTTTCGTTCACAGCTGTTGCTGCACTTCTGATGATCGTCCCCCGCCTGTCCGCCTTTATACCTCACGATGATTCCCACGAATCGATGTCATCTTCGACGGTGAAGCGGAAAGTTATTACTACTGTACTCCTTTTTATTTTCGCTTCGCTCGCTGCGACCATTGGCACGCTTCCGTTAATTGCATTTTATTTCAACAGAATATCGACCATTACGCTCCTCTCAAACGTTCTGATAATACCTGTTATCGGCTTCGTCGTTCTTCCTCTCGGCCTGACAGCCATTGTTATTACTCCCTTTGCGAGTTCTCTTGCCATTGTCTTAATTCAAATCGCTTCTTTCTTTGTTGGTGCTGCCGTTTCGTTAATTAACTATCTCGCATCTTTTTCGTTATCCTCTGTTTTCATCACCACACCGACGCTCTTTGAAATTGCTCTGTACTATTTGTTCGTCACTCTTGCAGTGTATTTCATTGACACATGGAACCGGAAGAAAACACGTACGGAACATAGCGAATATAAACGAACAGGTGCTGTTGTTATGGCGGGATTCGTGGGTATTGCCATTGTATCTTTCGTCGACATTGTCCATGTGCACATGAGTAGAACGAATACAGGATACTTACAGACAACAGTCATCGATGTGGGCCAGGGTAGTTCTACGCTCCTTGAATTCTCCGGTGGAAAAAAAATGTTGATTGACGGTGGAGGGTTCTATGACACAAAATTTGATATCGGCAGATATGTTGTAGCCCCGTTCCTCTGGCACCAAAGGATCAAAAAGATTGATATCGTCGTTCTCACGCACCCTGACCAGGACCACCTCGGCGGTCTCATATATATCCTTGAACATTTTGATGTTGATGAAATATGGTCGAACGGGGAATATTCAAATTGCGATTTGTATAAAGAATTTATGAAGATCATACGAAAAAAGAATATTTTTCACCGAATCGTAAGCAAAAATACACCGGATATTACAATCGGAAACACTGTTATAAAAGTATTACATCCGGCACACCCTATTGCAAGTCAAGCCGCCGCTCCCGGCAGAAACGATTTCAACAATAATAGTATCGTACTGAAAATGACCTATGGAGAAACAAGCATGCTGTTTCCTGCAGACATTACAGAAGCTGTTGAAATGAATCTCGTAAGGAATGGAAATAATTTAGAAAGCACCCTTCTGACGGCACCGCACCATGGGTCCGATACATCAAGTACAATCCCGTTTCTCAAAGCGGTTCAACCGAAGATTGTAATCATCAGCTGTGGCGCTGATAATGTTTTTCGTTTCCCTCACCCGGATGTACTGGAAAGATATAAGAATAGTGGCGCACAAATATTCAGAACAGATAACGATGGTGCCGTTATTATCAAAACAGACGGAAAAAGGATTACAGTCAAATGCCGGATTCCGAAAGGAGCCGTTCGGCCATAAACAAGACACAAAAATTTATTTTTTGTACTCATGTCTCGCAAATGATTATATATTGCCTTTAGAAAAGATATATGTTATCGATTCTGATTCCGTATATGAGGGAACATCACAATAAAATATACCGTGGAATTCTATGGAAAAGATTACTTCAGTTAGAGGATTCAAAGACGTATTACCCGGGGAAACTGAAAAGTGGTCCTTTGTTGAAAAAAAGGCCCGAAACATATTCAAAGATTTCGGATATTGCGAGATAAAGATCCCCATTCTTGAAAAAACCGAACTCTTCGTCAGGGGAATCGGCGAAACGACCGATATCGTCGAAAAAGAGATGTACACGTTCTGTGACAGAGGAGATGAATATTTGACGCTTCGCCCCGAGGCAACCGCATCGATCATCCGTGCGTACCTCGAGCACAATATGCATGAAGCAGACCCTGTATCGAAACTCTTTACCATAGGCCCCATGTTCAGACGTGAAAGACCGCAAAAGGGAAGGTTCAGACAATTCTATCAAATAGACGTTGAGATTATCGGACTCAACGATCCCCGGGTCGATGCTGAGCTTATGCTCATGCTTGTTCATTTCCTCTCCTCCGTTGGATTGTCCGATCTAAAACTTGAAATCAATTCCCTGGGCTGTCCCCAATGCCGGCCTCTCTTTCGTGAAACCGTCATCACATTTCTCAGGGACAAAGAGGACGTTCTCTGCCCGGACTGCCGGAGACGCCTTGAAACAAACCCCTTGAGAATCTTTGACTGTAAAGTCGACACATGTCAGGAAACTATTGCATCGGCACCGGTCATACTGGATTATATCTGTGATGAATGCAGACAGCATTTCGCGAATGTGAAAGAATATCTGACCATGTTTGACGTTGCATTTTACATTAACGAAAGAATGGTCCGCGGACTTGATTATTACACACAGACGGCTTTTGAGGTCATCACAGAATCTTTGGGAGCACAAAACGCCGTTGCAGGAGGCGGTCGATATGACGGTCTGGCACAGGAGCTCGGTGGAGAAGATATACCGGGTGTTGGATTTGCTATCGGATTTGAGCGCCTGATTTCAATGATCCCAATGGAAAATGAGTATTTTGAAAACCGTCCTCATCTTTTTATTGCGGCTCTCGGAGAAGAGGCACAGAAATTTGCCTATACTATAATGAATAAACTTCGTCTGGAAGGCATCAGGACAGAAATAGATTTTTTCGATAAAAGTCTGAAAAGTCAGATGAGGAGGTCGAACAAATTAAAAAGTTACTATACACTCATTGTCGGACAGACAGAAATAGAACATAAGGTTGCGACATTGAGAAACATGGAAACAGGTGAACAGTCAACTATAGTTCTTACAGATATCAATGCCGTTGTTGATGAATTGAAGAACATTGAATTTGAAAATGTGAAAATATAAATACTGTTACTATGAGAGGTTAAAAAACGTTGTCTCGATTTATTACAGGAAAAAAGAGAAGTCATTACTGCGGTGAATTAAGAACTTCCCATATCGGGAGTGAGGTTATTCTCATGGGGTGGGTTCATCGAAGGAGGGACCACGGCGGCGTTATCTTTGTAGATCTGAGAGATAGAGTCGGTCTGGCACAGGTCGTCTTCAATCCGGAAGTGAATCCCGAAATACACGGGGAAGCTCATAGAATAAGGAGTGAGTATGTGCTTGCCCTGAAAGGAACGGTGAGGGCTCGACCTCCCGACATGGAAAATCCCTCTATGAAAACGGGGGATGTAGAAGTCATGGTTGATGAACTGGAAATCCTCAATGAATCCAGGACGCCTCCTTTTGTCCTCGATACTGATGCGGAAATTTCCGAAAATCTCCGACTTAAATATCGATACCTCGATTTGAGGCGTCAAGCGATACAACAAAACCTTATATTGAGAAGCAGGGCTGCGGCAGAAACCAGAAACTATCTCCAGAAAAACGGTTTTGTTGAAATCGAAACACCTTTTTTAACAAAGAGCACCCCGGAAGGAGCACGTGATTATCTTGTTCCGAGCAGAGTCAATCCCGGTATGTTCTTTGCTCTGCCACAGTCTCCCCAGATTTTCAAACAACTGCTCATGGTCTCCGGATTCGACAAGTATTACCAGATCGTGAAATGTTTTCGTGATGAGGATCTGAGAGCAGACCGTCAGCCAGAATTTACCCAGATCGACATAGAGATGTCTTTTGTCTCGGAAGATGACATCATCAGTATCAATGAAGGGCTCATGGCACACATATTTCAAACGGTTCTCGGCAAGGAACTCCGGTTACCCTTCCCGAGAATCACCTATAACGAAGCCATAGAACGATACGGAAAGGATAACCCCGATACCAGATTTACCCTTGAACTGAGAGATCTCACTGATATTCTCGAAAATTCAGACTTCATGGTGTTTTCTGAAATCGTAGGGAGAGGAGGAGTTATAAAGGCGATAAAAGTGGAAGACGGAAAACGCCTTTCTCGTAAGGATCTTGATGACCTTAATAATTATGTAATGACATATGGCGCAAAGGGTATCTCCTGGGCACGGGTCAAAGAAAAAGATTGGACATCACCAATCTTTAAATTCCTATCACCAACAGAAATTACCGAGATCAATAAGAAAATGGAAGCAGAAGAAGGTGATGTAATCTTCATAGTCGCCGATACTCCCAGCATCGTTCATGATACCCTCGGCAATCTTCGAATTCACCTTGCCGAAAAATTGAATCTTATCGATCCTTCAGTCTTTGCGTTTACGTGGATCACGGAATTTCCCATGTTTGACTACAGCGACAGGGAAAAACGGTACATCGCCACTCATCACCCATTTACGTCACCGATGGAAGAAGACCTGGCGCTTCTGGAAACAGACCCCGCCAACGTGCGAGCCAGAGCGTATGATCTCGTTCTCAACGGTTCGGAAATCGGAGGTGGAAGTATACGAATTCACAAACAGGATGTGCAGTCTCTGATATTTAAGGCACTCGGGTTAACAGACGAAGAGGCACGAACTAAATTCGGTTTTCTCCTTGATGCACTTGAATACGGCACACCGCCCCATGGGGGAATAGCTTTCGGTTTTGACAGAATTATTATGCTGATGACCGGAGTAGAATCAATTAGAGATGTTATTGCATTTCCAAAAACTCAGAGAGCAACCTGTCTTCTCACCGATGCACCTTCAGCAGTCAGTATCGAGCAGCTTATGGAGCTTTCTTTAAAAATTGTTTAGGATGTTATCGAGATAAAAAGAATTTCTGTTCTCCTGACACTGTATTTTCTCTTGACAAAAGGTGTTCATTGCCGATATAAATTCAGTGTTATATGTGCAGGAATGAATAGAAACAGAACGAAACGTTTTTCTTGGCTCATAAGGAGGGAAGGCATGAAAAAAAACAGAGTATCCAGGATTATACTAACTATCTTATTATCCATTGGGCTTGTTTTTGTCGTTTCAGGATGTGCCAAAAAGCCAGCAGAGACAGTTGCTATGGAAGCGCCGAGTGTGGTTGAAGAAGGGGCCCCTGTTGCTGAAGAACCACTTAAAGAGGCGGAATCGGTAATGGAAGAGGTTGTAGTGGAGGAAGTAGCTCCCGTTGTTGAACAACATGTGGTGAAAAAAGGTGAGTGCCTGTGGTGGATCGCCGAATATGAAGATGTATATAACGATCCTTTCATGTGGCCCTTGATTTACAATGCCAATAAAGATCAAATCAAAGACCCGAACCTCATTTACCCCGGTCAGGAATTCAGAATACCGAGAGCCGGATATACTGAAGACGAAATCAAAGAATCACGAAAAAGTGCCGGTGCCCCCAGACCGTATACACCGCCTGAAGGAGCGTTGGTTCCCGCATATTAAAATCACGATGAAACCAAAAAGAAGAAAGAGGGCATTTCAGCCCTCTTTTTTTGTGGAAGATTTCTTACGATCATTGCTTGATAATCATCACGCACTGAGAACCTGTTGAATCATTGACAATGCACCGGGTATATGATTACAGGATTCTCATTATATTTCATTAATCATCCACTGATCGAAGGGCAGCTCTTCAGGATCAAGATGTGGAAGCGCCAGTTCTTTCAGAAACCTTGATGGAGGGAGTACGGTGCTTCCCATACCCCTTGTATAATCCGTCAGAGGATGACAGAAATAGAGCTGGTCCTTGGCCCTGGTAACGGCCACGTAAAACAACCTTCGCTCTTCATGATCTCCTCCGGGATCCTTCAATGCCCGGTCCAACGGTATCATTCCATCGGCACACCAGATTATAAACACCGTCGACCACTCAAGGCCTTTCGCCTGGTGAATACTGCTCAGCACAATTCTGTCATTATTTTCAGTATGCCCGTATGTCTCGTTCTCCTCGGTTAGATTTGTCAATAATGCCATCTCATTTAAAAATTCTTCCAGAGAATCAAACTGTGTCGAGAAATTTCCGAACTGCTCGAGATCTTCCTCACGGTATTTCGCATCCGAGTATTTGTCCTCCATATAGTCCCGATAACCGCCATCCAGTATGGCACCAATAATTACTGCCGTCCCATTATCCTGCTTAAGATCAAGGATGTTATTTATCGTATCCCTGAATTTCAAGAGACCCGGTACTGCTGTTTTGGCAACACACTGTAAAAATTCGTCCGAAAATACGGATGTTAACGGATCTTTCTGACGAGCGACAAATCCCCATATTTTTTGAGCTGTTACCTTGCCTATCCTGTCGTACAATTGTAATGCTCTCTTCCATGCCAGTTCATCGAATGAATTGACAATAAGTCTCATAAATGCCGTTACGTCCTTAATGTGTGCCTGCTCAAAAAACCGAAGGCCCGACCTGATCTCAAAAGGAATACCCTGCCTGGTCATCTCCATCTGTAATTCCATGGAATGAAAGTGGGCGCGATACAGTACGGC
>JAFGQS010000048.1 GCA_016935565.1 Deltaproteobacteria bacterium
CGAAGTGGCGGAATTTGGTAGACGCGCTAGGTTCAGGGTCTAGTGGGCGCATGCCTGTCCGGGTTCAAATCCCGGCTTCGGCACCATGAATAAAGAGAGGGGGTTACCGTATAGTGACGGTAACCCCTTTGTTTTCTGTGTGTTCGAGTTGAATGAGTTTTAAAAAAAATCGCACCACATCGAACGCGATACGGTGCGATTCATTGAGACAATAGATGGAGTCATTATCAGTCGATATTGATGTAGATTTTTTTCATTACGTTCCTTATGGCCATACGCATTGATTCGGTAGCTTTTTTGTTGTCAAACTTTTCACCGCCACCAAATCCCATAACCGATACATTGACGCTTTTCAACTCGCCTTCACCGCTGTCGGCGAAAACGATTTCACCCGTTTCTACACTGACTGCCCGTACATCGACGGCGGCAGCGTACCCCTTCTTACCAACATTGACATAGCCACCGGCATGCACACCCGTTTGAGACTGCCCGTACTCGGTTACCGCTCCGGTCAGTATGTATTTGACGCCGATAATCTTGCCAATTCTGACGGCGGTTGTGGGATCAACGGCACCGCTCTGCTGAAATCCCTGTTCTTTCAGGACGCTGGCTATCTTATCACGTTCATACACGCGGAATTTTTTCGTTTTTACAAGCTCGGTGGTCAGCATGTCGGATGCACCTCGTCCGACTCTCCAGTCATAGCCCGGTACCTTGGTCTCAAAATCCATTATGGCAATTTTAATCTTCTGCCCGGAATATGCCGGCAATGGTGCGTTTTTACCCTCATCCTTTTTGGATTCTCCACCCATACCGGCACAACCGAACGTAATGAAAACAACGATGAGTAGCCCTATAAACAGTAGATTCCTCTTCATGCTTGATAATCCCTCCCTCCGGTTGGTTTTGTCGTTTGATACATAAAATGTAAATTTATGTAATTAAAACGGACAAATGATAACTACGATAGGACATTGGAATTGTATAGAAAAGCCACTATCTTTGTCAATGTTTATTTTTGAATTATGATATGCTCTTACCGGAAATAGTGCTTGCCCGTATTGACTAAAAAGTGTTAAGCGCTTCCTATATCTCTCTCTGTGTCAGTATCCTGAAGTCACAGCGAGAGTAATGTAATGATAAAAGGAATGAGAACCTGAGAATATTACGATGGTGTCATGTGGGTTTTCTTTCCTTCAACGGAAAGGATTGTATTCGATGAAGATACGATGGAAACGGTGGCTATGGGTACTGATAGCGGTTTCTGCTCTTACTGTGGTTGCTTCGCCGTCATTAGCGGAAGGGACAAAAGATTCAAAGGGTATCGTCGCGGTTGTGAACGGAGACGAAATCATCCGCGCCGATTTTAATCGTGAAATGGCTGAAGTTCAGAGACAGCTGTTACGCATGGGAAAGCCGAAAAGTACATTAAATCTTTCGGAAATTAAGAAGGAAGTCCTTGAGAGCCTTATCAACAAACAATTACTTTATCAGGAAAGCAAGAAGAAAGACATTACGATCAGTGATGCAGAACTCAACAAACAGATGCAGCAAGTGAAGGAGAGATTTCCTGATGAAAACACATTCAAAGAGATCCTGAAAAAAGAAGACCTTGCTCTTGATGATCTTCGGTCTCAGATAAAACGGGATTTAATGCTTCAACGATTCATCGATACACAATTTGTTGAAAACATTACGGTGTCCGATCAGGAAGCGAAGGCCTTCTATGAAGGCAACCTGAATAGATTTAAGAAACCCGAACAGATTCAGGCCAGCCATATTCTGATAAAGGTTGATCCCGGGGCAAAGGAAGCAGATAAAGCTAAGGCGCGTGCAAAACTTGAAGATATCCGGAAGAAACTGAAAGAGGGTGGTGATTTTGCAACGCTTGCCGGTGAATCATCCGAGTGTCCGAGTAAAGCCAGGGGAGGAGATCTTGGTTATTTCGGGCGTGGGCAGATGGTGAAACCCTTTGAAGACGCGGCATTTTCGTTGAAGAAAGGTGAAGTGAGCGATATCGTGGAAACAGGCTTTGGATACCATCTGATTAAAGTTGCCGATAAAAAACCCGAAACAGTAATTGCATATAATGATATTAAGGAAAAACTTAACCAGTATCTGAAACAGCAGAAGCTTAGAAATAAAATCGGTCAATACATTAACAAACTGAAAGAAACTGCGAAAATAACTCGTTTTTCGAAGGAAATTTCCGACTGATCAAATCGTGATTCACTGAAACAGGGCAAGCGGGAAGCATTTTCAGGCCACGCCGGTACTGCAGGGACCTTTCCCTGACGTGGAAGTGACCTGAATGGGGCAATAAAAAAGGTATATGAAAGGAGGGTTACGTTGTGCCGGAGGGTATCGTAAAGTGGTTTAATGATAAAAAGGGTTACGGTTTTATTCAACAGGATAATGGTGAGGATTTATTCGTGCACCACACTTCAATTAATATGCCCGGGTTCAAAACTCTTACCGAAGGAGAACGGGTAAGCTTTGAAGTGGCAGAAGGCGATCGGGGGCCTGCCGCAACAAATGTTACCAGGCTATAATGAATAGAGTATGTAAACATGCTGAGGGGCATCTTTTCATGGTGAGGAGATGCCCCGTTCTTTTATTACTTTCTACACCGTAAGAGGGGGGAGGGCGAATACAGCGTTCTCGTGTGAAACAATGTATGGAACATGTGAATATGCCTCTGTGTTACGGGTAGGCTGAACAGCCTCATGCCAGCGCTTTTTCAACGGGTTCATCAGATTATATGATGGGGGGATCACCATGAACGGCAAGATACTCTTTTCTATCATAATGGGTTTGAATCTGGGGATCATATTCATGAACATTCCCCCGGCGCTCGATGAGTTGATGATATTCTATAATATTTCATATACGCGCATTTCCCTTTTAATCAGTGCCTTACTGTGGTCCCACGCCTTGATGCAGGTACCTGCCGGTATGGTAACAGATCGCTGGGGAGTGAGACGGACCTTGATTTTGAGTCTCATTTGCATGATGTTCGGTCATATGTTACCGATCATGTTTCCACCTCTTGAGCTGGCCATTCTGGGTCGTGTCATCGCGGGAATAGGAACAGGACTGAGCGTTGCTTCCACGATGAAACTCGTTGCTCTCTATGCGCCGGGAGGAAGAGTCGGCACGTATCAGGCATTTTTCGGCGGGTTTTTCTCCATCGGAAGTATTGTTGCCTATCTCCTCATTCCCCGTCTTCTTCCTGTCGGTTGGCAATGGGTTTATATTCTTCCCTTGATGACCTGTCTCTTCCTTCTGGCGATTCTGGGAATGCTAGACTTACAGTCAGAGTATACAAGGGCCTTTGCCTCTTTGCACCTCGGGAAGGTTTTCCGCGTTCAGGAGGGGTGGGTTCTGGGTGTATATCACGCTCTTTCCTTCGGATCGATTCTGACTCTGGGAAACTGGGTGCCGTCTTTGCTTGCCGAAGTCTGGAGAGATGTGACAACCGCCCAGTATGCATGGGGTGGTGCCCTGATTATGTTAGTCAGCGGAATCGGCAGGTTGTCGGGCGGCGTTATTTTGTTTCGATTCCGGCCGCTCTTGATCGTTAACACCTCTATTGTCATACTGTTTGCCGTATTTCTCGGAATATTTGTAACCCCGTCCCCGGTACTTGTTTTGACCCTGGCACTTCTGGCTGCATGGTTTGCATCCGTCAACTTCGGTGCACTGTTTCATGTAGCGTCACAGATAACGCCACCTGAATCATATGCCACCATGTTCGGGTTCATCAACTTCCTGGCCAACATGGGAGCCATGGTCTTTACAGTCATGTTCGGATTAATGAAAGATTCAACGGGTACGTTTACATGGGGATTTGCCGTCCTGGCGTTTCTCTGTTTATCCGCCTATCTCACCGGCCGGATATCCTTTCGGAAAGAAAAATACGAAGCCTGAATCATCTCGCGAACCGTTTATAACAGCGGAATACTCGATAAAAGTATTAACTGCATTCACAGAAAGATTCTTTCCGATTAATGCGATAAAGGCTTTGGTCTCTCGTGGAATTTCGGAAGAAGATCTTCCCTCGTGCGCCCATTCTTTTCTCGCGGTGATGCATGTGTCTGTGGCGGGAACTCATCACTTCGATTAATCTGACGATAAGGGATTGACAAATGAACCCGTTAGTTATAAGTATTCCACCTTCTTAAATCCTGACAGATGAGATGGTTTTCATAATGAAGGAAGTGTTAGTCATGAAGCATGTCAATAAACTAACTAGAAAGACTGCAGGTGAGTCAGTCGAAGTGAACCAACCAGTGACGGTAGAGAATGAGTTGGAGATGGACAATGTCTTTGAAGAAAGACTGTATAAGGTTCTGGAGAACAGTCTGCAGGCAGGTTTTTATATAGTTCAGGATGGAAAATTCCAATTTGTGAATGGTCATGCGGCAGCGTACTGGGGATACAGTAAAGATGAACTTCTGGGTATGGAGTCAATGAGCTTTGTCCACCCTGAAGACAGAGAGCGGGTTCGGGAACATGCCATAAAAATGCTGAAGGGAGAGAGGTCTTCTTCTTACGAATTCAGAACGACAGAAAAAGATGGCACCACTCGATGGATGACGGAGACCGTTTCGTCTACGGAATACAGAGGGCGGCGAGCGGTTCTGGGTAATTCCATGGATATCACCGAACAGATAAATGCCCGTAACAAGCTGGCCGAACTGGAGGCTCTTGAGGCTTCATTATTGGAAGCGATACCCCATGCGGTCATCGGTCTGCGTGATCGACACATTATTTTTGCCAACGAAGGTGTGCAATTTGTCTTCGGCTGGAAGCCGGAGGAACTAATCGGTAAAAGCACCCGGTTATTCTACCGGACAGAGGGTGATAACAACAAGATCGCCAGGGATCTTTATTCCACGCTGGAGCGTGAGCATACCTTCAGGACAGAGTTTCCCTGCCGACGAAAGGACGGCAGAGACATTGATTGCATGGTGAGTGCCTCGCGAGTCGGTGAGAGCCTGAAAGAAAAGAATATCGTCATAACATATGAGGATATTACCGATCGTAAGCGGGTAGATGAAGCCTATAGAACGATGGCGAAAAGCTCGGTGGCGGGTGTTTATGTCGTTCAGGATGGTACATTCAAGTATGTTAACCACCATGCGGCAAAGTATGCCGGTTACAGTCAAAAAGATATTGTCGGTATGAATTCCATGGGTCTTGTTCATCCGGAAGACCGGGAAATGGTCAGAAAGAATGCCACGAAAATGTTGCAGGGAAAGAGTTCCGCCCCCCATGAATTCAGAATCATTACGAGGGATGGAAACGTTCGCTGGATCATGGAGGCGGTTACATTAATCCCCTATGAAGGTGGACGGGCGGTTCTGGGAAATTCCATGGATATTACGGACTTTATAGAAGCCCGTGATAAGGTGGCGGAGTTGAAAGCCCTTGAAACGTCTTTTTTAGAGGCAATTCCCCATGCGGTTATCGGCCTTCGGAACCGGAGAATCATCTTTGCAAACGACGGTGTGGAATCCGTCTTCGGTTGGAAGGCAGAAGAATTGATTGGTAAAAGCACCCGCATTCTTTACAGGTCTGAGAGCGGATACAGAGAAATTGCCAGGCGTCTGTATGCCAGGATGAAGAAACAGCGAACCTCCAGAACAGAGTTTCCCTGCCGACGTAAGGATGGCCGTGATATCGACTGTATGATCAGTGCTGCACGGATCGGTGAAAGCTTAAAAGAAAAAAAAATCGTTATCACCTGCGAAGACATTACCGAAAGCAAGCTGTCAAAGAACGAGCTGGAAAAATCCCGGGAGCAGTTGCGCAATCTTTCGGCTCACCTTGAGTCTGCCCGTGAAAAAGAGAGGACCCGCATTGCTCGCGAGCTTCATGATGAACTGGGACAATTACTCACCGCTTTACATATGGATATTGTATTGTTGAATAAAAAGATACCTGCCGATTATCCATACCTGAGGGATAAAACAGATTCCATGGCAAAACTCATTGATATGACCATGAATACGGTCAAGAGGATCTACATGGATCTCAGGCCGGGCATGCTGGATCACCTGGGGCTTGCCATAGCTATCGGATGGCAGGCGGGAGAATTCGAAAAACGGACGGGAATTAAATGCAAAGTCCTGGTAAATCCCGAGTATCTTGAACTTGATCAGGATCTTTCAACAGCCATCTTTCGCATATTCCAGGAAACACTCACGAACATTTCGCGCCATGCGGAGGCTACGAATGTAACCATTAGTCTCGTGGTACGGAACTATAGAGTTGAACTGACGGTGAAAGATAATGGTAAGGGAATTACGGAAGAGCAGCTTTCCAAGCCCAACTCTTTCGGACTCATCGGCATCGGTGAACGGGCCTATCATTGGGGTGGCAAAGTAAAAATCACCGGCAAGAAAGATCAGGGAACAACGGTCAAAGTCCATATACCGATCCAGAGAAAAGGAGAAACATGATGGCAAAGATCAATATACTTATTGCCGACGATCATCCCATTGTGCGGGAAGGATTTAAACAGGTGTTATCGGAAACAACGGACATGGTTGTAGCCGGTGAGGCGAGCAATGGCCAGGAAGTACTTAATTTAATACGAAAGAACAAGTATACGGTCGTTCTGTTGGATATTTCCATGCCCGGCAGAAGCGGGCTGGAAATCTTAAAAGAATTAAGGAGTGAACATCCCAAACTTCCTATTTTGATTGTGAGCATCTATCCTGAAGAGCAGTATGCGGTAAGAGCCTTCAGGGCCGGCGCCTCGGGCTATTTGACGAAAGCCAGTGCTCCCCATGAGTTGATTGAAGCAATACGAAAAGTATCGAAGGGCGGAAGGTACGTCAGCTCTTCACTTGCCGAAGAGTTAACATACTATCTGGATGTCGATGCCACACGGGCACCGCATGAAACACTTTCCGATCGAGAGTACCAGGTAATGCTCTTGATAGCTTCAGGGAAAACGGTATCGGGAATTGCCGAGGAACTGTGCCTGAGTGTGAAGACGATCAGCACGTACCGAACCCATATCCTGAAAAAGATGAATTTGAAGAATAATGCTGAAATTACCCTTTACGCCGTCCAGAACAAACTTGTCGAGTAATCACAATCAGTTATAATCTATTCACTCAGGACCTCGTTCTTCCCGGAACAGGGTCCCGTTTGATCCCCTCACGGTGTCTTCACATATCAGACAAATACCGATGGTTTCATAAGCGAAACACCGACGAATCGGTGTTTCGCTTTCTCACAGTACGGGGGTTCTGTGTCTTATGGGATAAACAGGTGCCGTCTGGCAATAAGTTCAGACGTAAGCCGATTGTGATTACATTTTCAGTAGTGTAGATTGCACACGTCGAAAGGGAAGAACCACAGAACACAAAAGGAGCGGATGAAACCATGGTATCGAACACAAAAAGACGAGGAAAGACAAATTTGCCAACTGGGGTCAACTTCATGAGTGGACACGTGGATCGTCTGACCGGCGACCAGGTAAGCCGTCCCTATTACTCCAGGAAGGTTGTCCAGTTTCACTGACTGGAGAATCTTTTATTATGAATGAGTGAACATGTGAGAACATCGCGTGCACGTGGTGAAAGCGTTGATTGACATATAAATGCTGCCTTGAGAACTCGGTATGCATCATGAGAAAGGAGACACCACAATGACGGTAAGAAGAGAAAGAGCAAAGTTAAAACATGAATTAAAGCGTATCAAAGAGGCACAGGAAGAAATAGCAAATGCACTGCTTAAAAACAGAGTTCCCTGATTATTAACAGAGATTTTTCGGATTGGATGCGGCTCCCGCCGATTCCCGGGCTGGGGTTACGTATGAAGTAAAAAAATGCGTGATAAGATCATGCCTTACACGTGTTTGCAAAGAGGTGTTGAATAGGAACACTCGCCGTGTATACTTCCTTCTTTTGTTCCTTACGGGGATAGGGAATAAAAACCTATCCCCGTAAGGCATGAATATTTCAATCAGGACAAACGAAAACCTCAATTACGATTTCAACGGAAATTATCATATCAATACATTACAGCCCAGATAATTGCATACACGATGGCGGGAATGAAATTTCCTATTCGAATTTTTTTCAATTCCAGGATATTAATGCCGATTCCCAGTATGAGAACGCCGCCGGTGGCCGTTACGGCGTTGAGGACATTCGGTTCCTGCATGATGAGAAGCGATGAAGCAAGGAGGGTTATGGATCCCTGAATAATAAGAACCGGCAGGGCTGAAAAGGCAACGCCGATGCCGAACGATGAAGCAAGCGCCACGGATGCAGAGCCGTCGAGGAGGGACTTGATATAGAGCGTACTCGCATCTCCCGACGTGCCTTCCTGGAGAGGTCCTATAATAACCAGTACCCCCGCAAGATAGAGAACCGACGCGGACACAAATCCCTCGACAAATGTCGAAGAATCAGAGCTGAAACGTTTCTTCAACCGTTCACCGATCCATTCAATCCCTGTCTCGATGTGCAGCAGTTCACCCGTGATCGCGCCGAGTAAAACACAGCCAAGAGTGGCAACGATATCCGTACCGGTGATGGCCATTTTCAGGCCGATCACAACCACGGACAGTCCGAGTGCGTGCATAATGATCGTCTTGATCCGCTCGGGCAGACGTTTCCCCGCCGAGATTCCGATCAGACTGCCCGCAATGATAGCCCCGCTGTTAACAAGTGTTCCGGTCATAAGGTACTGCCTTTCCCGGTTTCATGGTTCCTTAATAAAGACGGGTTGTTACATCATACCGTATTTCCTGAGTTTTTTATGAAGGGTCTTCCTGGTTATACCAAGCCGTCTGGCGGCTTCGCTTTTATTGCCGCTTGTTGCCTCAAGTGTTTTCAGTATCGTGGCTTTTTCTACCGCTTCAAGCGGCACGTCGCCGTTCAGTATTTCTTTCGACGGTGCCTCGGTCCGCTCGATCAGGGCGAGATCATGCTCATCCAGGTAGAGGGCCCGTGAAAGAACAACGCCCCGTTCGACAACATTCATGAGTTCTCGAATGTTACCCGGCCAGTCATATTTCAGAAGCGCATCCATGGCCTGCGGTGTAAATCCTTTGAGTTTTTTATTGTTTTTTTCAGAAAACATCAGCAAAAAGTGCTGGGCAAGCAGCGGGATATCTTCCCGTCTCTCCCTCAAAGGGGGCACGTTCAGAGTAATGACGTTCAGGCGATAAAATAGATCTTCCCGGAACCGTTCCGCCTCGACGTCGTCTAACAGGTTTTTATTCGTCGCTGCGATCACTCTCACATCGACCTTGATAACGTCTTCACCACCGACCCGTGTCAGCTCCTTTTCCTGGAGAACCCGCAGGAGCTTTACCTGCATGGCAAGCGACATTTCACTGACTTCATCCAGAAACAGGCTTCCCCCGTCGGCCTGGCGAAATTTTCCTTCCTTGCGCCGGTCGGCACCGGTAAAAGAGCCCTTCTCATGACCGAAGAGTTCCGATTCAAGAAGGGTTTCCGTGATGGCGGCGCAATTTATCTTCACAAACGGTTTGTCTCTCCGGGGACTGTTAAAGTGAATGGCACCGGCGATCAATTCCTTGCCTGTTCCCGACTCACCCGTAATCAAAACCGTGGCATCGGCCTGTGCTACCTGGGCTACCGTTTCAAGAAGTCTTTCCATTGACGTACTTCTGCCGATAATATTATGCCGGTCAAACCGGATGCCCAGGCTTTCCCGGAGACGTCGATTTTCCTCTCTCAGTTTTGTGTGATCCATGGCTCGTTCCATGGCAAGCCGCAACTCGTCGAAATCGAGCGGTTTGGTAAGATAGTCATACGCCCCCTTTTTCAACCCCTCGACGGCGGTTTCAACGGATGAAAAGGCGGTCATGATAATAATGGGAATCGAGGGATTAAATTCCTTGATTTTCGAAAGGGCCTCGAGTCCGGAAATCCTGAGCATGCGGATGTCCATTAAGATGAGATCAAAAGGCCGCTCGTAAACCTCTCTGATAGCCGTATCCCCGTCATCCGCTTCAAAAATGGTGTAGCCCCATCCCGAAAGAAGTGTCCGTAACATGGTCCGGTGGGCCTGATCATCGTCAACAACTAATACGGTACTGTCAGCGTTCATAAGAAAAATCCTCGCCGGTATCACCGGCTTCCCCGGCAGACGCCGGTAAAACAACGGATACGGTTGTCCCGATGCCGTGTTCACTTTCCACCGTTACTTCCCCATGGTGAGCTTCTACAATCCTGTGGACTATGGCCAGTCCCAGCCCGGTTCCCGACGGTTTTGTCGTAAAGTACGGATCAAATATCTTCCCCAGGTCTTTGCTGTCGATACCCTTTCCGGTATCAGAAATTACGATGACCGCCTGTCCCGAGTCTTTCCTGGTCAATGTGATGGAAAGGGTGCCCCCGTCCACCATGGCTTCAATTGCGTTTAGATACAGGTTAAGGAGTACCTGGCTCATTCGATCGGAGTCAATCATGATGTCTTCGACATCAGGTACAGTATCGAAGGAAATGGTAATGTTGTTTTCTCGTGCCTGATTCTCGATTATCTTCAAAGATCGACGGATAAGTGTCTGAAGAGAAGTCGATCTTAACCGAATATTCATGGGGCGGGCGAATTCCAGGAGTTGCCCGATGACTCTGTTTAAGCGCTCAACTTCCTGAATCATAATGTCCGCCGTTTTCCTGTCTTCCGGGATATCGTTATATCGTTCTCTGAAATACGTGGCAAATCCTTTTATCGAACTCAGCGGGTTACGGATTTCATGGGCAATGCCCGCCGCAAGCCTTCCGAGCGATGCCAGGCGGTGGCTTCGATCGATTTCCTGCCTCAGACGCCGTATTTCCGTGAGGTCCCTGAAAAGGATTACCTGTTCCCAGAAAGTGCCGTCCTCCTCCTTCAGTACCGTGGTGATGACCTCGAGAGGAATACGCTTGCCGTCCTTTGAAAGGAAATCGATCTCCTTCTCGACGATTCCATGTTTCAGTTTTAAACCTTCAATGAGTTC
>JAFGQS010000049.1 GCA_016935565.1 Deltaproteobacteria bacterium
TATTAAAAGGTATCATTATTGAAAACGGTGTATGCTCACCGCTCGTTGCATCGTTTCCTCATTCAATGTAAAATTTTATCACCTTGCCTCACCGGAGGATGGGAATACGTTGCACGCCGGATGGGTTAAAGCCCTGATTTTAGCATATTGCTATAAAGAAGAGGTCATATGTTTCTGAAGCAGTTGCAAGTTGGCCACATGGCAGTTTTTGCTTATATTATCGGTGACACGGAAAGTGGTGACGGAATAGTTGTTGATCCAGGTGCCGATATAGACGCAATTCTGTGGGAAGCACAAAATAACGGAATAAACATCAAGTATATTATCAATACCCATGGTCATGTCGATCATATTGCCGGTAATGCCGAATTGAAAGAAAAAACGGGTGCAAAAATTATAATCCATGAAAGTGATGCCGACATGATGGTTTCTCATCCTTTCATCATAATGAGAATGTTTCGGGCAAAACCTTCGCCTCCCGCAGACGTGAGAGTGAATGACGGAGATACGATAGAACTGGGAACAATGAAACTCGAGGTGATTCATACTCCGGGACACTCCCCCGGGTCGATGTCTCTGTATACTCAAGGATATGTCTTGACCGGTGATACCTTGCTTGTAGAAAGCGTGGGAAGCACTAATCTCATTGGAAGCTCCCGAGAAGCCCTGTATTCGTCGATCAGGGAAAAACTGCTGACCCTGCCCGATGATACCGTCGTCCTGCCGGGACATAATATCGGAGGAGGTCTGACATCGACTATTGAACATGAAAAAGTATGTAACCCATTCCTGCAACGCCTGTAATCTAAAGTCTGAGAAGCTTCTCATGAACTGAATGCAAGAAATACCTCCGGAAAATCAAGCAGTGACCATGGAATTGATGTTATCGATCAGTTACATATCAACTTTTAAATTGTGATGGACGATATCTATGAAAAAGCTTCATGTTCTCGTGGTATATGGTTTTAAAGAGGAACATCTTGATATAATCGGCGATTTTTCCGAAAAAATCAATGTGTACAGGGAAAGAGCGAGAACATCGGAAGATGTGGCCGTGGCGCTGGATACATATCCCGATGCCGAGGTACTCTACACGATCCATACTCCTCAATCGTGGTCTGATCGGTGGAATATCCGCTGGATTCAAATCCATTATGCCGGTTCGGATCACGTTTCGCTTGATGCTATACCCCGTCATGTGGAACTGACAACAGCGAGCGGTGTCAACAGTGTTGCCGTTGCCGAACATGCATTATCGCTCATTTTTGCCCTCAGGCGCCGCTTACCGTTGGTTCTGAAGCTTCAATCCCAGTGCAATTGGCCTGAACCAAAAGACCGATGGAAGGCCTTTGCCCGGCCTCTTCTTCGGGGGGAGACAATCGGAATTCTCGGGTATGGATCCATAGGAAGGGAAATCGGTAGAGTGGCAAAGTCGCTCGGGATGCGAGTTTTCGTCTATAAACGCAATCCCGATCAGAAGAATGACCGTGGCTTTGTCCTTCCCGGTACGGGTGATCCTGACGGTTCAATTCCCGATGCCTTTTATGGTCAGGATGACCTTCATGCGATCCTGAATGAAAGCGACATAATCGTGAACGTATTACCTTCTACGGCCCGTACGGAGAAAATTCTCGATCGAGAAGCCTTTTCAGCCATGAAGACGTCGGCACTCTTTATCAGCGTAGGACGTGGCAAAACAGTTGACGAATCGGCATTAATCGAAGCAATTGAGAAGGGCACCCTTTCGGGTGCCGGATTGGATGTTTTTGAAACAGAACCCCTCCGCCCGTCAAGCCCACTTTGGCAGTTTGACAATGTTATTATCTCACCTCACATGGGAGGGTTCTTTTCCCGGTATGATGAAATCGCCATGATCCTCTTTCGGGAAAACCTGAGCCGTTATCTGTCGGGCCAAAACCTTCTCAACAGGGTGGACAGAAAACTCGGATACTGAACGGAACATCGGAAAACCATTGCCGGCACTTCCAGGCTGCCGACTTTGCCTTTTTCAGCTATGTGTTCATATGACTGTAATACATTTGATGTTTATGATGGTGAAATTCACAAATCAGAACCATAAACATTTGCTGTTTCTATTTAGGAATATGTGGAAAATGGAATTTCGTCCCTCAAACAAGTAAAATAAAAACTGTCGGCGTCTTTTTCGTCCGATTCCATGTAACGATCAGCGGGAAATCGAATTCAACAAACCTGACAGGTTAGCCTTCTATACAACAGAGATTCCAACTAATTCATGATGTTAATCCCTGTTATATGAATTGAGTCGCATTGTGTATAGTTAATCAATTGGAACGTTTTATATGCGACGATCTTTAGACGCATTTGTTTTGTCTCTTCCCAGTGTTTGGTGTCCCTCTGCTTCCGCTTTGTGTTGTTGATCTTTGTAAACGAGCTTACCATTCGAATAAATAGCCTGGACACCAATGGTTTGATCGTCTCTTGTGTCCTGCCTCATTTTTCCAACCTCCTTTGTGATAGTTTCAGTACCGCGTTGCCTTTTGTTACATGTCAGATCTTTGAAAAAACGGTGCTGCATAAATGGTGAAACATACTTTACACTTCAACATTTTTTACAGGAAACGAGAGGATATCGGTTATGAAATTCATCACACATATTGTGTGAAAGATTTCACTCGATATCAAAGAACCCTTCTTTCTGCAAAGAGGGCACGGTCCCGTAAAGTGTGATCAATTTTCAGCTTGACAACTTGTGGCTCTCACTCAAGTGGCAGCGTAAAGAGAAATCGACTTCCCTTACCATACTGGCTCTCGACGCCGATTTTCCCTCGGTGTGCCTCCACTGCCATCTTACAGAATGTTAATCCCAGACCTGTTGTATATATTCCCTTGTTGCTTTTCTTTTCCAATTGAAAATATTTATCAAAAATGGCTTTTTTATATTCTTCCGCTACTCCGGGGCCATAATCTTTCACAAAAAACGTAATCTCGCTATCTTTCTCGTTTTTATAACCGATTTCGATTCTTTTCCCGAGCGGTGAATGACTCATAGCATTTATCAGGAGATTCTGAAGTATCCGCAGGATTATTCCACGGTCGCCACGGAAATATTCCGGTTTCCCGGAAGATGGAATTACCTCCACGAATTCAAGCTCTTTCATTCGGAATAAACCGAACAGTCTGGACAGTGACTCTTTGATCAGATCCTGGGGATTGATCTTTTCATAAATGAGGTCTATTCTTCCTTCTTCAAGCCGGGCAATATCAAGAAGGTCAAACACCATTCTATATAATGCATCGCATCCGGTTTTTGCCGAATCGACGAACTCCTGATTTTCTTCTGAAACCGTATACGTAAGAATGTCAAGATTTGCTATTATTTCCGAAATAGCTCCCTTTAAGTCATGAACAATCATGTTGAAAAGTTCGGTCTTCAACTTTTCCAGTTTTACCAATTCTTTGTTCTTCCTATGGATGGCCCGCCTTCTCTTTTTTAATGATTCGGTGAGACGTTGATTTTCAACGGTAATAATCACCTGAGACGCAATATTGAAGAGAGTCTCATGTTCCTCCCTTGAAAATACATCCTCGACAATTTTATCAGTTACACTCAGAACGCCTATCACTTTTTCATTGCTGATTATCGGTGCCAGCAGAAAGGCTTCTTTTTCGTAGTGATCAAAACGCTTCCGGGGGACATCGGGACATTCTTCATCCTTTATGTACAGAGGAATCTTGTTCTTCACAACCCATGCTGACGGCGATTTTTGATCCAGACTTTGCTGTACACCGATCAATGCCGGGCTTGTTGATGCAACCACTTCAAGGTTCTTCAATCCTCTCATGAGCATTATGGAACCGCTTTGAGCCTGCATACATTTCACAATTTCAATAAGTATGTGCTGAAGCTTCTGATCGAATTTCAGGGTCCGTGTGTTCGAAATGGTATTTATGGCAATCAAAACCTCTAAAAGTCTTTTATTTCCTGCCATAGGTTTTTCCTTCCTTATAGACACATCTTGAGAAGCTTCTCGGCTTCGCTATGATTTTCGTTGATGTCAAGAATTTCTTTCAATGCCATCTCGGCCCACATGGGTTTACCCATGGCAAGATAATTTCTGCCAATACGCAGTTTGATGTCGATATTTCCCTTATCCAATCTATCGGCCTTGATAAAGTTGTGTACAGCATTCTCCAGGTTACCCAGTTGTTCATAGACCTTGCCGAGTTTTACGATCAAATCCCAGCGTTTTATCTTGTTTTTGATCGTTGCCTCAAGGAGTTCTGCAGCATACCCATATACCCCGTGATCGATACAAAAATCTGCAACTTCTTCTACCAATATCGGATCATACCCTGAAAATTTAAGTGCTTGATCGAATACTTTTTCCGCTTCCGACACCATGTTTCTATACGTGAGAGTTTTACCAAAATCTATCCCTCTCGATACATGGCGAGGACTGATCTTCATAGCTTTGTCAAGATGATGCAGGGCTTTTTCTATATCATTCTGTTTAAGATAGATACTGCCAAGATGATGAAATGCAAAGACGTCGAGATTATTCATCTCCACTGCGTCTAAAAACAGCTTTTCAGCCTTTTTCAAGTCATTATTTTTAAAGTAATAGTAGCCAAGCTCACGGACGGGTCTTGATGATTTGGGGTTTTCATCTCTGGCACGTTCAGTTTCAGCTATAGCCCCATCAATGTCACCCCTCTCTTCACACATGGCGGCGTTTTTGAGGTGCTGATACATGGGAGGGGGATTATTCGCTTTATCAATAACATAGGAAATCTTTTCTTCCAGAAGCTTAATGGTAAGCGGCTTCAATATATATGCATCGATCTCAGATTCGGCAGCTTCAGCTACGTAGTCTCTATAGGTCTGACCGGTAACCATGATTACCGGTATGTCTCTTAATTTTCTGTCTTCTCTGATGCGGCTTAGTAGTTCACCGCCTGTCATGACGGGCATGTTATAGTCAAGCAAGACCAGATCAATCTGATTGTTCCGTAATATGTTCAATGCATCTTTACCGTCGACGGCAAATTCATACTTTTCACCGTATCCGATGACCTTGAGCATCTTCTGAATGGATCGACACATACTGAGTGCATCATCAACAATCAGTACGGACATTTTCGCAATGTCTATCATCTGTTAACCCCTCTGTTCCGATATCAATGCTCTTTTTTATACATCATACGTAATTATCGTCATTATCGGAGTTATTCTTGATTGAGTTGAGGGATGAATCACAATTTTGTGTTTGATGTCATCATCTGATGGGGGAGTGGATAGAATTATGTAACCGCTTTGTATGATTGTAATACCAGGATTGTATATGAACTGATATTCTGACGGTTGCTTCTGAAATGGTGCTATAGTATCTACGTTTTGTTTATAGTCTGAGCAGGGTTCACATACCCGATGTTCACCATATATTACTGCCTGACTGTGGTGGCAATCTTCAATTCTTGTGTTTCATCAAGTATCCCATCATCATTCTTACTTGCCGGGTGTGCCGGTGTTTCCGGCCGATGTGCAATCAGAGAGGCGGCTGAGCAACTTGAGTGAACCGTGATCAGGGTACGCATGGGTTCGACGATAGGATCGATTGCTATAAAGAGGATAAGAACGGCCTCGAGCGGAAGCTTGAGAGGTTGAAGAACAATAGCCATCATGGACAGTATTACGACTCCCGTTGCACCGGAGGTTGCCATTCCGGCAAATATAGTTCCGATAAGTGCCATGGTCATTCCCGGTAGTCCGAGAGATGTGTTATACAGTTGGGCGATGAATATCGTGGCAATGGCAAAGTAAAGGACATTGCCATACCGGCAAATAGTGAGTCCGAGGGGGACGAGCAGATTCGTCGATGTCTGGTCAAAATTGAGTTTTTCGTGGAGAGCATCCAGTGCCGATGGAAGTGTTGCAAAACCGTTACGAGTACCGAGAGCAAGAATGACCGGTTCTTTTAGAGCTGACAGGACATGTGTGAACGATGATCCCGACCGATACCAGATGACAAGGGTATTAATGATAACGACAAGGATGGCACAGACATGAAAAACGATTATAAATTTTATCATGGACAGCAGTATGTCCATTCCAATCTGCGATATCAGGTCAGCCATAAGACAGAACAACCCGAAGGGAAGGGCATAGATAATCCATCGTATAATTTTTGAAAAGAGATTGAATATAGCGTCCAGTAAGATAAGCAGGCTTTCGGAGTGTTTTGTCGATATCATACCGACGGCAAAGCCGATAATAATGGCAAAAAGAAGAACCTGTAGATTTCTGTCATTGGTGAGTGAATAAAAGATATTGGGCGGAATGGTGCTCACGAAGAACTTTAATAACCCTGGAATCCGGTCATACGGGTCATTAGGCTGGAAAAAAAAGATTTCCATGTCGGGCTTCTGCGGGGAGTTGTTTATAATCTTTCCCAGAATGTCTTCGTTGATTCCGATTCCGGGTCTGCCGATGATGCCGGAAGCAAGGCCGATCATGCAGGTGAGAACAAGGGTGACCGTGAAGACGACAAGCATTCTCTTGAGGTAGGTTTTTGCGGCATGTGCTTTCAGCAGTCCACCAAGACTGTACGCTACCGCAGAAAGGAGTATCGGTAAAACACACATTTTCAGCAGAGATACATACATGTTTCCGAAAGGAGAAAGTTGTATGGCAATTCTCCTGTCATAGACGCCGATATATATACCCAGGATCATGGATATGATGACAACCCAGGGATTAAGGAGGATGTCCCATGAAAACAATCGGTTAGACTTTTTTTCGTTGGTCATTGGTTCCTGCCGTGTTATTTGTTGTCGGATGAAAATATTTCCGAATATTCCCTCAGGAGTTTGTCGGCATCCAGATTGAAGTTTCTTGTTCCCAGATATTGATTCAGCCAGTATAAAAGATGGGTATTATCCCAGGATACGGCCATAGCGATCGGGTCTTTTGTATCTTTGAAAACGACGGTTTTAACTTTTAAACTGATGCCCGGGTCCGCACGAATTATTTTTTTTATTTCCACTTCATCGCGAAAAGCGGCCAGGATAGTTCCTTTCTTCAGGGCAGATATGATATCGCTTCCGGTCTTGAATTCCCTGACTGTGGCTTCCGGAAACATGCTTCGCGCAAAGTAGACGTATGACGAAGCGGCCACGACCCCTATATCGCCTTTCAAGTGTATGATGAATTCGACGGGGTCTTCATCGTCTTTCGCCTGGGCCATCTTGAGGCGGTTAATGAGGAGACCTTTTCTCAGAATAATGTAAGGATTCGTGAAAAGAACCTTTTCAGACCGCTTTAAAGTCTTGCTTATCTGTGATAGTGCCACATCGGCCTCTTTACGGACAATCAGATCAATCACTTCATCGAAGGTTTTCGCTTTTCTGTTAAACTCGACCTTGACGCCGAGTTCTTCAGCAATATCTTTCCCAATCTTGACGTCCAGGCCGTAAAGCTCACCCTTTGTGTTTGTCATAAAGAATGGTGGTTGATCTTCATTCAGCATCGCAACGACGATTTTTCCTTTATCCTTGATTCGCTGTATGCCCGGCAGACAATCTTGTGACGATGCAGGGATGACGGAGAATGCGA
>JAFGQS010000050.1 GCA_016935565.1 Deltaproteobacteria bacterium
AAATATAAAGGGGTCAAGTCTGCTCTTGACCCATGTTTACTGATAATGTAAAAACAAAACATGTCTAGACCATTGAGAATCCAATATCCCGATGCCTGGTACCATGTCATGAACCGGGGAAGACGCGGTGACCCTATCTTCATCGATGATACCGACTACCGATCGTTCATTGATATTCTGCAGACATCTGTTGAATTGTGGAAGGTTAATATAGCCGCTTACTGTTTGATGTCAAATCATTACCATCTCCTCATTCAAACCCCGAAAGCAAATCTATCCCGGTGCATGAGACACATAAATGGTGTCTATACCCAGCGATTCAACAAAACACATGCCTGTGATGGACCGTTATTCAGGGGCAGGTACAGATCGATCCTGGTTGATTTTGACAGTTACCTATTAGAATTGGTTCGTTATATCCATAGGAATCCGGTACGGGCGGGAATCGCTGATACGATGGACAAGTATCCCTGGAGCAGTCATCAAGGCTATCTCTCTGATGCAAAGAAATGGGATTGGTTGTACAAGGATTTTGTGCTCTCACTCTTTTGCTCAAACAAACGAGAGCGAAAACGAGAATACCGGATTTTTGTTTCTTATATAGATAGTGAGGAACTTGAGAAATTTTATTGCCGGAAAAAGATTTCTGCCATGTTCGGCAAAGAACCGTTCCGCCAATGGGTGAAAAATACATTTTCAGGGGAAAAAAGAGATGTAGAAATTCCGGAGTCACGAATATTCATGCCGGATGTTGGTGTTATCAAGAAACAAGTATGTGCTCTGTATGGTATTGATGAAGCCGAACTACTCAGAAGCAGGCGTGGCGTGAATAATGAACCCCGGAATGTTGCAATATATCTGACGAGATATTTGCGAGGGGATGGTCTTGAAGTTATCGGGCAAGCGTTTGGTATGGATAAATACAGTTCAGTCAGCAGTGTAATCGAAAGGACAAAAGCCTTGATTGCAGATAATACTCGAATAAAAAAACGCGTTGATATGATAAAAAGTAAAATTAACATGAGTCAAGAGCAGACTTGACCCCATTACGACCCTGGAAACAGGGCTGAATGATCGTGAGATTTCTCAATATTTTATCGAGAGAGAGGGAGATCTGTATTTGAGGAGGAATGTTTTCTTGATCATGGGTAAAAAGGAGTAGTACGCTAATTTCTTGATGAAAATTCACCAAACACAGGTGACTAGAAACTGGGAGATGTATTGAGATTTCTTAAATTGAACGATTTTAAAACCGTTTATCCGGATTTCCGAACTAGCAGAATAATATACTATATTCTTTTTTACTCCACTGGCTGATTGTTTTTACACTGATACTTATATTGAATGCGGTATTGTAACGCTATTTTTTCCAGAATTCGGGAATCAGGAGAATCATGACCGTGTAGATTTCGAGTCTTCCCGCAAGCATGCAGAATGAGAGGACCCACTTCCCGAGAATGGGAATTTCACTGTATGTTGAAGCAGCTCCCACGCCGCTAAATCCCGGTCCCACGTTTCCGATCGTTGCCGCAACCGATGAGAACGCCGTCATCATGTCGAGACCAAGGGCTGTCATGATGATGGAAGCGGCCACCGTCATTGCGAGGTATAAGATAAAAAATCCCCAGATGCTTGCCATTGTTTCCGGATACACAATTTTTTTTCCGAGTTTGACAGCCGTTACGGCATGGGGATGAACCAGCCGGTATAGTTCCATGTAACTGTGCTTCAGAATCAGCAGGATTCTCAGGCATTTTATGCTTCCACCGGTGGACCCGGCAGATCCTCCGATAAACATAAGGAGGAGCAGGACGGTCTTAGAGAGAGATGGCCACCGATCGAAATTATCCGTTGTGAAACCGGTTGTCGTCAACATGGAAACCACCTGAAAAGATGCATAACGAATACAAGAGCCGACATCCTCAAAGATATGTGATCTCAGGTTAAACGTTACGACGATTATCGCGATCAGGATAATTCCGAGATAAAATCTCAATTCACTGTTTTCAAAGAAGCTTTTAAAGTTGCCCACGAGGACACTGTAATGAAGGGTGAAATTGATACCTGCAATCATCATGAAAAGCGTGATAACGGCATCGATATACGTACTATGAAAATGAGCGATACTGGCATCACTGGTTGAGAATCCACCCGTTGCCATGGTGGTGAATGTATGGCACAGTGCGTTGAACACGTCCATTCCTCCGAAGAGGAGCATAATAAACTCCACCGTTGATATAATAAAGTAGACGATCCATAATGTTCGTGCCGTTTCTGTTACCCGCGGTGTCAGTTTATCCTTCACGGGACTCGGTAATTCTGCCTTGTAAAGCTGCATGCCGCCAACACCGAGCAGGGGGAGTATGGCGATTGATAATATGATGATTCCCATTCCTCCGAGCCATTGAGTCAGGGACCGCCAGAATAGTATCCCATGGGGAATACCTTCTATGTGTTTTATCACGGTAGCCCCGGTTGTGGTGAACCCGGAGATGGATTCAAAAAAAGCATCCGTAAAACAGGGTAGAACGCCGTGGATAAAATAGGGTAAAGCACCGAAAAAACCGGCGAAAAACCATCCCGTTGCTACAATTAAAAATCCTTCCCTGTGACTCAGGGTGATATCTTCGTCGGGTTTGAAAGAAAAATAAAGAATGCCCCCGCATGCCATGGTGATTAACATTGATAGAGCGAGAGCCTTGAGATCGCCTTCGCCGTAGTAGAGAGCCCAGGCTAAGGGAAAGATCATTGCGAGCCCTAAGAAAAAGAGAAAGGCGCCAAGTATATAGAGTATACTTTTTACTTTCATTCAAAATAATCCAGTTTAACAGTAAGGATTTTTTCGACCTTTGGAATGGCTGAACGGAGGGTAACGAGTATAACGAGATCACCCGGCTTGATGATGGAATTGCCTCCCGGAATAGTGATGTTATCTTCCCTGATAATAGCTCCGATGATCGTTCCTCTCGGGAGTTTGATGTTTTTAAGGGGTTTGTTCGTTATCTCGGAAGTTTCCAGTGCAATAAACTCGACTGCTTCCGCCGTTTCATCGTGAAAGGGGGTGGCTGAAATCACTTTTCCTTTTCGTATGAAATGCAAGATCTTACCGATTGTGGCATGCCGGGGGTTCATCACTCCATCAATACCAATGGTGGAAACGAGGTGAGAATAGTCAACTCTGTTGATCAATGATATTGTTTTTTTAGCGCCCAATTGCTTTGCCAGGAGTGCTGCAAGTATATTTGCTTCTTCGTCGTTTGTGACGGCAATAAGATAATCGGCATCCTGTATGTTTTCTTCTTTCAACAGGTCTTTGCTTGTTCCGTCTCCATGAAGGATGACGGCTTTATTCAAATGAGTTGCCAGTTTCTCACATCTGTCCTGTCTTTTTTCTATGATTTTAATGAAAATGCCTTTCTTCTCAAGTTCTTCGGACAGCAACAGTGCAGTATTTCCTCCCCCGACAATAAAAACTCTTTGAACCGGGGTTACATCTTTCCCGAAGAATTTAAGAATATCCAGGACATTTTCCGATTCCGCCAAGACGAAAAGATAATCATTTTCTTCGATTGTTGTTTTCCCTGACGGTACGATCGGTTCATTTTTTCGAATGATGGAAGCAACTAAGAAGTCGTGTTCCTTACACATTTCCTTAATGTCCTGCAGTTTTTTCCCCACGGCCATGCAGGCTGAGTTTATATGAAACCCCGCGAGTTTGATCCGTCCTCCGGCAAAATCGATAATTTCAGATGCACCGGGATATTCGATCAGATTCATGACATTGGTCACTGATTCCCGTTCCGGATTGATACACAGATCGATGCTCAGATGGTTTTTGTCAAAAATCGTCGAATCTTTGTTGAGATCCCGGTTTCTGATCCGCGCAATCTTCAGCGCCCCCTTCGACTGGACGGAGGCAAGGAGACAGGCCACAATATTTGTCTCATCGCTATCCGTTACTGCAACAACCATGTCCGACTGATCCAGTTTGGCCGTTCTCAAAATCTCAGGACTGCTTCCACTTCCCTGTATCGTCTGCACATCGAGGTTTTCAGCGACGTCTTTCAAACGTTCTTCGCTTTTATCGATGATGATGACATCATTTCCTTCTTTGGAAAGTATGTCGGCGATATTAAATCCGACTTCGCCGGCACCGATCACAATGACACGCATTTTTTATTTGCCCCCCGCATGAAAAACTCCGTGAGATTCATAAAAGGTACGCAGTGATTTTCTATGCTTCGATAATAGTTACTTTTAGTTTATTTTTCACGTTTACTTTGAATTGATTTGCTCCTAACGTGATTTCATCACGATAAGTGTCATCACCCAGAACACAGGCACTAATATCTTCCTGATCTTGACCTTCCATTCCCGCATCGGTGAACCCCGAAATCATCGCCGTCGTCATCTTCGGTATTTCCAAACAGCAGCGACTCGGACCGGGGATATCGAATGCAGTGTCATAACTCTTGATTTTCATAACAGTTTGCCCAATAAGGAACCCTGCAGTATAGAGTTGGTCGTATGTTAAATGTGTTGATTCTCCTAAACCAAAGAGTAGAATTTTAGAGGAAGGGATTCGGTAATGAGGGGTAATGAGGACCTTTTCCTTGAAATGTCCGGTAATCTTACCCCGAGCGATGTGTTTGGATATTATTCCATTGAGCCGCCAGTCAACAAAACCACAATACCCTTTTGGCGGTCTTTCATCAGAAAAAAATCCCAGAACCAGACTTTCATATTTCAGGATATCAACTGGTTCCGACGATATTCTTATCCGGGTCTTCCTGAAGTAATTTTGTGTATAAGGCATCGAGTATACCATTTATAAAAGAGCCCGAGTTTTCCGACCCATAATATTTTCCAAGGTCAATTGCCTCATTGAGGGTTACCTTGGGTGGGATATCATCACAGTAAACAAGCTCGAAAACAGCCAGCCTCAGGATGTTCTTGTCTACTTTTGACATACGGTCAAGAGACCAGTTTTCAGAACAACTCTTGATGAGCTCATCTATTTCCATTAATTGGCTGTGGGTGCCTCTGATTAAGTGTGTCGAAAATTCTCTCACATTTTCCGGAGCTTCGAAGTTGTTCCAGAAAAGCTCGACAGCTTCGTCCACATCAACCTGTGAGACGTCAATCTGGAAAAGAACCTGTAAGGCGACTTCTCTTGCCTTTCTTCTCGTACCCATTCAATCCTCAGGCTACAGTGATTTAAAAAGATTGGCCATTTCAATTGCCGATAGAGCGGCATCCCATCCCTTATTGCCGGACTTTGTGCCGGCCCTCTCTATCGCCTGTTCAATCGTGTCAGTTGTTATAACACCGAAAGCAATCGGGACTTCTGTTTCCAGTGAAACGCTTGCAACTCCTTTTGACACTTCAGCACTGACATACTCAAAATGCGGAGTAGCACCTCTGATGACGGCACCGAGACAGATAACGGCATCAAATTTTCCGCTCTTTGCCAGTTTTTTTGCAGCCAGCGGTATCTCGAATGCCCCGGGGACCTTGACAACGGTGATATTCTTATCATCAGCCCCGGCTCTGATTAAGGCATCGATTGCACCTTCTGTCAGTCTGGCACAGATAAAATCATTAAAACGGCTCACCACTATGCCAAATGTCAACCCTTTGGCAACAATTTTTCCTTCTGTCATCTTCGGCATAACCATATCTCCATTTTCAGGTTAGTTTGGTTACTGCGGATTGTTTCGCTGTTGATATCCACAATTGAAACACCATGAACAAAAGTGAATGCCGGCTATATATTTAATAAATGTCCCATTTTTCTCTTTTTTGTTGTCAGATAGTGGATACTGCTTTCGGTGGGCTTGATTTCAATGGGAACCCTCTCGACAACCTCGACACCGTATCCTTGAAGCCCTACAATTTTTTTCGGATTATTTGTCATCAAACGCATTTTCCTGATTCCAAGATCGACGAGAATCTGGGCTCCGATTCCGTAATCCCGGAGATCCGGCTTGAATCCAAGTTCGATATTTGCCTCGACAGTGTCTCTCCCGTGTTCCTGTAAGTCATACGCCTTGATCTTATTCTTGAGACCGATGCCCCTACCTTCCTGACGCATGTATATAATAGCTCCCTTCCCCTCCTGCTGCACCATATGCATGGCGGTATGGAGTTGATCGCCGCAGTCACATCGCTCGGACGCAAAAACATCTCCGGTGAGGCATTCAGAGTGTACCCTGACCAGAACTTCATCATCGGGTTGAATATCCCCTTTGACCAGAGCAAGGTGCTCTGAGTCGTTGACGACATTTTCATAAACGATAAGTGTGAAGGTACCTCCATAATAGGTTGGAACCGTTGCAGATGCAGCTCTCTTTACAAGGCTTTCGTTCTGCATCCTGAAATTAATCAGGTCGGCAATGGTAACGATCTTCAATCCGTGCTCTTCTGCAAAGATTTCCAGGTCGGGCATCCTCGCCATTGTTCCGTCATCTTTCATGACTTCGCAGATAACGCCGGCATGTTTCAAGCCCGCCAACCGAGCAAGATCAACCGATCCCTCTGTCTGTCCGGTTCTCACGAGCACGCCGCCCTTCCGGGCACGAATGGGGAAGACATGTCCCGGACTGACGATGTCGTCGGGTTCAGCATCGTCGGCAACGGCCGCCAATATGGTCGTCGCCCTGTCAGCAGCGGAAATTCCTGTGGTGACGCCCTTTCGGGCTTCGATTGATACAGTAAAGGCGGTACCGAATCGGGATTGATTATCTCTTACCATGAGCGGAAGATATAATTTATCGGCAAGATCGTCGGAAAGGGAAAGACAGATCAGACCTCTGCCATATTTTGCCATGAAATTAATGGCTTCCGGCGTTGCATGTTCTGCCGCCATGCAGAGATCACCCTCGTTTTCTCGATCCTCATCATCGACGAGAATTATAATTTTACCATTTTTGATATCTTCAATTGCTTCTTGTATTGTACTGATTGGCATTGTATTGCTACCTCGTATTCCTGACGTTCAGCATGCAGCCGTCAGCTTATAGAAAAATTTTTACTATTTTATCAAGTAAAAAAATTATTAGCTTCGTCCGGAAAGCATTTTTTCGCTGAACGATCACGTATTATTTAAAAATCCATGTTCCGACAAAAAATTCATATTGATTTCTTTATCAGGGTGGATTAGTTTGTCGACATATTTGCCCAGTATATCCGTTTCAATGTTTACCGGGTCTCTGACTTTCCTCGCATCCAGCGTTGTCTCCTTCGCCGTGTGAGGAATGATATTAACATAAAATCTGTTTTTTTCACACCTGTTAACGGTGAGACTGACACCGTCGATTGCTATCGATCCCTTCGGTACGACATATTTGCTTAATTCTTTATCAATTTCCACACCAAAGATGATGGAATTCGATTTTTCGAGCCGTTCGTAGATGTTTCCAACACCGTCAACATGTCCCAGGACAAGATGTCCTCCTAAAAATGAATTGAGCCGCAGGGCTTTTTCCAGGTTGACCCTGTCACCCCGTTTTAATGTATTCAGGGTTGTTTTTGCCAGCGTTTCTGCCGAAACATCTGCGACGAATCCCCTGTCGTTCAAACTTGTTACGGTGAGACAGGCACCGCTGACGGCAACACTGTCTCCGATTTTGACATCATCAAGGCTCATGGATGTATCAATTTCCAGAAGGATATCGTCTCCTTTTCTGGTTATCATTTTAACCACACCCATGCTCTCTATGATACCGGTGAACATTACTGATTAATCATCCTTCTCCGTTAATCGATCTGTTTTTCTTTTCTTTTGCTTGACACCCATAAAATCCTTCAACTGATCTAAAAACTCATTGGGATCTTTAAAATCCTTGTAAACGGATGCAAATCTCACATAGGCAACGCCATCGAGATCATTCAGCACTTCCATGACCTGTTCACCGATGACCGATGTGGGAATTTCTTTTAATTGTAGATCCTGACATGCGTGCTCTATCCTGTTGACAATGTCGTCTATGACATCAACACTGATCGGCCTCTTTTCGCACGCCTTTTTTATTCCTGCGAGAATCTTCCCTCTTTCAAACGCTTCTCTCCTCCCGTCCTTCTTAACAACCATGGGAAGGACATCTTCCACAAATTCGTATGTCGTAAATCGTTTGCCGCAGGCAATGCATTCTCTTCTCCTTCGAATAGCATTACCTTCTTTGCTTATACGGGAGTCGATAACTTTGTTTTCTCCGTTTGTGCAGAATGGGCACTTCAAAACTTGCTTACCTCAATATGAGCTTCTTTAAGCATTTCATGGGCCAGCATATCGCTGTACCCATCCTTGTATATTATCCTTTTGATTCCAGAGTTTATGATCATTTTGGAACATATGATACAGGGGTGATTCGTACAATACATTGTTGCGCCTTTGATACTGACGCCATGGAGCGCCGCCTGAATAATAGCATTTTGTTCTGCGTGAAGTCCACGGCATAATTCATGACGTTCACCTGAAGGGACTTTCATCTGTTTTCTGAGACATCCGATGTCAAGACAGTGACGAAGTCCCGAGGGAGCGCCGTTGTAACCGGTCGACAGAATTCTCTTGTCCCGCACTAAAACGGCACCGACTTTACGTCGTACGCACGTGGAGCGTTTAGAGACGAGCCCCACAATATCCATAAAATACTGGTCCCAGCTCGGTCTTTGCCTTTGTGTTTCCTGTCCCGAGTTGTTTGTCTCCGGTTTTGCCGTCATTACATGTATGCCTTCATGTGTTGTCTGTCGGGCTGTGATTTTATCTAAAATCCTTTGTAATCCTGATTAGACAGACTTCGCGATTCGATCTCCGTAAAGGGGTAATCGTTCACAGCGCGAGCTTATCTCGCTTTTTACCTCTTCGATCCCTTTTCATTGTGGACATCGTCCCGGCCTGCCGTTTCGTTTCCAGTGTGATAGCTTGAACAACTTCAGGGTTACTGTGTGATAAAAGCGGCATTCCTGCATTTCCTCTCGGTTGACATATGGCGATTCCGGCTGCACTTCAGTCTTATCTCTCGATTACCAAGTTTTGTCTCTATAGTTGTTTTCTATATTTCTGATTTTGTCAAGTCGTCTTTTATGCCGTCCGCCATCAAATTCCGTTTCAAGCCATGTTGTAACAATCGTTTGGGCAGTTTCAACATCCGTTCTTCTTCCTGCAAGGGCAAGAACGTTCGTATCGTTATGCATCCTGCTCATTTGTGCCGTATCAGTATCGAGACATAGAACAGCCCTTACACCAGGGACCTTATTGGCCACGATGGTCATACCGACACCGGATCCGCAGACGAGGATTCCTCGTTCAAACTCGCCGGATGAGACCTTTTCGGCCACCGTGAAAGCAAAGTCGGGATAGTCGACTGATTTGTTACTCCCGGTTCCCACGTCTATCACGTCTCCATACGTATTATTGAGGAAATACTTGATATGTTCTTTCAGGGCGAACCCGGCATGATCTGACCCTATGATTATATTCACAATATGAATTCCTTATTCTTCGAATTTCTTAAATATGAGGACGGCGTTTGCACCTCCGAAGCCGAAGGTGTTGGACATGGCTGTATGGATATCTTTTTTCCTCATTGTGTGTGGAATGAGATCAAGGTCACATTCGGGGTCTGGATTATCCAGATTGATGGTGGGGGGAATAATTCCGTCATCAATTGATTTTATCGAGATAATTGTCTCTAACCCCCCGGCGGCTCCGAGGAGATGACCTGTCATGGATTTTGTCGAACTGACTGCCAACTTCCGGCAGTGATCACCGAAGACCTTCTTGATTGCTTCGATTTCATATCTGTCATTCAGCGGAGTCGACGTGCCGTGGGCATTAATATAGTCAATATCAGATGGTTCCATGCCGGCTTCCTGCAATGCAAGCTGCATAGATCTCACCGCACCCGGATGACCCGGCGGCGGTGCCGCTATGTGATAGGCGTCGCAGGTCGATCCGAATCCCGATACTTCCGCATATATCGTAGCACCTCTGTCTAATGCAAAGGACAATTCTTCCAGGATGACGATACCGCAGCCATCACTCATGATGAAACCGTCACGATCTCTGTCAAAGGGTCTGCTTGCTGCTTCGGGGTTGTCGTTTCGCGTGGAAATTGCTCTCATGGCATTGAACGCGGCAACGGCAAGGGGGGAGACGGCCGCTTCGGCCCCTCCTGAGATCATTGCGTCCGCGAAGCCATAGGCGATTGTTCTGAAGGCGTCGCCAATGGCGTTGTTGCCCGCTGAACAGGCAGTTACCGCACAGGATATGGGCCCCCTGGTGCCGAACTTTATTGCCACCGTGCCGGCGGCAAGGTTTGCCAGAGCCCCCGGGATCGTGAATGGGGATATTTTTTTAGGGCCGGTCTTCAGGAGAACTTCTTTTTCTCTTTCTATGGTTGTAATTCCGCCGATGCCGGAACCGATAATAATGCCGATACGGTCGGCATTTGTCTCATCAATGATGAGTCCTGCATCGTCCAGTGCCATTTCAGCAGATGCGAGGGCATAGATGATAAAATCATCAAACCGTCGGACCTCCTTTGGCGTGATAAATGACAGGGGATCGAAATTCTTCACCTCGCCGGCTATTTTTGTTCTCAAACCGCTCGTATCGAATTTTGTAATGGGAGCGATTCCCGATTTTCCGGCACAAATCCCTTCCCAGGTATCACTTACACAGTTACCGATGGGATTAACGGTTCCCAATCCTGTGACGACGACTCTTTTTTTCAATTGCCCTCTCTCCAGGTCTTTACATTAAGCCTATTGTCTCGATGCGATATAATCAATAACATCCTGTATAGTGCTTATCTGAGCCAGTTCATCGTCGGATATTTCAAGGCCGAAGTGATCTTCCATAGCCATGATCAACTCTACCAGGTCGAGTGAATCAGCTCCGAGATCATCAATAAATTTAGCCTCGGGAACGCATTCTTCTTCGGTTACATTCAATTGCTCCATGATGATTTGCTTTACCTGTTCTTCAACTGTCATGTATGACCCTCCTTAATTTTTTGTCTGAGTGTGTTCTTTCACCGTACAATTACTGATACCATGAATCTATGTGTAAATACCGCCGCAGACACGGATGACTTGTCCCGTTATATAATCGGCATCCATGGAAACAAGGAATGCAACGGCTCCCGCTACGTCTTCAGGTGTGCCCGGTCGTGATAACGGAATCTGACTGATTATTTTTGCTCGGTTTTCTTCCGAAAGTGAATCGGTCATGTCAGTTTCAATAAATCCGGGAGCCACGGCGTTGACGCGGATATTTCTTGGACCCAGTTCTCTGGCAAGGGATTTTGTCAGACCCAGGATCCCCGCTTTGGATGCGGAATATAATGTCTGCCCGGCATTGCCACCTTCGGCGACCACAGAGGATATGTTCACGATACGTCCCGATCGTTGTTTCATCATGTGTCTGGTTACAGCGCGACAGCAGTTAAATGTCCCTTTAAGGTTAGTGTCGATAGTGTCATTCCAGTCTTGTTCCGTTGCCCGGACAAAAAGTCCGTCAACGGACACTGCCGCATTATTGACCAGAATATCGATGGTACCCTTCTTCTCGATAATATTTCGTATTGCCTCCTGAGTTGCGGTAAAGTCGGAAACGTCAAACCGGCATATCTCACCGTCACCGCCTTTGTCTCGGATAATCCGAAGTGTTTCAGCGGCAGCCTTTTCATTGTGATGATAATTAATAAAAACAAAGGCGCCACTGTCGGAAAGTCGAACTGAGATTGCCCGCCCGATTCCCCGTGAACCGCCTGTAACCAGTGCTATTGTTTTTTTCGAACTCATTGAACCACTGTCAACCTTTTATAATCTTTATCGTCTTTTCCAGAGAAGCCGTATCTTCTATATTGAGCGTTTTTATCGTGCTGTTTATTCTTTTAATGAGACCGGAGAGCGTTCGCTTCGGCCCTATCTCAACAATGGTATTAATTCCCAGTCCGATCATTTTTTCAACTGTCTGCTGCCACCTGACGGGAGAGTTGAGCTGCTTTGCAAGAAGACTTCTTACATTATCTTTTGAGTAGCTAATCTCCGGGTTATAATTCGGAATGACATCCACTGTGAAGTCATTGATGGTGATACTTTTGAGATTATCCTCAAATTTTTTTGCCGCTTCGTCCAGAAGTCCGCAATGACAGGGAACGCTGATTGGAAGCATAATTGCCCGTGCGCCTTTTTCATTCGCCTTGATGACAGCTTGTGTGACGGCTTCCGTATGGCCGGAGATAACCTGTTGACTCGGAGCATTGAAGTTAACGATGTCAATTATTTTCCCGGTTGTTTTGCCTATGCTGCTGCATATACGTGCGAGCGTGTCTTCATCAAGACCCATGATAGCTGCCATACTGCCGGTTCCTACAGGGACTGCCTCTTGCTGGTATGCAGCCCGAGCGTACACAAGGGGCAGGGCATCGGCGAAGCTGATCACTCCTGCCGCGATGAGAGCTCCGTATTCTCCGAGACTGTGACCGGCCATGACCGCCGGTTGAATCCCAATCTCTTTTTCGAATACTCCGTATGCAGCAATGTCGACTGTCAGGACGGCGATTTGCGTATTGACGGTTTGATCGAGAACTTCCTGCGGCCCTCGAAAACAAAGTTGCGCAATATCACAGTTCAGGATTTCCCGGGCTTCGGCAAAGGTTATTCGTACCTCTTCAAATTCCCTGTAGAAATCTTCTCCCATTCCGACGTATTGTGCACCCTGTCCGGGAAAGACTATGCCAAGTTTACACATTATCTTGCTGCTTTCACACAGGAGGAATATGCTTCATCAGGAAATTTTTTCAGCTGCAATAACTTCCCGCCCTTTATAAAATCCGCACTGAGGACATGCCCGATGCGGCACTTTGGGTTCATCACACTGGGGGCATATAGAAACCGCAGGGGGAGTCAGTGCGTCATGGGATCTTCGCTTATTTTTTCTTGATTTTGAATGTCTCTTTACTGGATTTGCCATACAGTAGTCCTCTTTTCAGTTTTTTCCATTATTAATCTTTAATTGTCTTAAAACGGCGAATGGGTTTTCAAACGACGTTGTTTCGTGGTCACACTGTTCCACGTTACGATCGATTCCACAACGGGGACAGAGACCCTTGCAGGCCACATCACACAGAGGTTTCATAGGTATCTGAAGGATGATTTGTTCAAGGATAATCAAATCAAGTTCAATCAGGTCATCCTTATAGTACCCGAAACCGAGATCTTCGCCGGTTAATTCCAATTCTTCTTTGTTAGACATCTTTTCAACAGGGACAAAAGTATATTTAAATTCCGCCCTTATGGGAAGAACAAATTCTTTCAGGCATCGGCAGCACCCGAGGGTTACTTCAGTTTCGATACTACCGCGAACCGATACGGTTCTTCCGATTTTTGCCGCAGTATACTGTCCTGAAATCCTTTCAATGGCAATATCGGTTCCATCTCTCTCCGGCAGCAGAGAATGAAACCAATCTCCATCTTTGAGAAATTCACGGGTTAAACCCTCTTCCGGTATATGCGTAACGGTAACCTTCACGATTCCCCTTGTATCCGATTAATTACATTTTGGAATAAAAGTGCAAAGTTAATTATAAATTACCGGTATTGTCAAGATAATTTTATGAGTACCGCCTGTATCAATGAGAAAGAACTATAATACATTCTTGACAAAAATGTCCGTTCATGTAAAGACTCTGCCAGTGGCATAGCAATTTATGTACCAGAAGTGAGTATTCACAAGAGGTACCGAAATCACTGCAAAGAGTACTAATTATGATCGGGCTTTTCCGGAATGGAATGGATAATTGTTGCAAAAACGACACACTCCGGCAGAAAAGCCCTTTTCTTATGCTGCACTGTTGGTGATTTGATCCGGTATCACCGGTTATCATTATTAGTGTGATTTGATGGGAATACAGGATCAATCAATCGTTCGCTGTGGCTGGTATTCATCAGCTGCATAGTAAAAATTATGATTGAAGGTATATGACGTATGTCTGAAACACAAACGGTAAGAACGCGATTTGCTCCATCCCCCACCGGTTATTTACACATCGGCGGTGCGAGGACGGCACTGTTTAACTGGCTTTTTTCAAGGCACAATAAGGGAGAGTTTGTTCTCAGAGTCGAAGATACGGACCAGCTGCGATCCACGGAAGAATCAACAAATGCGATACTGGATGCCATGAAATGGCTGGGGCTCGACTGGGATGATGGGCCGTATTTTCAGGCCGAACGAGTCAGCACCCACAGGGAAATGGTTCAGAAACTTATTGATGAAGGAAAAGCATATTACTGTGTATGCACTCCTGCAGAATTGGAAGACAAAAGAAAAAAGGCCCTTGCAGAAGGAAGAAAACCAAAATATGACGGGACGTGCCGGGATAAGAATCTCGGAAAAAAGGAAAATTCTGTCGTACGATTCAAAACATCCTCGTTGGGGATGACAATTGTTGACGACCTCATTAAGGGCACGGTTACATTCAACAATGATGAACTGGACGATCTTATCATAGAGCGAAGCGACGGCTATCCGACCTATAATTTTGCCGTCGTTGTCGATGATGCCGATATGGGGATTACCCATGTTATCCGGGGAGACGATCATCTCAATAATACGCCGAGGCAGATTCTTCTCTATGATGCCCTGGGATACGAAATACCTTACTTTGCACATGTTCCCATGATACTCGGTGCCGATAAGGCACGGTTAAGCAAGCGGCACGGGGCAACATCGGTCATGGCTTATAAGGAAATGGGTTACCTGCCGGAGGCCCTGGTGAATTATCTGGTGAGACTTGGTTGGTCTCATGGCGATCAGGAAATATTCACCAGCGAGGAACTTATCGATTATTTTACCCTTGAGGCGGTTGGCAAATCTGCTGCCGTTTTCAATCCGGAAAAACTCCTCTGGCTGAACCAGCATTACATAAAAGAGAGTACTGGAGAAAAACTTGCACAAAAGGCACGCGCTTTTTTTGAGAATCTTGATGTTGATGCATCGGATATGCAGTATTTACAAAAGGTTGTTTCAGATCTCCGGACACGGTCAAAAACCCTCGTTGACATGGCTGCTTCCGGTGCCTTTTACTTCAAAGATGAGATAGATTATGATGAAAAAGCGGCGGACACGTTCCTCAAGATCGAATATGCCGGCCATCTCGAAGCCGTTGCAGAAACACTGCCCTCCGTGGGAGAATTTACAAAAGAGGGGATTGAAACGTTCCTCAGAAATATCGCGGAAACAAGAGAAACAAAGCTCAAGTTTATTGCCCAGCCTTTGCGGGTTGCACTGACAGGGAAGACGGTCAGTCCCGGAATTGATGAGGTGATGATAACGCTGGGAAAAGATAAGATTGTGCGGCGGATACGAAGAGCACTCGATTATATGAAGGGTTAAATTAACACTTGACTTTTATCACTGAATTTTCTAAGCGGTTTTCTCCAATAAAATATTGGGGGATCGTCTAGAGGTAGGACTCAGGGTTCTGGACCCTGCTACCGAGGTTCGAATCCTTGTCCCCCAGCCATGGTCCCATCGTCTAGCGGTTAGGACGCTGGCCTCTCACGCCAGAAACGGGGGTTCGATTCCCCCTGGGACTACCATGAATAATATGAAGGGTTTACGGAATATCCGTAAGCCCTTTATTGTCGCCCAAATAAGTAAATTCAAACCCTATTTCCAACCACAACCATAAAAAAACACCTAATATGATCCAGAACTTATTTCTCATTCTGCCGAATTGGAATTCGGATATTGGCAAGTTGCTTTTAATCGCCGATTTGATAATTTTATTGCGGACAGTAAACGCATATCTTAAAATTTTCCGCGCTTCATCTTTTCATTCTGCGCAAAATGAAACTTTTTTCATCTAAAGTATCTTTACAACCACAGGTAAATCTTCAAAAAGATCGGAAATTGTAAAATCAGTGTAAATCTGTCGGGAATCTTTACAAAATCGCTCCTTCTCTGAAATTCAGTCATACTGGGCGTTTCAGTTGGTAAGGCTGATTCCTATATTGAAAGTGTCGGATATCTTTACGATTATGTTCCTTCCTTAAACGGGTTAATTCTTATAATATCAATATAATCAATGCGATAGACGTATGGTACGGTAATTGCTAATTATTTTATCGTAAAAGTTTTTTTGCCAGAGGTAACATTGTGAATCCAATTGATATTATTGTTTATTTCTTTTTAAGGCTTTGATTGCAATGACATAATAGAGCACCGTTCCTTTTTATTTCTTTCAATGAAGGGAGGGGGGGATCAATGAGGGAAACGTGGCTCTTGAAGGCGAGGTGAAAAAAAGTGTCAAAGGGAACAATACGATGGTTCAATTATCAAAAGGGATACGGATTCATCGAGAATGATGAAGGGGGCGTTGTTTATTTTCACTACAGCGCTATGAAAGAAAATGACTACTATCGATTATGGGAAGGTCAGCGTGTAAACTTCGATGTGGAAGAAAGTGAACGGAGCATGTGCGCCACAAATGTGACGAGTATCCGGTAATGTGTCAACGGCAACCACAGGTATGTCCCACCTATGTGTAAAGCTCCACTCTCAATGTATCAATTCCATATCATCATTGTCCACTGAATCCATTAACTTGATGGTATCTGCTATCTGTTTTTTATTGTGATAGATTTCTAATAATATTTAAGATACGAGCCCGGTCCCTCCCTTTAACCCCCAATCACGAGCTTAGTGAATCAGCAGTTCTTTACGGGGCAATTTTACCCCTGAAAAAGATTTTTTAAGACTTCAAAACGTTTATTATTGGGATGATATTGTATAGATACCAATAAGATAGCATGGTCTGATCCCGATAGCTGGGACTGCAAAACCCACTTGACATACAAATTTTCTCTTCATATACTCCAACATATTAAAGAGAATGTTCTTATCAAAAGGTAAAACGCAGGGTGTACACTCATCTCATTAGTATCGTGATTACCTCTCTTTGTATAATTCCAGGTTTCAGATTTGCTCCCGTTCATATTCATAGTCAATACACTAGTCCGGTAAATCATTCTCGAATCTTATCACCCTAGACACATGCAGACAGATTGTTGACAAGTATGACATGCAACGGATGCGGTGTGTAGGCCTGCGAACATCCAATAGGCTGTAAGGAGTTAAATGATGAAAAAAAGTTCAGTATTTTACGTGAATTGTACGTTGTTTGTCGCACTTGTGACGGTACTGTTAATTTCAATGCCGGTGTTCTGCTATGGAGACCTGCACTCCAACAGCGACTCGGTCCCGATCGTCGCGGATGAAGACGATACCATACCGGTCAGCGACTTAGGCAGGCAAATAGACATACTGGCATACAAACTTGAGAATCTTGAAAATTCGCTCAAGGGGGTATTGCAATCCGTTACAAAGACAAACGAATACATAAAAACCGAGTTAGTCGACGCGGAGAGCGAAGATCCGGGTATCGTCAAAAATGTCGTATGGATGATCGCTTCCGAAAGGCAGGAGGTTGAAAACGCACTTAAAGAGCAGCGTGAACTCAAAGCATTGTTGAAATACTATGGTTCTGTTCTCAAGGAAAAGACTGCCCTACTCGAAAAAAATGCGGGCAGTCCCGCCACGACAGCAGGGGCGGGGACTACTGAAATAAAGACCGAAGCTGCACTCAGTAAAAACGGACCCGCGCCTCAAAAGGCAGAAACGGCGATCGTAACCACGGGAAACACTCCCCTGCTCGAAAAAAATGCGGACATTTCCGCCAAGCCGGCGGCGGCAATTACTGAAATAAAGACCGAAGCTGCACTCAGTGAAAACGGACCCGCGCCTCAAAAGGCGGAAACGACGGTCGTAACTGCGGAAAATACTCTCCTCCGGAGGGATAACAAGGAAGGACCCATAACGATCACCCACGTGGCAATCGGCCTTATCCTCATCTTCGTTGTCGTTTTACTCATCGTGACGCTGACGATATTTCAGAAGATCAGCGGCCACATGAACGATTCCGAAGAATTGCGGGTGGGTACTGCGGTTCCATTGCCAACAGCCCGGGACTCGAAATCAGGGACTAACGGGAATGTGGATCACTCCCTGCCCATCGTTGTCGGCGAGGCCATTTTCAGAATACGGATGACGATGAACGGTGTGGACAAATCCAATGAACAGTTTGCGGCCTTCGGGTACCAGATGAGCCGCGTGGAAGATGCCATAATGCGGCACGGTTATTCCATTGTCGATCTGACGGGGAAACCTTATGAAAATGAGCAGTCGATGAAAGTCGTCAATATTGTTGAACGTGATGATATCGACCCAGGGGCAACGATCATCAACAGAATGTTAAAGCCGCGGATTATGTACGACACCATCATCGTCAGCCATGGTACGGTCGAGCTTGCCACATCATCGAAAGCAAAAAATTGAGGCGGAAACGTCTCTTGCCTCTTATATGCTCCGGTTTATATTTAATAGAAGCATCAACGCCCACATAACGTAGCATCGGTTCGGAATCTTCATACATATAAAACCGCGTTGTATAGCTGTTACAATTATTTGAAGTATTCAAAGACTAGCAATGAATTGAGAACATATTATTTTTTTATTGTCATAAGAAAAAATAAAGCAGGGCCGTGATGACCCTGCCTATTTATTCGGCAATGTTAGGTCAATCATTCCTTAATCCGAATCTCTATATGATCACTGGGAAGGTAAGGTATAGGTTCCAGTAAACTCATAGTACGTGAAGCCCTTGTCTTTGAAATCCTCATCCCGGTTCGGAGCCTTGGCGTTGAAGGTTCCACTCCCTTTGATTCCTTTGAACCGACCAGACCCTATAGCATATTCAAACGCAGCACTATATCCTCCGAACTTACCGCCTGGAGGGACTCTACTTGTAGGTCCTTTCCACGACAAAACGATCGTGGATCCGTCCTCAAAGGTTAGTGAAGAATACCCCTGAAATCCTTTTTTGGTGTCAAAGGTTCCTCTGCATGCTGTAGTAGCAATATCGCCGTTTTCAAAAACACTCAGACCTTTTCTGTCCATCACGCCAATAACAACTCCTTCCATATCGCTCACTTTAACCCTTTCCACCTTTTCGACCATGCTAATAAGCTTGAAATCCATGGTCTCCGCCACGGCCTGTGTGGCGATCGGTCCAAAAGCGAATAAAAGAACGAAGGAAAATATCAATGCAACGATTACTCTCTTCATGGCAACCTCCTTTCTTGAGATCCCGGTGAAGTTTGACTGACTGGTTATCTTTTCAACATAGAATTCATCTCTAAAAATTATCACCAACTTACAATTATCACCTCCTTTCTTCAAAAGACCTCCCAGAATTGGACTACAAATGTTTCAATGGAGCATGGAATAAAAGATTGAGAAATTAAAGGGAATGCTATTTAGGATGAACAGAGATTTTCTAGAGACTGATAGAGCCCCCAATTAAATCTGTACTTTCTCTATGTCCAATGTCATGGGCTGACCCTACCTCTTCTCTACTCTTCTCGAATTGAAAAGCGCTAGGAACAATACCACTTCTCGGGATGGGAGTCTGGAGGGCAGCCAATACATTCGGTTTGAATTCGACTATCGATTGTCTCGGCAAAAGTCCCAAATTCTATTAGATCAGCCGATTTACATGGATACTCTTGCAACTCCTTTCGTTTCCGTGCTATCTGAACACAACACTTATTAGTTTGGGTCATATCTGGGGTCAGGTCGCAACATTCAACATTTTTCTGATTAATTCTGTCAAAGGTTGAGACACGACCGTTGCTCCTTGCTAGATATCGACTTTCCATTGCCGGGAAATATTCGCTATCAGCTCCTCTCAAATCATCGCAAAAAGAAAAAATCACCCATTTCCGTTTCACTTTTAGGCCGACTTGTGGTATCTCATCGCCGGATGAATCGTTTTAGATATATTACAAACGTTCGTGGAGTAACACGACATGTATTCGGTAATGAACATGGCTGTTGGTTACTTGTTTGTAATCATGAATTATGTTTGAATGTGAGAGCGGACATTATTCATGCAGAGGAATAGTGGAATAAACTTTTTATTTCACAATTTATTCGAAAAAGGTGTTGGTAATCAAAGCTGTTGTCATTAGTTGTTACACTTTTTAAGAATATCTTTTCAAATATTGAAAGTATGAGGAAGGAGAAGTTTCATGAATGAAGTAGTTATTGTTTCCGCGTGCCGCACCGCAATCGGACGGTTTCTCGGAAGTTTGAAGGACGTACCTGCACGGGACCTCGCAGTCACTGCAGCATCGGCTGCAATCGAAAGAGCAGGGATTCCTGCGGACATCATCGATGAGTGCTGCATGGGGCAGGTGTATCCTCATATGGGTGGTTCGTTGCCTGCGAGGCAGGTTGCCATGAGGGTCGGGCTGCCACCCAGAAGCGGTGCGATCAGTATCAATCAGAACTGTACATCGGGAATGCGGGCCCTGGAAATCGCAGCGCATAATATCATGCTCGGAAAGACTGAAAGTGCGCTGGTAATTGGCGTCGAGAGCATGACGAATGCTCCTTACATGCTGCCCAAGGGGAGAAGCGGGTACCGAATGGGCCCGGGAACCTTGGAAGATGCCATGCTCTGCGATGGGTTGATCGACGAACTTGTTCCCGGTCATATGGGAATCACGGCAGAAAACGTAGCCGAAAAATACGGCATCACCCGCGAAGAGTGTGATGAGCTCGCGCTCGTCAGTCATCAACGGGCGACGAATGCGGTGCGTGAGGGAATCTTCAAACGCGAAGTTGTGCCGGTAGAGATCAAGATGAAGAAGGGAGTCACCCTGTATGATACGGATGAGCATATGATTCCCGATGCGAGTCTCGACACAATGGGGAAACTGCGTCCCGTTTTTAAGAAAGACGGTGTTGTCACCGCGGCAAATGCCTCGGGCATCAACGATGCGGCGGCTGCGGTGGTGATGATGTCAAAGAAAAAAGCTCTTGAGCTGGGCGCGAAACCCCTCATGAAACTGATCAATGTTTGCGGCGAGGGAGTTGATCCCAAGGTTATGGGTTTGGGACCGGCCGTGGCAATTCCCAAATGCCTTGAACAGGCGGGCATGAAATTCGATGACATCGAATATTGGGAGATCAATGAAGCATTTGCCGCCCAGTGGCTGGGAGTCGGGAGGATGCTCAAGGAAGATTTCGGGATGGAATTAACGCTCGACAAAGTAAACCACAATGGCTCCGGGATTGCCCTGGGACATCCCGTCGGATGCACGGGGCTGCGAATCATCGTATCGCTCTACTATGAACTGGAGCGAATTGATTTGACCGTCGGCGGTGCATCGCTGTGTGTCGGTGGCGGTCCCGCGATGGCCTCACTGTGGACGAGGGATGTTTAATTGATTCAGACGGTCACACTCGAGTTGACAACCCTCTGCGGCGACGGTGTTTCCAAGGCGGTTGTCCTGGAGATGTTGTAAAAGATGATCGTAAACATGGCCAAGTGAGAAATTGTATGATGTAAGTACATAGCGATCAGGAGAAGGGGGTTTTTTATAAGCCCCTTTCTTTTTTATATTTAAAAAACGGGAGGACACGGTAACCGTGACTGATACAATGAACCAAAACGGTGAATTTTACAGATTTCAAGGGGCATCCAGGTATGTCCTGGATAATGAACTGGCGAAGATTGTGAATGTTTCAATAGCTCTTGAAATGCCGCTCCTTCTCAAAGGAGAACCGGGAACGGGAAAAACCATGCTGGCTTATGCAATTGCGGAAAATCTCGACATGCCGTTGATTGTGCTGAATGTGAAATCAAGTATGAAACTCGTTGATGCACTCTATCAATATGATACACTGACACGTTTAAATGACAGTCGTTTCGGAGATTCCAACCGGGATGTGAGTAATATTGAAGAGTACATAAAGATGGGTAAAATAGGCCAGGCATTTGTTGCGGATGTACGGACGGTACTTCTGATCGATGAAATTGACAAGGCCGACACGGACTTTCAGGATGACATGCTTGATGTTCTGGATCAGATGCAATTTGACATTATAGAGGTTGACAAGACGGTTGGGGCCAAAAAGAGACCGGTCGTTATTATCACGTCTAATGCCAAGAAAGATCTTTCCGATCCGTTCCTCGGACGCTGCAATTTCCATCACATCGCATTTCCCGATCCCGGCATGATGCGGAGCATTATCGGCGTACACTTCCCGAATCTCCAGAGGGAAATGATCGATGCATGCATTGCCACGTTCTATCAGTTGAGAGAGTTTGACGGCATTGAAAAGAAACCGGCGACACGAGAGCTGATCAACTGGATCCGAGCCCTGAAAGCAGATCCTGATTTTAAAATCTCCACACTCCGTAAGGGGGCGGTCCCCTATCTGGGGGTTCTGTACAAGAAAAGCTCGGACCTGAAAGCGGCCGCCATTCGGGTTGCCCAATCTCTTATGTGAGAGGGGCGATCGTGTTTATCGATTTTTTCTATATTCTGAGAGAAAAGGGCGTTCCCATTACTCCCACGTCCTTCCTCCGGCTCCATCAGGCACTCCGGATGGGTCTGATACTTTCACTGGAGGATCTGTATACCGTTGCCCGGTCGATACTCGTCAAAAGCGAGCGGTACTTCGATCTCTACGATCAGGTTTTTGCCCATCATTTCAAGGGAGTTGACCTCAAGGATCCCGATGACGAGGAAATTACGGAACTGGCCAGGGCACTTCTGGAGGAATGGTTAAAGCATCCCGAAGAGATCGCCGCCGCCCTCGATATTGATGAAGACAAACTTCAGAAAATGACACCGGAGGAACTGCTCAAATATTTCTTTGACCGTCTTAAGGAGCAGACAGAGGCTCATCAAGGCGGAAACAGGTGGATCGGAACGGGAGGTACATCGCCGGTCGGTCATTCCGGTTATCACCCCGGGGGGATGCGAGTCGGTGGCGTGTCCCGAAATAAATCGGCAATTAAGGTGGCTCTGGATCGCCGATATAAGGATTACTCCCAGGAAGGTCCCCTGACACAATCGCATATGGGGGAAGCCTTAAAAAGGCTTCGCCGGCTGGTACCGGTGGGGCCGAAAGATGTTGTCAATGTGGATAAGACCATTTATGAAACCATACGCAGCGGGGGTGAAATTGAAATAGTCTTTGACCGTCGATTGAAAGATCGAATCAATGTCATTCTCATGATTGACAACGGTGGATGGTCAATGGATCCCTATATCCCCCTGGTTCAAACTCTGTTCGATTATGTGAGGGCGCAATTTAAGGATCTTACCACGTATTTCTTCCATAATACAATTTACGACGAGGTCTGGCTGGACCCCCGCAGACGGGCGAAACCGGAAAAAACAGTTGATTTTGTCAGCAAAGATCCGGAGACGAGACTCATCATTATCGGTGATGCGAGCATGGCTCCCTACGAACTGATGCATACGAAAGGATTTATTCATCTTGAAAAAAGAAGAAGCAGACCGAGTATCGAACATCTGCAATTTTTAGCCAGCACCTTTCGCCATTGTGTCTGGATCAATCCCGAGCAGGAAAAGTGGTGGGGTGCCTGGACAGTCGATATTATCAGACAGATCTTTCCCATGTATGAACTGACCTTGGACGGTCTCGATAAGGCCGTTCATCATCTCATGTCGAGGAATTAGGAAAAGCAGTCAGCAGAGTAAAAAAGCAACAATAAAGGTAGCAATGTCTATCTCATTGAAAATGTTAAACTGGTTGTACGGTTCATGCCGTGTTAGAGCCTTTTGTTCGTGTTGTTTTACAATTCTTCCAGATCTTCTATGTATTCAGCTATATTCTCACAATGATCCGAGATTCTCTCCAGATGGATCAACATATCAATAAAAATCGGACCCGCTTCGGCCTGACAGAGGCCCTTATAAAATCTCTCAAGATGCCGTTCCCTCAGGTCTTTCTCTACTACATCTACATGATCTTCCCGTTCAAAAATTCTATCAGTGATTTTTTTGCTGCCGTGAGCAACAACGGATGCGGCATCATCGAGATTATTTTTTACGAGCATTTCCAATTCTTTGAGATCCGCATGTGCCATGTCTGTGAAAGTGACTTTCCGTTGGAATTTTCGCTCCGACAGTCTTGCAAGCGTCAGTGCGTGATCGCCGATCCTTTCAATGACATCAGTCAGTTGCGAATATGCAAATAACGTTTTGGAGAGCTCATGTGACAAGTGCTGCCTTGAGATATCACAGAGATAGTTGCCGATTTCCCTCCGCAACGTATCCACGACAAACTCGATATAATGGACGTTATTCCGTTCCGTCTCCCGGTAGTTGGTTATGAGATCGATGCTCTTGGAAAACATTTTTTGTACGATTGAAAGTTGCCTCTCTATTTCTTTTCGGGCACAGCCAAGAGCGACATCCGGCTGTGATATTTTTTTCTCATCGAGATACTCGGGCCACAGTGAAAAGACTTCAGCCTTTCCCGGCATTAACTTTTCGATCATCTCCGAAAACGGTCTCAAAAAAGGTGTAAACAAGATTACAATGATCAGGTTAAACAGGAAATGACCCAGAGCAATCTGCTGGGGCACGTTTGTCGTCGCACTTTTCAGGACCGATAAAAAGGGACTCAGGATAAACAGGCAGATGACGACTCCGAAGAGTTTGAAGAGAAAATGGGATACGGCAGTCCTTTTTCCGTTGATGTTTGCGGCAAGACCTGCGAGGAGCCCCGTAACGGCCGTGCCCAGGTTTGCACCAAAGATTATGGGAAGGGAGCTGTCGATGGCGACCAGATTGTGGTGGGCAAGGATTGCAAGGACGGATATGGGTATGGCAGACGTTTGGATCAATGCAGTAATGCCAAGCCCGATCAAGACACCGATAAAAGGATTTTTTACCTCTTGAAAGAAATGAATAAAGGCTGCGTTGTCTTTGAGGGGTGCCGTTGCCAGAGATACCAGACTCAGACCGAAGAATATCAATCCGAAGTAAAAAACAGACATACCGATGTATTTCCATGTTCCTTTGCCGGTTATCCAGACAAGACTGCCGATGATGATGACAATGGGAGATATGGCGGTAAATTTCCAGACAACGAGCTGGACGGTTAAGGTCGTTCCTATACTGGCCCCCAGTATAATCCCGAGAGAGTTAAAGAAGCTGATCAACCCGGCGCTGACGAGACCGATGGTCAACACGGACGTTGCCGAACTGCTCTGAAACAGTATTGTCGAAATAAGGCCCGTTATAACACCGTATACCGGTGTCTTAAATGACAGTCTGAAATATTCTCGGATGCGGACGTTTGTAAATCGTTGCTGAACGGTTTCACTCAGCCTGATCATTGCGAACAGGAATAAAATGACGCCCGTTGAAAAGAGTAAAATATGCTTAATCATATGGGGAACGTACCTCTCATGATATTCTCTTCCTGTAACATAACAGTGTATCGGTTGGGAAGGAAGAAAACTGGAATATTCTTTCTGTCGATGAGTCTTCGATGATCTGAAGGTCTTATATGGTGAAATAAGAGAGCATTATGTTTGATTGGTGAACCCGTTCCGCGCCGTGCTCACGGTAATTTTACATATGTGTCTTTTTTATGTACCAATAAATGACTGAATGCTGAAAGCTGACTGCTGATAGCTGTTATCACAGAATCTGATTCAGAAAGAGTTTCGTCCTGTCTTTGGTGGGGTTTTGAAAGAAATGTTCCGGCGTTCCCTCTTCGATAATGGCACCATAGTCCATAAATATGATGCGGTCGGCAACCTCGCGGGCGAAGCCCATCTCGTGAGAAACAACAATCATGGTCATTCCCTCACGTGCCAGGTTTCGCATGACGTCAAGAACTTCTCCGATCATTTCGGGGTCGAGTGCCGATGTTGGTTCATCGAAGAGCATAATCTTCGGTTTCATTGCCAGGGCCCGTGCGATGGCAACCCGCTGCTGCTGACCGCCGGAGAGTTTGCCCGGGTATTGATCGATTTTATCGGTGATGCCGACCTTCTTGAGGAGTTCCATGGAGATTTCAGTTGCTTCTTTTTTAGATCGCTTGCGAACGACAATCTGGGCAAGGTTGAGATTATCCAGAACCGTTTTGTGCGGAAAGACATTAAACGACTGAAACACCATACCGACTTCTTCCCGTACTTTATTGATATCCGTATTATCGTCGTGGACTTTGTAGCCATCGACGACAATACTTCCGTAATCTATTTTTTCGAGCTGATTGATGGATCGAAGAAGCGTGCTTTTCCCTGAGCCGCTCGGTCCGATAATGACGACTTTTTCTCCGTCGTGTACGTCCATGGAGACATTGTCCAGTGCCTTTAATGTGCCGAAGTATTTGTATACGTTCCTTATTTGAACAATCGGGTTTCCGGCGTTAGTCGACACTGATTCGTTCCTCCATGATGCTGACAAGTTTTGATAAAACAAGGGTAATGACGAGGTATACCAGGGCGACCATGGTGTATGTTTCAAAATAGGTAAATGTCTCCGATGCAAATTCCCTTCCCCTGCGGAGAAGGTCCGATACGGCAAGAATGGAAACGAGTGATGAGTCTTTCAGGAGTGCAACGAACTCGTTGCCCACGGGAGGCAGAATCGTTTTAAACGCTTGGGGCAGTATGACATGTCGCATGGCCTGTCCCGTGCTCATACCGAGCGAACGGGCTGCTTCCATCTGTCCATGGGGGATTGATTCGATCCCTGCCCGGAATATTTCCCCCATGTACGCCCCGTAACAGACAGCCATCGCGATAACGGCACTTGCTATGGCCGGCAGGTTTACAACCCGCCCGAGGGCAAAATAGATGTAGAACAATTGAACCAGAAGGGGAATACCTCGAATAACTTCCACATACAGTGAGGCAATGCCATTGATAACCCTGTTTTTCGATATCCTGCCCAGACCGGTGAAGAGGCCGATGATCAGTGCGAGGATAATCGCCTCAACGGTTACCTGAAACGTAACCAGGATCCCATCGGGAAGAAACTGTAAAATTTCCCAATAGGGATCCCGGTTGAAGATTGCTAAATATGCAATAATTGCGATGGCACCGATAAACGAAACTCTCCACGCCGTAAAGAGTCCCACATCCTTTTTGTGTGGTATCGCGGGACCATCTGTTACTGCTATAACCGCCGGTTTCGGATTGAGTGTTTCCTTTATCTCAGCCACTTTTTCTCTAACTGCTTGTCAATCCCTTTTGCCTGAACTGCCTTGATTCCCTTGTTTATCAGCTTCAGTAATTTCTTGTTTCCCTTTTTGACAACGACACCATAGTATTCATCGGTAAACGGTTCACCGACGATCATGAATTTTTCTTTATACTCAGCTTGCTGGAGGGCATAATTCGCTGCCACCGGGGTGTCGCAGACGACACCGGCGATGCGACCGGCTGCCATGTCTTCGAAGGCAAGACCGATTTCATCGTATGTCTTGAGTTCGACACCTTCCGTCTTCTTGATTTCAAACGATCCGGTCGTACCGATCTGAGCGCCGACCTTCGTTCCTTTCAAATCTGCCAGCTTTGTCACTCCTTTCGCATCTTTCGGGACGATGAGAATCTGACCTGCATTAATATACGGGATTGAAAAATCCATACTCTTCTGTCGTTCTTCGGTAATAGTAACCGAAGAGATAATGGCGTCATACTTTCCGGCGGCGATACCGGCAAAGATCCCGTCCCATGCAGTATTCTTGAATATAACTTTGAATCCTGCTTCTTCGGCGACGGCACTGAGGAAATCGATATCGAAACCAACAATGTTTTTGTTCTCATCCACCATTTCCATGGGCGGCCATGTAGCATCGGTAGCAACGGTGATAGTGCGAATTTTTTCAGCCGCTGACGCGGAGCCCGGCATCATGGGTACCGCGAGGAAACTGACCAATACAAGCATGCATACCACGAAGCGAAATACTCTCATACGTTCCTCCTTCTTTTAAAATTGTATAACCATGATTGTAATTACTATCGAGGGTATGTAATGTCAAGGTAGAAATACTTTTAAAATCATTTGGTGTTCTGATTTTCATTGCTTTTGATCAGAGGAGGGGATATAGAAACAGCACTTCATACCTCAAACCAAGATAACAATGGCAGGAATCAAAATTAAGATTAATGATCAATGTCATGGGTCATGTTTCTAAAACAGTCGTAGATTTATGAAGTAAGGCCGATGGGAGTAAAAAGGAGAGAAGTGCGACGACTCGGGGCAGATTTTCTATTGCTCTGTGTAACATTTTTCTGGGGTGTTACCTTTGTTGTCGTTAAAGATGCGATAGCAAAGGTTGGTGTGTTCGTCTTTCTTTCACAGCGGTTTAGCCTTGCCTCCGTAATCCTGTTATGTATTTGTCTTGTCCTTCGTCGTCCCCTCACGATGCGATTGTTGAAGCAGGGTATAACACTGGGCATTTTTCTCTTCGGCGGTTATGCATTCCAGACGGTGGCCCTGTTATACACATCTGCATCAAATACGGCGTTTTTGACGGGATTGAATGTGGTATTCGTACCCATCATCGGAGCCATGATCTTCAGACAGGTCATTACACGAACCATGAAAGCAGGTGTGATCCTTGCGACGGCAGGGCTGTTTTTTCTCTGCACGAACGGAACATGGTCGTTCAACGGCGGTGACATTCTGGCCGGACTATGTGCTGCCTGTATAGCCCTCCACGTCATTTTTACCGGAGAATATGCACGAAAGAGTGACATATACTGGCTGACTGTTGTTCAGCTCGGAACGGTAGCGCTTTTCAGTATTGTCGTTGCCCTTTTTCTCGGTGATGGTGGCTTAATTTTGGTGTGGTACCCGGACATAGTAGGGGCTCTCGTCATCTGTGTTCTCCTGGCGACCGTATTTGCCTTTCTGATTCAGACGTCGATGCAGCGATTTACCAGTCCGACCCATACGGCCCTGATCTTCTGCATGGAACCGGTTTTTGCGGCGGCATTCGCCTATGTGATGATTCATGAAAGATGGGGTATCTGGGGTCTTATCGGTGCCGTGCTCATTCTGGCCGGCATGGTTGTATCGGAGATATCATCGATTAATTTCTTTTTCATGAAGAAAGCTGAGGATAGGTATACTTCAATTGTAAAAACGTAACCGAAAGTATTTTTAATGCTGTTTCCTCTAAGCGGACTTGCTCGCCTGATATCTTGCAGCGTAAGTATATTTCATCAATAATACTTTTATTGACAAAATCATAGAGTCTTTCTACAATAACTCAAGTTAACATTAACCCGGTACACTCTCATTAAAAACCACGGTGAATCAAACTGTTGGAGGCGGCCGGGGCAGGAGAAACGTTCTTCCCCGTGGCATGTGTATTTCGTATTTAACGCTTATCACTTCATTGTGCATTCATCTGAATTCTCATCTTCATATCATTTTGATAGACTATTCCGTGAACAATATTTCAATATCCGGGGACAATTGAACAAGAGGAACAATTTCCATTGCGAATTATACATTTCTCATTTATCAATGTGCCGTCATGATTGATTTGAAGACGGATAAGCTGATGAACATGCATGAAAGCAAGACAGTTTCTGACACTATTCACGCTTGTTCAAAGTAACACAAAAAAGGAGATATGCCATGAAAGCGTTTGTCGATAAGTTGATTGATTTAACACGGTATCATTCAGAACAGATATCGAAAGACTGGGCTAAAGTAATACGGACAAATTCGCGAACTCCTTCATACCATTCAATACCGGAAGATATCTGTGCACTGCAGGCCAGGGGTTTCTATAAAAATTTAAGACAGATATTCTTTAGTGACAAGCCCTATAAAGAAATACATGAGTATTTCAGCAGATATGCCAAAGCCAGGTACGATGAAAACATTCCCCTGCATGAAGCGGTCTATGCTCTCATTATGATGCGAAGACAACTGTGGCTTTTTGCCGATTTTCAGGGGCCCTTTCTTACGGGTCTCAACAAAGATCAAGTCGTGGATACGATTAACCGCACGATTCGCATTTTTGATCATGGAATATATATTATTATTCAGAAATACGGGGAATTGAGTCAGGAACGACAAGGTATATAAACCGTATTGTGTCATAACCGTATATAGAATCATGCACCGGTCATGAGCTTTGCAAGTTCATCGTGGAGCGTTTGTCTGTTGCGGCGAATCTGTTCACGTGATGGAGGAGGTGTCTTCAGCCAGTCAACGACAGATATCTCGCGGGGGATTCGTCGATCTTCGATTAAATTTTTTATCCTCATCCTTCGCTGGCCGGTTTTGACAATCAGATATCCAGTCACCGTTTCACGGTGCACTTTTTTAATCTCACCGGAGGGAATGAAGAGTTTCTCCATCGGAGATGTTACGGTGAGTCCTTCCGGTGTCAAGTCGATATAGTATTCTTCACAACTCCTGAGACACATGAAATAGAGGAGGCCGAACCAGGTCGGAATCATAATAACCAGGAAAAGACCCCCGCATTGAAGTGTAAAATTCAGAAAAAAGACAATTGCTTCAACAACCTGTTTAAAAAAGGTCGGTGCCTGGATAACCGTCGATTGGTATTTTTGAATAAACCACTGTGCCAGATCGGTATTCATAAAAACTACTATTATGAATATGGCCTGTACAAACAGGATGATTATCAGCCTGGTTCGGGCCCACCGGCGGCGCGTCTGAAAGAAGCTCCGACCCTTCGGCATTTCTTTCCATCGAGGTCCCCTGAAGGCCGACACCATATTATAATGAAATGCCTCGAACAGGGTGTACATGACGGGAACCACAATCAGTGTCAGAATCGTTGCGAAGGCGATGCCGAAGATAATGACGATGCCCAATCCTTCCCACAGTTCATCCGTTATGGTTAATGTTATGAGACCGCCCATGGTGGTGAGCGTTGTTGAGAGAATGGGTTTAAGGCGATCCCGTCCGGCGTTTACGATAGACACGTACATGTCATGACCGGATTGCCGTATCCGATTGATGCGGTCAACAAGAACGATAGAGTCATTGACAACAATTCCCGCCAATCCAACGAGACCGATAAAGCTCATGATGGAAAAGTTGTTGCCCGTAACTAACAGACCCACCATGGCACCCAGGATGGACAGCGGGAGGGCGGCCATAATGGCGAAGGGTTGAAAGAATGAATTGAACTGAGCAACGAGTAACGTCAGAATGAGAATGAATGCAACGAGATATGCCAGTTTAAGGCTGGCGAAGGATTCCTCCGTCTCCCTGATATCACCGGCAAACGAAACGAAGTACCCCGGGGGCATTGTATAATGTTCCAACTTTTCCTTGAAATCTTTGGTGATTTCGACTGCCGACCGTCCCCGGTTTTGTGCCTTAATGCGGACGACACGACGGCGATCGACGTGGCGCAGGCTGTTTATGCCGGGTGCCTGTGTAATGGTGGTGAAATTACTGAGAGGAACAAGTTTTCCCGTCGTCGATCGGACCCTTACCTTGTCGAGTAATTCCACACTTGTTCTTGCTTCCGGAGAGAAACGGACCGTCAGATCATATTTTTTAGAAACATCCGTTTCGTCTCGAAAATCTTTGATTTCGAGCCCGGCAGTTGCTCCACGCAAGGTTTGTGATACATCGAGTAATGGGACAGCCAGGGCCGCAGCGCGAGCCCGGTCGATCTTTACCCGTAACTCCGGTGCGGCGTTTGTAAAATCATCTTTGATTTCAATCGCTCCCGGTATGCGGGCAAGTATATCTTTCATGTCACTGCTGATCCTGTTCAAGGTGTTCAGGTCGCGACCGAATAATTTTACGTCAATGGGGCTTCCCCGGGGTGGTCCCCACTCGAGGGGTCGGTAATTGATGATGGCACCTGGTATGGCGTCCAGCATGGGACGGATGCGATTCTGGACTTCTTTGTGTGAAGCACGGTTGAATTCCTTACCGTCTAAAAGTTCAATCGTAATCTCGGCAAAATTTGATTCACCGCCTCCATGACTCAGTTCATACGCACTTGGCGCTTTGTACCCGACGGTTGAAACGACCTGCGTGGCCTCAGGAACATTTCCTTTAATGATTTTTTCCACTTCAAAAGCTATGTCGTTTGTGACAGCAACATCAGTACCGGGAGGTGTTTCCACCGTGATGTAAATATAATCAAAATCTGCATCAGGGAACATCTCAATCTTGACAATTTTAAAGTAAAAGAGTCCTCCCACGCCGAGCAAGCTGATGATTATCAGAAGCACAATGACGAGGCGGTGATTCAACGCCCAGACGACGGAACGTGCATAGAGGTTTTTTAAGCGTTTCAAATCCTCATCCGGTGTGACCACTTTCCCTTTTTTGACCGTTTGCTGCATGAATCGTGATAGTAAAAGAGGATTGGCTATCAGGGCGATAATAAGGGATGAAAAGAGGGCGATGGACACGGTTTTCGGCATGAATCCCATGAATTTACCTGTTACGCCGGTCATAAGGAGCATCGGTAAAAAAGCGGCCATGGTTGTGAGCGTAGCCGAAATGACCGGCAGGGCAACTTCGGAAACGCCGTCGATAATTGCCGTAAGACGTTCCTTGCCGAGTTGATAGTGGTGATAGGCACTTTCTACAACGATAATGGCATTATCCACCAGGAGCCCGATACACAGGACAAGAGAGAAACGGACCATATCGTTATTGGTGAGACCGAACACCTTGAGCAGGACAAATGTCATTAAGAGAGACAGGGGGATCGAAAAGGATGTAATAATCGAGTTGCGCAGGCCCATGGCAAAGCACAGGACGATAACGACGATGATCAGACCGGTCACCGCGGAATTATTCATGATCTCGAAACCCTGTTTGATATATTTCGACTGATCCGCGGTAACGACCGTATGGACACCGTTCGGGAAAGATTTCTCCAGTTCCTTGAGCTTGTCGCGAACCTTTAACGATGTTTCGATAATGTTTGCGCCTGCCCTTTTTTTAATGGCTAACGTGACAGAGGATTGACCCTGAACCCGGGAGTACGACACGTCTTCGTCATGTCCGTCGATGATATCAGCCACATCACGAAGAAAGACGACCCGGTTGTCCCGTTCGATAAGGGGTATCAAGCCATAATCAGAAACCTTTTTGACCTCGGCAAATGTTCGGAGAACGAATTTACGCTGAGAGATTGTTACCTCTCCTCCGGGAATACTCACATCGGATTTTCTGATCGCATTCGCCACGTCGAGGATGGTCAACCCATATTGGTTGAGATGATCCGGATTGAGGTAGATATTGATCTCCCGTGAGAGGCCGCCTGATACATCCGTATCGAGAACTTCAGGCATCAGTTTTAATTCGTCGGCCACATCTTCAGCGAGACGTTTGAGCCTGGTAGGTTCCATGTCACCGACGATCGAGACGATGAGAATGGGAATGTCACTGAAGCTGATCTCTCTGATTTCCGGCTCTTCAATATCACTTGGCAGGTCTTTCCGGGCGTCGCTTACCTTGTCACGGATCTTCTGAAGCATCTGCTCCATATCCGCATCAATATCGAACTCGGTTACGATAATAGAGATGCCTGAACCTGAGTACGATCTCATTTCTTTCATGTCGGAAAGATCACTGAGATAATCTTCCAGTGGATTGGTTACCAGGCTTTCCACCTCGATGGGGGAAGCGCCGATATAGGGGGTGACGATAACGGCAACGGGGACGACGACCTCGGGGTTCCCTTCCTTGGGCAGGCTGCGGTATGCCGCGACTCCGGCAACGACGGGAAGAAGTATCACCAGAAGAGTGAAAATTCGGGCATAACGGATGATAAAACGAAAGAAGTTCATCAGTTTTCCGGTTACTGCACGTTGTTAAACGTTACTCTGATTCCGGGCTTTACATAATTCTGGCCCCTGACAATGAGTCGGTCTCCCTTTTTGAGTCCCTTCAGAACCTGAATGATATCACTCTGTGTCTGACCGAGTTGCACGACCCTGGGTTGGGCTGTCTGATCCGCTTCAACAACAAAAACTTCTGCTCTGTCTTCTCGAAATAATACGGCACTTTGGGGAATTAAAATCACATTGGAAAGAACTTGTGTCGTCAGGTAAACGTGGGCGGACAATCCTGCTTTCAGAACCAGGTCTTTATTATCAATAAGAATCTCGATACCAAAGGTGTTCGTTGCCGGGTCTGCATTGACATCAATTCGGTCAATCCGCCCGTTAAACAGGCGGTCCGGATATGCCTCCACCTTGATTCTGACAGGATCCTGCCGGTCTAGATACACAAAATCTTTTTCAGCCAGAAAAACCTTGACCCGGACACGACCGAGATCCAGCAGGGTCATTACGGGATCGTTCGTTCCGATCATCTGCCCGACCTCAACATGACGAGCAGCTACCAGGCTTGAAAAGGGTGCTTTGATCCGGGTCTTTTCCAATCGTTCTCCGGCAATTTTAACACCGACCTTCGCCTGTGCCGCCTGTGCCCGGGCTGTCTTGTATTCGGATTCGACCTTATCGAAGTTGTCACGTGATATAACCTTTCTCGGCAAAAGACTCTTGAATCTCTTATACGCCTTGTCGGCCGCCGAAAATTGCGCCTCAGCAGCAAGAAGATTGCTTTCGGCTTGTTCAAGAGCCAGTTCATAATCAACGGGTTTGATCTGTACCAGGAGCTGACCTTCTTTCACACTATCTCCCACGTCAGCTTTATAGTATTTCACCTCGCCCGGAATTTGTGCGCTGAGGGTCACTGACCTGTCGGGATATAGTCGACCCACTGATTCCACTACGACAGGTAAATCCCGGGTCTGAATTGTTATCGTTTTGACAGGCACCGGTTTTTCATTTTGATTCCGATCAATCTGTTTCCTCTTGTCTTTGGCGTATACCGCTACGAAACCTGCTATGAATATGGCCAGCAATAGACTGAAAAATACAATGATTACTGATCGTCTGTACATTTTTCTCACCGTCTGATCTTGATGCTGTACGTTGTAATGGTTACTATTACAAAAAGCATGTCCGTTACCAAACGTGAAACAAAGAAATCGGCTTATTTTCCTGCAATTTCATGCAGGATGATCGCCGCGGCGATTGCCATATTGAGAGATTCCACACTACCATGGCCGGGTATCGAGATACGTTGATCTGCCTTTTCTATAATTTCCCCCGACAGGCCATCCGTTTCGTGACCCAGCATAATAATATTCTTACGTTTCTTCCGCCAGAGGTTGATCGGCGTTCCACCTTCGGGTATCGCCGCAATCATCGTGTACCGCTTCTTCTGTGCGAATTGAAACAACCTTTCCGGATTGACGGAACAATATATTTCCATGCTGAAAATCGCACCAGCCGTTGACCTTACCACTTTTGTGTTAAAAGGGTCAACACATAAAGGTCCGAGAATAATCTGTTTAATACCGAACCATGCTGCTGTACGCATGATGGTTCCCAGGTTACCCGGGTCTGATATCTTTTCCATGTACACTAACGTTGTATCGGATTTTTCCTCCAGTTTTTCGAAGGATAATTCTGTCCGGTCACAGATAAGCAAAACTCCCTGTGGAGTTTCTTCTGTAGAGATGCTTTCCATTTCCTTTTTTGAGCAGGTATAAATCGATTCATTGTATGAAATGCGATGATGAGAGAAATATTTTTCTATAAAACCCTCGTGGTTTTTATCAATGACGATCTCTTTCACGGAATGAAGGTTCATACGGGTGGCAGCCTCCAGGGCATTTCGACCTTCGGCGATGAAGGCCTTCTCCTCCTGTCGGTACTTTTTTTGATGGAGCCTTCTGATCCATTTCTGATGGTTTTTTGAAAGTGGCATAAAATTCATTGTTCCGGTTCCCGGTTCCTTGTTATTCGTGGTTCGTGTTAATAGTCGGTGTTAAACAACCAGTAACGAGTATATCCTGCCCACAGACACGTTTCAATCCTTTTATATCCTTCCGTTACCATTGAGCTTTTCTCTTGACCGCCCGGTGTATTTACACTATAGTGTGTCTGGGCGTTTTATATGTCTAATATAACTATAATTACAGGGACTTATGCCTCCAAAGCACTGGAAAATACAATCAAGTAAGCGGGATAGCTCCTACCGCGTTTTTAATCTTCGTACAGATAGGGCGCAATCACCGAGAACCGGTGGGGAACATAATTTTTTTGTCCTTGAGTCACCGCAATGGGTTAATGTCATTCCTCTGACACCGGATAACAAGGTTGTTATGATCAATCAGTATCGTCACGGTATTCAGCAGGTAACCCTTGAAATTCCCGGGGGACTCATCGAGACAGGTGATACGCCGGAGAATGCAGCCAAAAGAGAACTTCGAGAGGAAACCGGTTACGAGTGTGCAAATATGGTTTTCCTCGGGAGCGTGCATCCCAATCCGGCTATTCAGAACAATGACTGCTATACCTATCTTGCCCGAAATGCATTTCATGCGGGGAGTCAGGAACAGGACGATAAAGAGGACATTGAGGTTGTTCTGTATCCGCTGTCGGAAATTCCCCGTCTTATACAAGAGGGTTTTATAACTCATTCTCTTGTAATCGTGGCATTTTATCGATTCTTTATGGAATATCTTCCCAATGCATCGAAGTAAAGATTACCGTTATTGTCCCGTCTGTGGGGGCACATTGGAAAACAGACTTTTGAAACCGGAAGAACCTGAACGTATGATTTGTTCCGGGTGTCGGTTTGTGTTTTATCTGGATCCCAAGGTTGTTGCCTGCGTCATCACCGAAATTAACGGGCAAATAGTGATGTTGAGACGAGGGATTCCTCCCGGTATCGGATTATGGGCGATTCCCGGGGGGTTTGTCGATGCCGGTGAGTCGGTGACGGATGCGGCTGCCCGTGAGGCCTGGGAAGAAGTACGACTGAATGTTGCAATCAATTCACTGGTCGGTGTATACTCCTATACGGGCATTTCATCGGTAATTATTGTTTACGAGGCCACGGTTTTGGAAGGTGTACCCCAGGCAGCGGATGAGGTTTTAGAGGTTCAATTATTCGCACCGAGCGAGATTCCATGGGGAGAAATTGCATTTTCGAGCACCAGGGATGCGTTGAGGGACTATCTGGGTAAGAAACACCCGGATGTTTTTATTTAGAAAATAGGCGAAACAAAGTCAAAGACCAAAGTCAGAATGGCAAAAGGGCTTATGATCTCGAAGAGAGGACAGCGACATTTGGTGAGAATATAATTGATTTTCTCATTTGGAATTATGCTCCGGTATACATGAAATACGAGGTTCGGAATTTATATGCATTGGATGACTTATTATGTCGAATTGTAATTTTATCGGTGTCGGCGGTCTTGTTGTGAGGAATGGTGCCTATCTCATGGTAAGGCATTGTTACGGTGAATATTGTGATTGCTGGATTTTGCCGGGGGGGCAGGTAAAACCGGGCGAACCGCTACACGAAGCTATTGAAAGAGAAATATGGGAAGAAGCCGGTATCAGGACAGAAGCTCAGGGTATTGTTGCCGTCCGAAGTCGTAGCAGAAGTCCTTGCACAACCGATTGTTATGTCGTATTCTTAATGAGCTATATCGAGGGTGAACCGGAAGCTGACGGCTGTGAGGTAAACGACGCCCGTTTCTTCAGCCGTGAAGAGCTACATGGCATGGATAACGTGATCGTTCTTTCAAAGATCATTATACAGGGACATGCGAACAACAATTTACAATGTCTCCCACGGAATACGATTCATGCTCCTTATCTGACGGACCGCACAGATATACAACTGTTTATCTAGGAGTGTCCCAATACCCGCTGATTTCTGGGGACCTCTATATCAACAATTTAATGGTGAAATAAAGACATCATGTCGACCATTACATGCAGATGAACTGCAGAGGGAGGGTATTCATGTCAACTTCTTCAATCCAAAAAAGGGATGATATTTCAATTGTCCTGTGCGGCGAAGCAGGGCAGGGAATACAGACAGTAGAGCAGATACTGACCCGGGTGTTGAAGCTTTCCGGTTTCAATATTATCGGAACGAAGGAATATATGTCCCGGGTCAGAGGGGGCAGCAATTCGACCCAAATTCGTGTTTCATCACGAAACGTGTCTTCTGCCGTGGATAGAATCGACATACTGATTCCTCTTGATAAAAAAGCCTTACAGCATGTGGGAAAAAGAATATCCCCCGACACGGTTATACTGGGAGAAAAAGATGAGATTGTCGGTGAAAACGACAATGGAGACCTCACTGTTATCGATGTTCCGTTTTCTCAAATAGCTTCCGATATCGGTGGAAGAGTTTATTCCAACACAGTAGCGACAGGCGTTATTGCCGGTCTTTTCAAAGTGGATCGAGCCGATTTCCTGAACTATGTCACAACATTTTTTTCGGGTGAGAAAGAAACCATCATTGAAAAAAATCGGGAGGCTGCAAAAAAAGGATACGAAATCGCTCAGGAACTGATCGATTCGGGCGCGGTCGATATTGACGTCAAGAAAGATCCCGGATCTGCACGAGATATTCTGATCAATGGTGCCGAGGCGGTTGGAATCGGTGCCATCGCAGGAGGGTGTAATTTTATTTCCTCCTATCCCATGTCCCCTTCCACGGCGGTGCTTGTCTTCCTTTCCAGGCATGCAGAAGAATTTGACATTGTGGCTGAACAGGCGGAGGACGAAATCAGCGCAATCAATATGGCATTGGGGGCCTGGTATGCCGGTGCACGGGCAATGGTTACGACGTCCGGGGGCGGCTTTGCCCTGATGGAAGAAGCGGTTGGTCTTGCCGGCATGCTGGAATCACCGGTCGTTATACATCTGGCTCAAAGACCCGGTCCCGCGACGGGGTTACCCACAAGAACCGAGCAGGGGGATCTTCAGCTTGCATTGTATTCCGGACACGGTGAATTTCCCCGGATTATCTTCGCTCCCGGTAAGCTGGAGGATGCCGTATTTCTTTCTTCTATGGCGTTCAATCTTGCAGACAAATGCCAGATCCCCGTTTTTATTTTGACAGACCAGTATTTTATGGATTCGTATTATAATATGCCGTCGCTGCCTCTGTCGGATACGGGAATCGTCAAATATGTTGTGAAAACCGATAAACGTTACAAGAGATATGCCCTGACAAAAAACGGAATATCTCCCCGCGGTGTGCCCGGATTCGGAAGCGGTCTTGTATCGGTGGACAGTGATGAGCATGATGAGGAAGGCCACATTACGGAGGACCTCGACCTGCGTGTGAAAATGGTAGATAAGAGATTGGCAAAATTGAAGGAAATTGAAAAAGATGCATTACCGCCTGAACTGGTTGGGCGCGGTGATTACACGACACTGATAGTGGGATGGGGTTCGACCTATCATACGATAAAAGAGGCCCTCGGTTGTCTGAAAAGAGACGATGTTTCCTTTCTTCACTTTAAGCAAGTATTTCCGCTTCATCGGACAACACTGAGCTATCTGAAAAAGGCAAAAAAGGTCGTTGCGATTGAAGGTAATGCCACCGCTCAGTTCAGTCATTTGATCAACCGACAAACGGGATTTAACATTCAGGATAAAATCTTGAAATACAGCGGGCTCCAGTTTTCTGTTGAAGAAGTTGTCGCGCAGTTAGAAAAGTTATTATAAGGACTTACAGTAAACCGACAACTCACCTTGAATACATAAAAAACAACCGGGAGGTTTGAGCCATGAAACGAGTGCCATTTGACATGGGCGACATAGACATTGCCTGGTGTCCCGGATGCGGCAATTTTAAAATATTAGATGCCCTGAAACAGGCGTTAACGGAACTTGACCTGGACCCGGAAAAACTTGTCATTGTTTCAGGGATCGGGCAGGCAGCCAAAATGCCCCACTATGTAAGAACAAACGTATTTAACGGTCTTCACGGCAGGGCGATTCCGGCGGCAACGGGCATCAAAACGGCCAATCCCGAACTGACCGTTATTGCCGAAGGAGGAGATGGGGACATGTACGGAGAAGGGGGGAATCACTTCCTCCATGCCATTCGAAGAAATTCCGACATAACGAACATTGTTCATAATAATATGGTTTATGCCCTGACCAAGGGTCAGGCATCGCCGACAAGCACTATCGGTTTTACCACGCCAGTGCAGGTGGGAGGAGTAACGGAAGAGCCTTTTAATGCCATAGCCGTTGCGATAGCCCAGGATGCTTCCTTTGTGGCGAGGGCTTTTTCCGGTGATGAAGATCAGACAAAGGATATCATAAAAGAGGCTATTGCCCACAGGGGATACGCCCTGGTTGACATTTTACAGAACTGCGTATCGTTTAACAAAGTCAATACATATCAGTGGTTCAAAGAAAACACCTATTATCTTGAAGACTCGCATGATCCGTTGAATCGTATTGAAGCCTTCAAGCGTGCGACGGAAGAAGGCAAACTACCATTAGGCATTTTTTATCGCAATCCGGACAAGCCCTGTTTTGAGGATACAGTGCCAGCATATCATACAAGTCGAACACCTCTTTTCAAGAGAAAGGTCGATGTACGGAAATTACAGGTTCTGATTGATTCCAAAAGAAGCGGATAAATTATCGACCTTTTTCCCGTTCATGGTTTTTATTCATTTTATTTCAATGGCTTGTTTTGCTCTTGACAGGTTGTTCTTCGTCTTCTAAACTACAGCATTTCAAATATTATGATAGTGAGGAATACGTGGTGCTCTATGGAAAATTATTTTAAAAAGGCTGCTGTGAAAATTTATTGCGATGCGAAGAATGATGGAAGGCTGATAGAGGGAAAGTCTCTTGATGCATTGAAGGAAATCGCCCTGCAACAGGAAGGCGTTATACAGACTCATATTGGGTCCGTTGCTGCCGATTCGGAACCCATGTCACGTTCGGCTCCCCATACGAAAAATAATATCGATGATCCATTCGGAGAGGAAGAAGAAGCCCTTGCCGCACAGGCCGTTAAATGTCTCGGCCGGGAAAGGATAATTTCGCTCGATAGTATTGTCGGGGACGGAAGAGACGGCGTGACCGCGCGATTCATAATGCCTGAAGCCTATGCTCATCTTGCCTATGGGCTGAAACTTCTCTTTGAAGATACGCCGGCAGCCCGGGTTGTAGAGGATCCCACATACACCCTTATCTTTTTCACTGATGAATCATTCGAACCGAATAAGTTTAAAAAATTGCTCGATAAGGATGTTGCCGTTCGTCTCTGGATGGGTGAAAAGAGAGGGGAACAGGTAAAGATTTGCCGTAATACGACCTATCTGGGCGAAGGGAAAAAAGGTATCTTCCAATTTGAAAACTGGCGCGTTAAGGCAATTGATAAACTCGGAATCTTTTTACATTGCGGAGCACGGAAGGATCATCTCTGGATATATGACCTGGAATCGGAAAGACCGGAACTGCAGGAAAGAGTGACGGGCGTCTCAGGTCTCACAGCAACCGGCAAGACAACAACCCTCTGTCGAAAGCTGGCTAAACTTCCGAGAGAAACGTCCGAAATGCTCGGTGATGACGGTGGCACTCTTGGTTGTGACGGAAGCTATACTGCATTTGAATTGGGGGGGGTGTATATTAAAACGGAAGGCCTCGATGAAAGTCAGCCGGAAATTTTACGTGCTGCCCTCGCCCCCGATACATTTCTTGAGAATGTGGCCATTTCACGGTATCCTTACATGCCTGATTTCAAAGATACCGGTAAGACGGGTAACGGTCGAGCGGTTATCCGTCGGGATAACCTCGGACTGGCCAGTAAGGGGTTGAGGGCCGATAAAGTCGATTACATTATTATATTGACGAGAAATCCTCTTGCCAATGTTATATCCCGGCTGACCTCCGAACAGGCAACCATGCAGTTCATATATGGTGAGTCGATCGAAAGTACCGGCGGTAATCCCGACGAAGCGGGTAATTTTAAACGGGTCTTCTTCCTTGATCCGTTTGTTGCAGGAAATCGACTGGAACATGCAATGCTGTTTTACACGATTGTCAAGAAGAATCGCATCAGATGCTACCTTGCGAACACCGGCACTATCGGTGAAAACGATGAGAAGGTAACCCTGCGACAGTCTCTCGCATCGTATAGCGATATCCTGAGAGTTCAACTCCGGTTCGGTTCCGAACCGGATCATCTCGGTTATCACTTTCCCATAAAGAGCGACAGGGCAAATATGGATTATATGGTTTCATATCCCAAGTTCTATGACAAAGAAAAACTGAAATCAAAGGTTAAGGACTTTTTTAGAGGAAGACAGGATTTTTTGGAGAAGTTTGAAGAGGAGTGGGGACCTATACCTGAAAAAATAAGGGAATCATTGCCATACCGGCACGATCAGATTGATTTTACCTTTCTGGAAAAAGAATCCCTCGGGCACATTGAATAATTGTCACGATGAAAGGGGTGTTTCATGGCGATGAAAATTGCTGTCTTAACAGGAGGAGGGGATTGCCCCGGATTAAACGGTGCAATTAAATGGGTAACAAAAACAGCTCTTGATCCGAAACTTGTTAAAAAACGGTCTGTCACGTTCGAGGTAGTCGGGGTGATGAACGGATGGAAGGGATTGGTAGATGTCGATCCCGATGATGCGGAAAGTTGTACCCGGCATCTCTTGCATCTGGATGAAGAAGTTGTCCGGACGTGGGACCGCTATGGGGGAACAAACCTTGGAACATCGCGAACAAATCCTTTCAACCCGAGGAATGATCGTTCTGATAAACTGTTTGAAAACATAAAAAAACTCGGGATCGATGTCATTGTTGCCATAGGAGGCGAGGATACCCTCGGTGTGGCACATAAGTTATACACCTTAGGTCTCAAAACGGTTGGCATACCGAAGACTATCGACAACGACCTTGCGGGTACGGAGTATTCCCTTGGTTTTGATACGGCTGTTAATGTCATTATGGAAGAAATTGACCGTTTGAGGACAACGGCGGGTTCTCACAGCCGCATATTTGTTGTCGAGACGATGGGAAGACATGCCGGGTGGCTTGCACTCCACGGAGGTGAATGCAGTGGTGCCTATATAATCCTGATACCGGAATATCCCTTTGACATAGATCACGTGTGTGAGCTACTGCAGGAGCGGGAGGGAAAAGAAATTCGCTACAGTATCATTGTTGTGTCTGAAGGGGCAAAACCGAAGGGTATGACGGAATTTGTAAAGGATACAAAGATTGACGATTTCGGGCATCAATCACTCGGCGGTATCGCCCGTTTCGTGGCTGATGAGATTGAAAAGAAGACGGGCCTGGAGTCCCGGTATGTTATCTTAAGCCATCTTCAAAGAGGCGGGTCGCCTTCTGCACATGATCGCCTTATGGCCCGGTGGTTTGGTGTTGCGGCAATCGATATGATCATTGATGAAGATTTCGGCAGGATGGCAAGTCTGGTGAGGGGTGAAATTACAAGTATTCCCCTCAAAGAAGTGGTAACCAAAGGTCTGAAAATTGTCGATATAGACAAACACTATGATACCGAGCGATATAACGGACGGCGATCGATCCTCTAAAAATACGGGGGGTCAGGTCTTGCTTTTTGCCGTACAGAGAGCTTTTCTCAAAAATATTGCCATTATGTTAGTTATTCTGTATTCTCCGACTCCTTCGAAAGTTTACGATTTAGAATTTATCAGAATTTGTTATGCAAGGTGGCAAAAAGCAAGACCTGACCCCCGCTGTCCTTTAGTAATCCAGAGGTGATATCATGTCACCGTATTTATCACGGGCTTCCAGCAACCGCTGCCTCTGTGCTTCGAGAACTTCGAAGAGGATATCCGGAGTACCGGACGTTTCCAGGTAAATTCTCTCGATCCGATCAATCTTGGCAAGGTTTTCAGGGACTCGACAGGTGAACTGCCTTACGTATGCTTCCAGCGTATATTCCTTGTCAAGTACCTCCCTGAAAAGCTTTTTCAAGTCCTCATAGAAGGGGATTAAACCTGTGGGGGTTTTTATGGCGTCGGCCTCATTGTGAACACGCAGTTCCATCCACTTGATCCAGACGTGTTTATCCCGTATGCCGGTCAGAAATTCTCCACCTTCTCTCTGGAAATAATTTACAGCGAAGATATGCGGCACTTCGTTAAGACCTCCGGCAAAATCGAGATGCATTCTCACGTATTGTCCTACGGGCATGGACAGAAAGTCGAGGTTGGACATGGGATTGAAGGTGAGCACCCCTTCCTTGTCAAGCGTTGCGGCAGTTGTTTCGGACTCAATGCTTGCGCCTTTTGTGATAACGCCGTGAACCCAGTCAAAGGCCTGTTCACAGGGTACGGAAATATCGGAATCGCGACCCCCATAAATGATACCTGAAATGAGAGCCCCATCCGGATTTTCGAGATTCGGATCGCAATTATCCAGTTCAGACTGCATAATCGTATAGCGAGCGTTTTTATGAGCAAGGGGGATACCATTACCTTCTGCATCTTTTTTCCCTTCAAACCATTCACCGGAATGATTCATACCTTTCTGTGGTGTTTCGCGGCCGTCGCCAAGCCAGTAAGGAGTTCCTTCATTGATAAGTACGTTGGAAAAGATGATCTCGCGGGGTGTTGTCAGGGCTTTGAAAATAACCGGGTCGCCTGTTTCACTGATATCCTGAATGATGCCGAAGATACCGCTTTCCGCGTTAGCTCCGTACACGCTGCCATTTCGCTTCCGCAGATATGCAAGGTCATCGCCGAGAATATATTCACCGGGCAGCATTGCTGTCGATGTTTTGCCGCACATGCTGGGGTAGGCGCCGGTCAGATAGGTTACCCGTCCGTTTGAACCTTTGACGCCGAGGATAAACATGTGTTCGGCGAGCCAGCATTCTCGTGCCGCTTTCTGTATCGCCAGTCGCAGGGAGAGTTTTTTCAGTCCGACGGTATTTCCTGCATACTGGGTATTAACGCTGTAAACAAGTTCTTCTTCGAGGTCAATGTAAATACGTCGCCTGTCAATATTTTTACTGACATTATATTGATCGAGTTCTCCGGCGGAGTGGAGAATGCTGAAAAAATCGGTCGAATCTCCGATAGTTTTGAATTGTTCATACCCGGGGCGATAGAGCAGACTTTCGCTGTGTGCGACATAGGCGGAATCGGTAATCTGACAGCAGGATATGGAAAAATCGGAGTTTGTCGGACCGAGACTGAGAAATCTGATGAGCATCTGTTTCCCCGCCATGATACCGTTCAGTATTTCACGTATTTCAGCTTCTCCTGATGCCTTGTCGATGGAGTTGATATTGGCTCCGAGGTCCATTTCGTTCGTTACCAGATATTTTGTATGTTCCTTGTCACGAGCCTGATCATAGTAGCCGTCATAATGAACGGTATGGCCATCAATGATAAGTGGAGTTTCTTCACCCTGATCGATAGCGACCTGTCGAATGTATTCAATATCCTCCGGCGAATCCGTGCATACGAAAACCGAGTCCGGACGACACAGATCAATAGCATCGGCTATGAAACGATGGAGCTTTTCGTTTTCGAGCGCCATAAGCTTTCTGTAGCTTACTTCGTCAAGGACTGTTTCGAGTACCATGAGCTTTTCAGAGTTACATTCGACATTGAATGTTTCGAGCGCTGTTGTAGTATTTTTCATAGTCTTCTCCCACTCATTTTCACAGAAGGATGCGGTGAACCGAAGAGTTAACACTCACATTGTGATATTTTAGTTTGACGGCTTGCCTAGATCGCCCCGTGATTGATACGACTGGGCGTTATAAGATAGAAAATCTAAGAATGTTATCCTGACTTGCGGCAGGTTTTTCATCATGCCCGTGTACCTTACCGGTGATTCTTTAGTGCTTATAGCTTGGGGACCATAACGAAAAACGGCTTTTTTTGCAAGAAAAATATTGTACCCTTTATGAAATTGCATATCAGCCACTGTGATAATACGGCTGCAACAAATGAACAGAATCCCCCTGTACTCCCCCTTTAGAAAAGGGGGAGTAAAAGGAATGTCATTCGTTGTAGTTCCCCTATGTTTCCCTTTAGAAAAGGGGGAGAGAAAGAGGTACTCCCCTTTTTTAAAGGGGAGTTAGGGCCTGCCCTGGTGCGAGTGAAACGACTATGAAAAAGCCACCTTGAAATAACTCCCGGAATGTTGACCCAGGCTTATTGTTATGGTGAACGGTCTGGGCCAGGGCCCGCCCTGGTGCGACATGGATAGTGCATATTGTAACCCAACAAAGGATTTCTATTTGATCGGGCAGCCTCGCAACTTATCAAGCCAGTTCTGGGCCAGGGGGGATTTATACATAGGTGTCAGATCAAGGAGACATGGCAAAGGATAACGGCGAAAGGCTAAGGGCCAAGGGTTCAAGTTATACGGCTCAATGCGATATCGAATATTGGAATTGGGAAATTGGGTATCTGGTACCTGATTCCTTTTGCCTTGTGCCCTCAGCCTTTGCGGCATTGCCGCATTAGTATTCACCGTATGTGAAAACGTAACCGGAGAATGCCTATGTTAATTTAAGATTCTTTGAAACAAAAATTGAAAAGGAATGAAAATTTAGTAATAATCGAAAAACAATTTTAAAAGAAGGAGGACCTTCAATGAAAAGTTATCGCAAGGAACTATGGTTTAATGTGCCTGCAAGGAGGGCTTTTGTTAATATAACTTCGCAGGTTAATGCTTGTTTGGGGGAAAGCGGAATCAAGGAGGGCCTCCTGCTCTGTAACGCAATGCATATCACCGCATCTGTGTTCATTAACGATGATGAGTCCGGTCTTCATCAGGACTATGAACGATGGCTTGAAGAACTTGCGCCCCATGAACCCACTTCACGGTACCTCCACAACCGAACAGGCGAAGATAATGGAGATGCTCATTTAAAAAGACAGGTGATGGGAAGAGAAGTAGTGGTGGCCATTACCAACGGAAGGCTTGACTTCGGTCCATGGGAACAAATCTTTTATGGTGAATTTGACGGCAGGAGAAGAAAGCGAGTTCTCGTAAAGATTATTGGAGAGTGAAATATTAATAATTGGTATAATTGAGACAACAACTATAACTTCTCGATTCTCCGTAAAAAATTTCTAAACAATGACAACTGAGTTATCACAATCACCGTAAGGGCTTCGTACGAGTTTGTCAGCCTCTCTATCAAGTTCCCAAAAACTTTTATCTATCAGATAGAGGAACTGGTATTCACGTCCTTTATCAAGATCGACGGTCACGGTAAATTCACCCTTTTTTGACTTTTTCATCGGAGTTGCATAGGTATTCCAATTGTTGAATTCACCAACGATATGCACCGTTCTGGCGAATCCGACTGAGCCCTCAGGTAAACTAAATGTGACTTTGCAAACAGGTTGTTCTTTTAAATATTGTTTTTTTATAATCAAAAGGAATCCTCCTTTATTTCTTACCGTTAAAATCTTACACTCCTTCCGCTTTGAAACAGGCTTGATCGAAGTTCGTTGAACAGGATATTCGAAAAAAAACATACAGAGGATTCGATGCCTTGAGTAGAAATGTCAGCTATTCAATGATTTCTAAAAAAGATTTCCTTCGCACCTTAGATGATACTGCACTCAAAATAGTCCTTATTGCTTTTGCGGTTTGCCCTTGCTTGCCGATAACCTTCCCAATATCCTCCTTTGAGACTTTTAATTCATATATAGATGTCTGACCACCGTTTACTTCAAATACTTCTACCTTTTCGGGATGATCGACTAAAGCCTTGACCATATAGGTGATCAACTCTTTCATATAAATATTCTCCCCGTGTTCAAAAAAGCCACACTATTTGAGAAATGTGCCCCGGCTGCTGATTACGTGTTTAGCGGAGCCTTGCATTGGTTGTCATCGTTTCTTTTTCATCTTTTGACATCCATATATTTCTGGTAGTAAATCATTACAAATCACCTTGGTCCAACATGGGATTATAAAAGCCGTTATTACTGTTTTCATATTTTCATGCGGCTCTTTGCAATTTCGGATCGCCGACGCATTGAGATAAATTTTAGATGATGGTACTTTTGAAAAATTCCAGATCCTGGCACGTCATGTATTCCTTCGTTTAATTGGTAGTTATTCTTATTAAACGACAACTATGGAATTTTCAGCATCTCCAAAGGGAGTCGGGACATACTTGTCCGCATTCCAGGCATTCTCCCATTGTGTCTGATCGATCAGATACCTGAACTGATATTCTTTCCCCTTTTCAAGATCAATCGTCACCGTAAACGATCCATCTTTCAGCTTTTTCATTGGTGTTGCGGTAGGAACCCAGTTGTTAAACTCACCAACAAGATGGGCTGACACGGCGTCGTTTGTCATTTCCCCGGGTAATCCAAATGTGACCTTGCATACAGGCCTGCTTTTTAGAAATTGTTTTTTGATAATCATGATTATCTCCTCTCAATGTATATTTTTATCTAAAACTCCATCTCGGGATGATTCTATGTGGAGTTCCGTATTCTCTTGAACAGTATCAGGGTGTGTAAATGATGAAAATTTTTCTGTGCGAAACAATCAGTTACAAAAAATACCCCTAATTCTATACAGGAAATATTTAAAGTACAATACCAATTGAATCCCAAATTAATACCGGGTAACTACTGGCATTACAATAGTGATGACAGGTGGGATTGAAGATTGGTTTTTCTATTTGTCAGACCGAGCTTCTTTCTGATATTCTCTCGGTGAAAATTAATCGTTCTCAAGGAAAGATACAATAAGTCTGCTATCTCTTTGGTTGTTTTTCCCTCTTTGATCAGATTCGCTATCTGAATCTCCTTCGGGGTCAGGTTGCAGTGGTCCAGTCTAAGATTGCGCAGGAAGGGAGAGATGATATTATTTAAATTTGTTTTAAGAATATCTAAGTAATTTTCTTGATCCGATTTATGACTGCACGTTTTTACTTTTTCTATATACGGTATGATCAGTTCCCTGACATTAGACAAAACGTTTTCCTGAAGCTCTTCCTTATCCGTTTCCCTGTGTTTCAAGAGAACCTTCAAGGCGGTGTTAGTCTCCTCGAGATGGCGAGACTTGAGTTCCAATTCCTTTTCAGTCTGTTTACGCTGCGTAATGTCGCGGGTGACACCCAGTATCTCTTCAAGCCGGCCGTCTGAATCCCGGAGGAATGTTATTTTGACCTCAGTTCGGATAGTTGAACCATCTTTACGAATCATTTCAAGTTCAAGTGCGATTGGTCCTTCCAGGTCTCCTTGCTTCGTCTGCTCTATCGCCATTCCCTGCCTGAAGGCACTCATAGCGGCTTCATAGGAATCAGGGGTTAATATTTCCCGTATCGTCTGCTTCATGGCCTCATCACTACTGTAACCCCTCAATTTTCCGACAGACGGGCTGATGTAGGTGAATGTTAGATTCATGTCCGTGGTCCAGATGACATCCGATATGTTTTCAGCAAGGAGACGGTACTTGACTTCGCTCTTTCGGATTTCTTTATAAAGACGCTTAAGGTCGGTTATATCTAAAAACGAGGCCACGCTTTTTTTTGTTCCCGGGATCATGGATACGGTGGAGAGAATTTCCTTTTTATCGCCGTAACTGTCAAGGAAGGTGAATTCATAGTTTCTCGGAGAAGCATTCGGGTCAATCCTCCGTAGCTTATGGTATTCCTTCATTCTTTCCAGATCGTATTTTTCGACGAATTCCGTCCACCTCTTCTTGCCGTCCACTTCCTGTTTCGTATATCCTGACAACTTTTCAAATTCTCCGTTTGTCATGAGAATCGTCATATCTTCGTCAATGATGACTGTCGCCGCCCCCGTCGTTTCGAAAATTGTCCGGTACAATTTTTCTGATATGGACAGTCTTTCCTGAATCTCAAGGTCTTCTGTTATATCGTCCACCATCTCAATGGCTGCTGTGACAGTACCGGCTTTGTCTTTAATGGGGGATGAAATTATCCTGTAATTTCTTATTTCACCGCTTACAGGAGTTTCGGTAATGGATTCATAAACCTTACCATCTCGCAGTGTCATGAACGTCGGACAGTAAGAACAGATATCTTCACGCGGGGGATCATTAAACGTCCTGTAGCATATCGGCTGTGTTGAAACATCCACATGGGGGTACCACTTTCTCATCTGATTGTTTAATGAGAGAATCTTCATGTCAGGACTGATAAGGGAAACGCCGATCGCAATGTTGTCAATAACACTCCTATATCTTTCTTCGGATGCCCTGAGTGCTTCCACGGCCTGCTTGTGCTCCGTAATATCTTCAAAAGTCATGACAATACTCTTTCCATCTAAGCTGTCTCCTAATCCGGCAGCTGTCACCCGGCAGAAGATTTCCTTCCCGTCCTTTCGCCTGTTCGGAAACAGAGGTTCCCTGATATCGACGGATCTATTTTCCAGCTCGGTGTTGATTGTCTTATCAATTTCCTCGAATTCTTTATCATTACGGTATAAAATTCTTATGCTTTTTCCAATAAGCTCATCAGGTTTCCACCCAAAAACCGATTCTACAGCAGCATTGACAAAGATGATCCGGCTATCGCTTAAACCAAATAACGCATGGGGTACGGATGTCAGGATTGTAGATTCGAGCCTCTTTAACTGTTCCAGCTTTTCCCTTGTCTCCTTTACTTCTGTAATGTCCATAGTATTGCCGAGAATCGCTTTTTCCCTCTCATAGTAAATGGGCGAAACGGTTTCCATCAGCCATTTGATGTTTCCATTCCTGTCTATAATTCTGTATTCGTAAGGTGTGGGACTTTCCCCTTTTATCATTCTGATGGATTTCTCCCTTACCATCTCTCGATCTTCAGGATGAACATAACTCAATATGTCAGAACCCAGCAGCTCTTCCATTGAATAACCTGAATATCGTGGTATATGTGGATTGGCAAAGACGATCATGCGATTCTGGACAACATAAACGCCGATCTGTAAGCTGTTTGCCATGGTACGATAAAGTTCTTCTGTTTGTTTGCGTTCAGTAATGTCAACAAGAGATGCAATACTCTTCGCTGTTTCAGGTATCATATTGAAGGTGATCAAAACGTCAATAATCTTCCCTTCTTTGTCTATGAAACATGATTCGTAGTTTCCTGGAGCAGTATCAGGGTTAATCCTTCGTAGCTGACGATAGTTTTTTATCTTATACAGGTCATCTTTGCCGAAGAATTCTGTCCACGATTTCTTCCCTTCGATATCTTTCCTTGTAAAACCCGATAATTTTGAAAATTCGTCATTAATCAAAGATATGGACATATCTTCTTCAATGATCACCATCGCAGTTCCTGTGTTCTCAAAAATTGCCTTGTACATTTACTTCCTACTCCATGTGTCATATTTGGTTTCGGCCCGTTCAATGACAGTTTTCAATGGGTTGCCATTCAGTTTATGCAAAACTCATCGATTCACGTACGATTTGCCATATTCTGGTTTTATTTACTTCGTTCGATATAACGATGATCAATTATGTGTGTCATTGATGAACTGATGCGTCTGGATGGCCGGGCTTGAAGCACATCGATATAAATAAATAATTTGGTTACTCACAATAGTCGTAATTTATGTTCCGGCAATGTTGTGTGTAGCTTTCATTGTATCTTCAGGGAACCATTATCAACAAGAATACAACAGGGTGGCGCACGCAAACAAAGCGCTTTGTAATTTGAATGCGACGTATGAATGAAGTTAATGAATATGAAAACAGAGAAGGATCCTTACCGTTCCCTTTTTTACGATAAGCACAATATAATGTAGCAATATAAAAATCAAGAAAAACTGATAAACTTCTGCTATCGACAAAAACAGAGAGGAGAAGCATAAGATCGTGTATGCATAGGACAATCATCTGCTCTCGCCGTTTTTCGATGACAGAGATTCCATATGTACGTATGCATGATAAACCATGATTCTTTTGGCGGCTTTTTATGAAACCTCCTTTTCCATAAACACGAATTACACGCTTTTTCTTTCAGACAAGACATATGGTCAGACTGTATTAAAATCAAAATCCTCAGTATGAATATGGAAGGCTGCATTCTAAATGACTTGATCAACACCTCGCCGTCGTGTAAAAAACAAGTATTATAGTGTCAACAAGATATATATAAGTGGAGGAATATATGGATATTTCCAAAGCCGGGGAGGCTCGCGTGTTGTCACCGGAAGATATAGGGCGAACGGCAACGGCCTTTAAGAAAAGCCGTATTCTGTTGAGCGCATTCGAACTGGATCTTTTTACGGTTCTGGGTCGCCAAAAACGGACATCTCATGACGTGGCGGTGGAACTCGGAACAAATCCGCGTGCGACCGACCGCCTCCTGAATGCGCTGTGTGCTCTGGGTTTGATACGAAAAGATGACGGGTACTTCTCAAACACAGAGTCGGCGACCCGTTTTCTGGTGAAGGGCGAAAAGGAATATATGTCAGGTATGATGCATACGGCTCATCTCTGGCGCACGTGGAATACGATGACGGGTGCAATCAAAAAGGGCGGCAGGGCCATGGATACGTCAATAAAAGAAGAAGATCCCGCATGGACGCCGGCCTTTATAGAAGCAATGAATTACCGGGCCGTCATGGTTGCAGAAAAACTTGTCTCGCGTCTGGATCTTGCGGGAGTGAAACAGGTACTTGATGTCGGAGGCGGTTCAGGGGCATACGCCATAGCCTTTGTAAAAAGCCACCCCGATATTGTTGCCACTGTTTTTGACCTGCCCGGAGTCATTCGTTTAACAAAACAATATATAGCGGAATCGGGTATGACCGATCGAATCAGTACTGTATCCGGCGATTATCATGAAGATGATCTGGGCACCGGTTTTGATCTTGTATTCCTGTCGGCTATTATACACAGTAACTCACCTGACCGGAACCGGGCGCTTATTGAAAAAGGAGCAAAAGCTCTCAACCCGGGCGGTCGAATTATTATTCAAGACTTCATTGTCAATGAAGACAGAACAGGTCCCCTTTTCGGTGTGCTCTTTGCTCTGAATATGATAGTCGGAACCGAAGCGGGAGATACCTATACGGAGTCTGAGGTAAAAACCTGGCTTATGCAGGCGGGGGTTACCGATATTACATCCATGACCGGTTTCGGGCCGACAACCTTGATAATGGGACGAAAAAAAAGTGACGAGCATTTCTCCACTCATCATTGCCGAGCAGGCGAAAGGCTGAGGGCTAAAGGCTCAAGGCGTTATCAGAATATCGGATTTGGGAAATCGTGAACCTGGAACCTGTTACCTTTTGCCCTTGGCCCTGAGCCTTTTGCCGTTATCATTTATTAGACACCAACATCTGTACAAAAAACGCAGTTGTTGTGAATATTGCCTCTAATGAACATTGTTCAATAAAAATATACCTTGACAAGCAGGATTATTCTCATTAGAAATAAACAAGCGGGTAAATCCTGGAAGAACCGTGATGCAACACTGAGTATCATAAGTGTGATGGAAGCACACCGGATCCAGGGGCCGCTTTTTTATTATGAACGTATATCTTGATGAGAGCGGAGACCTCGGGTGGTCTCTCGATAAGCCTTACCGGAGCGGTGGTTCAAGCCGTTATTTAACGATAGCTGCACTCATTATCCCCAAGACGCTCGCCCATTTACCCAAACGAATCATCAGAAAAACATACAAAGCCAGGCAGTTGTCATCGAGTGAAGAGCTCAAGGGACAATATATGTCCAAAGAAGAGACAAATAAGTTTATTCAAAAGGTCATCCACCTGAAGAAACGTGAACCGTCAATCACGCTCAGCATTATCACCGTTAAAAAAGAAAATGTGCAGCCCCATATTCGCTCCGATGCAAACAAGTTATACAACTACATGGTAAACTTCGCTATACTGCAGGAGATCAAGGAATGTCCTGTTGTTGATTTCATCCCCGATCCTCGGACTATCAAGGTGGCCAGCGGCAACAGCCTCGTGGATTATCTGAAAACTAAGCTCTGGTTTGAGCTTAATTCCGCTACCGTCATCAAACACATACCGGTTGAGAGTAAGAAAAATCTTACCCTTCAATTCATCGATTTCATAGCTCATGTTGTATGGAGCAGATACGAAAACAATGAATATGATTCCTACCGTCTTTTACGGCCGTATATTACGGAACGGCATCTTTTCTTTTAACGGATACATTACCTGCAGAGATAACGGTGATGAAGGTATGAACGCCTGCACGGAAGAGATGATATCAGACGGTAATATTCAATTCAGTTCAAATTCGGCAGAGCTTTATCGTCAAATAAAGCTTTTATTTCGGTTTCAATATCAAGCTTTCCTGCCCATTTTTTAATATAGGAAAGATCAAGCCTGAAAGTCTGGACAGCAATAATACCGCGGGAATCTCTTATCTGGCGTTCGGAAGGAGTGAGCGTGCTCCAGTAAACCTTATGCAAAACAATATCTTCCGGACTTGCCAGCACGGCAGAGAAACCTTCTGACAGTTCTACTTTTTTCGATCGTTCAAAACAGGATTGTCCGAAGAGATCATCCTTGTGAATCCAGAAATCGGCTTTCATGCCTGTTTTGTGATGTATGAAATTGAACATGCCCGTACTGTCGCATGCTTCCAGGATGCTTTCTTTGCTTATATAACCGTCATCGATAAAGAGACGAACAATATCGTCGGGTCTTTCCTTTCTTATTGTTATCACAATATCGATGACGTGGGTGAACCGGGGAATTCCATAATAGGTACTGGCGATGGACCCTGTAATAAAATACTTTATTTCGGCCTCCTCCAGTTTCCCGACCAGCCACTTAATGACTTCCAACTGCTCCACCAGTCATCCTCTTTCTTGACCGTCTTTCGATTTCTGCATCGCTCAATTCAGGGTGTAAGGCTCGTTCCGATGCTCGTACCTGTGCGAGGGCGATTTCCCACATTTCAAAGGCAATTCTGAGTCTATCCTTTCCCGTCATGTGCCGGTAGATTTCGATCTGTTTTTTTGCACCTTCGTCAGCTTTCATGCAAATCCTTATATGCAGGTTTTGATGTTTATGCAAATGAAACCGCATAGTTTATAAAAAAGTGAATAATTCACGCATTATTTCAACATCTCAAGGGAGCCGTATTAGTCGATTCCCTCTTCAACAATTCTGATCTCTTCTTCCGTCAGGCCGTAGAGTTCATAAACGAGCTGATCGATCTGCCGGTCCGTGGTCTCAATCCGGCGCTGGATGACGGTCTTCTCCTGCGGCATCGTGGCGGCGGCCAATCTCTTGTTGAGATCGAGCATCTGCTCGACGAGTTCGACCATACGGTCGTGGCGGGCTGTGTCTGCGGGGTTGGAGAAATCTATGGTGCGGATGGGGAG
>JAFGQS010000051.1 GCA_016935565.1 Deltaproteobacteria bacterium
ACTTTCAGTTTTTCAAGACCGATTGTTCCGTCAATATCTCTGAAGAACTTGTCGTAATCCGCTTGTGACCTCAATTCATATCCTGCTGCAAATGAATGACAGGTATCGAGACAGAATGCCAACCGGGATTCCTCTTCAACCCGATTCAGTATGTGAGCAATCTGTTCCAGTCTATATCCGAGTGAGGTCCCCTGACCGGCCGTCATTTCCAGAGCAATAGCGACGGTAAATCCTTTTGTTGTTTCGTGTATTTCGTTGAGAGCATGAATTATTTTCTCAATCCCTCTTTCTTCGCCACTACCCTGGTGAGAACCGGGATGGATGACAAGATATCGAATCCCCAGCATCTCACAACGTTCCAGTTCCTGTACCATCGCACGTATAGACTTCTTATATAACTCCGCGCCGATTGTGGCAAGGTTTATGAGATAACTGTTGTGAGAAATAACCGGCTCTATTCCTGTCCTGTTTTTAATGTCTTGGTATAAGTCAATTTCTGTCTGCCTGAAAGATCTTTCCTCCCATCGGTTTGCATTTTTCGTGAATATCTGTATCGTACGACACCCCAACTGCTCCCCCCTCAGAAGGGCCTTTTCAATGCCGCCCGCAATCGATACATGGGCACCCAGAAGGAGTTCCTGCTTATCGACCCCTGGTTCATTGATTCTAACGATCTCAGCTCTCCCGCTTGATTGCACGCTCCTTATTGCTCCATAATCATTCATCTTCGTTCGCAGGAAGACAAACAACGGTAAATATATATTCATAATAAAAAGGGGCCATGACGGCTCCTCCTGTACTACTCTTTTTTACTCTGTAACGAATTCATAAATAAGTTACCGGAGCATGTCAAGGAATTCTTGCAATGGCATAGTGGAGGGGAATGCACGATTATAATTTCGGAACTGCAAACTGTATAATATTGATTAGTATCGGCTGATTGTAAAGTCCTATCAGGATGATAAAGAGAGCGATCATCATGGTTGGTATCAGCATACTCAGCGGAGCCTCTTCAATGACGACAGCCTCTTCATGCCCGTGCCCATGTGCGTCTGCTGATGAGTGGAATTCATAACCTACCTCAAAAATCCTGAAAAAGAGTATAATATTGACTAAACTTGAGAATAAGAGGGCAACGACAAATACCCAGTTTCCGGCCATGGCGGCACCCTGAATGAGATACCATTTGCTGAAGAAGCCGCACAGAGGGGGGACACCGATGATTGACAGGGCCACGATGACAAATGCCGCCATGGTAAAGGGCATCTTTTTGAACATGGCCTTGAAATCTGTAAGATTGTGGTGCTTCATCTTGTACGTGATGATACCTGCCACCGTGAACAGTCCCACTGTCATGACAACATCATTCAAGATATGGAGAATCGTACCTTTGATTGCTACGGCGTTCGCCACACCGACACCGCCAACCATATAACCGACTTCAGCAACAATGATGTAACACAGCATCCGCTTGAAATCGACCTGGGCCAGTGCCATGATAGCGCCGGAAAAAATTGCTATGATACCTACCCACAACAGAATCTTCGTCACGGGAAGAATCTCGATGGAGAACGAGGGTTGGAAAACAGTAAACATTATTCTGAGCATGACGTAGATTGCAACTTTTGTCATGAGAGGGGCAAGGAGTGCACTTGCCGTGGATGGTGCCTTCGTATACGCATCGGGAAGCCAGATATGGAGCGGGAAGAGAGCCATCTTCAATGCGATTCCGACGAGGAAAAACGCAAAGGCAACAAGAATTACTTTTGATCCGTACAGTGCAGGTAGAAGCTTCGCCAGATCCGCCATATTCAGGGAACCGGTGACAACATAGAGATAACCGATGGCAAGCAGATAAAAACAGGCACCGACAGTACCTAATACAACATACCTGAAGCTTGCCAGGGGTGCCCCTTCCTCTCCGATAGCTATTAAGGCATAACCGGCCAATGATGCAATTTCAAGGAACACATAGAGATTGAATACATCACCCGTTATGACGATACCGAGAAAACCGGTTACCTGTAACAGGAAAACGGTATAAAAATAAACGACCTTGTCCGGAAGTTCCTGTTCGACACTCTTTTTCGAATAAACTGCCACGAGGAGAGCCGTACCTGAAATCAAAACCAGCATCATGGCATTCAGATGATCGACAACATACTCGATCCCCCAAGGCGGAAGCCAGCTTCCCAGATAATAATGTATAACTCCGTTATGTATTACCGTATTGAGTGTTATGACAGCACAGACAGTCGAAGCGGCGAGTGTCAGCATCGCCCAGGGATAACAATATTCCTTCTTGATCCATCCCACAAGTGGTGACAGAAGTGCGCACATTAACGGTATAACAACAACAAGTACAGGAGCCTGTTCCATCATTTCATCGCCTTTATAATCTCATCTTCATTTAACGTACCGTATTTTCGATAAATCATAATTACAATAGCCAGAGCAACTCCAAGCGTGGCCACCATAACAACGATGGCAGTCAGCATCAAAACGTGGGGAAGAGGATTGATATACTGGGATACGGCGACAGCGCTTTCTGCCGCCCCGTGGCCATGACCATGAGGATCCAGGAGGATCGGAAGTGTCGCGCCGCCTGTTTTATATGCCGTCGAAATAAAAAAGAGAATAATTGCCGTCTGAAATATATTCATGCCAATGATTTTCTTTACCAGGTTCCTCTTTGCAATCATTGCATAGAAACCGATCATCATCAAAATGATATAGATCCAAAAATTATATTTACTAACGATAAATTCCAGCATGTCTCAGTCCTTACAGTAGTTTTGATGTTATCGGGCCTTTTTTTTCTTTCTTCTTCGAAGCAACAGGATACACGACATACCCGCAGTAAAAATAACAGTCGTTTCACCAAGTGTATCGTAGCCCCTGTAATCGGCGAGAACGGATGTAACCATATTGGGGGTAGCTGTTTCTATTTCGGTCTTTGTTATGTATCGCGGTGAGACATGCTTACTCGCAGGAGAGTTCGGATCTCCCCAGTTCGGCATATCAACCGTCCCGTATATGAGGAGAGCACCTGTCAGGACCGTCACAATAAAGCTGATAAATCTCAATCCTTCGTCCTCCTCGTTGTTTTCATTATCGCTGCAATACAGAGTATTGTTCCGATACCGGCACTGACGGAAGCTTCCGTAAAGGCAACATCAACCGCTCCCATCTGAGCCCACATGAGACACATGAAAAAACTGTACGCACCAAGGATCATAACGGCACTCAAAAGATCCTTTACGGTAATCGCAGCAACAGCACATATAACGACAAATATCTGTATGATGAGATCGAATGGTAATATCACTGTGCGTCTCCCTTTTTCTTCCAGTATTGTAAACCTGACTTGATGCCCGCCCGCGAAATCGCATGCGTTGCCGTCGGCTGAGCCAGAAACATAAACACGGCAATGAACACTATCTTCAAGCCGGTTAATGAAATACCCTCGTAGAGAGCAAGACCGATGAGAGACAGAAAAACTGCAAGGGTGTCGCCCTTTCCGGTGGCATGGAGCCTGCTGAAGAAATCGGGAAAGCGCAACAGACCAATGGTTGCCGTGGCGAAGAAAAATAACCCTCCCAGAATACAAAGAATCGCTAATGCATACATTACCGTCGTCATAATCACTCTTTTCCCATTTCCAGATATTTTGCCGCTGCGATACAGCCTATAAAGTTCAACAAGGCATATACCATACTGATATCGACAAACATCTCAACGCGGTTGTAGAGGTAGCCCATGATGAGCAATATAATCAATGTTTTCGTACCGACTGCCGAGATGGCAGCGATCCTATTGAAAACTCCCGGGCCGAACACAACTCGATAGAGCACAAGGAGTACGAGAAAGCATAAAATTAGTCCGACAGTAAGTAAAAATCCGTTCATTTATTACCTCAGTTTAAGCTATTAGCTACCAGCTTTCAGTCTTATCAGAACTTACCGGCTCCCATAATAAAACTGAGCGCTGGATGCTGAAAACTGATTGCTCTCTCACTCTTCCTCATCTTCCGGCAAAACTCCACCAGTTGATATGTCCAGGAAGATAGAGTACATAACAGACATAACGGCAAAGCCCACTCCAATCTCAACACCCAGAATCCCGAGAGATCGGGCATGTGAGGGAGTTACGTTCAGCAAGGCTGCTAATTTTCCATAATCAAGGAAGTTCCCGAGGACAAAAAGACACAACAAACCGATTCCCGCGTAGATAAGAACACCGACACTGCTGAACAGCGTTGCAATCTGTTCGGGAAACTTGTACTTTGCTTCATCATAACCTCGTGTGAGGAGAAGCAAAACCATACTTGCTCCCAGAATGACACCGCCCTGAAAACCACCCCCCGGACTATAATGACCGTGCATGATGACGTACAAAGCATACAGCTGGATAAAGGGAATCAGTATTCTCGAGATTGTATTCACTATTATGTCGTCTTTACGAAATATCATAGTTCTTTCCTGTCTTTATTCTCCTCCGGTCAAGTCAGTTGCGTTTATGCAGCCCGCCTCATCTCTCCGAATATCCTAGCCACGTCCAGTACGTCCTGAATATAAATATGATCTGCTTCCATGAAGACATGCGCTACTCTATCTTCCATCTCTCCTGTATCCAGATCATCGGCAACTTTCTGTGACAGAGCATGTACGACGAATTCACCTTCATGAATATCCATGGTGATGGTCCCCGGCGTGAGAGTAATCGAATTAGCCAGGGTTACCCACGATATGTCACTTTCAAGTTTGGTCTTGAATCTCATGACCTGAGGATCGATCGGCATCTTTGGCGACAGGGCAAGGTAAGCAACGTGTACGTTGGCCGTTATGATCTGGTACATAAGCCACGGCATATAGATAATGAATCTCTGAATAATGACCCGTATGTCACCGACTCTTACATTTGCAAAGAGTAAATCATGGCTTAAATAAGAAATGACGAATGTGCAGATAAATCCGAGAGAGAGGTGAAATAAATCAAATTTCCCGGAGAGTAAAGCCCAGAATGCAAAGAGCATGACAAATGTAGCGATAAAATTTTGAAATCCCGATTTTGCATCCTGTCCGCTGCTCAAGAATGTCTGGAGCTTTCGTTCTTCGACCGATCGTGTATCGGATGTTAATTTAACGGCGGTATTTAACAGATCGACAGCCTGGCCTCGCGCCTTTTCCAGAAGTCGAAATGATTCATCGGCTGCCTGAATTAATAGGGTTACTTCCACGGCACAATTTTCCCCCCTTACTTATTCGTTTGCGGGTGAATTTGAAGGTACAACGCAAACGGGAATCGATGCCTCACGAACCACATCGTACGTTGAATTCTTATCGAACAGTCCTTTCCAGAATGATTTTCTTGTACTCGCCCCCAAAACGATAACGGTTCCTCTGTAATCCTGAGAAGCTCTCACGATCTCTTCCCCTGTCTTGCCCGCATAAACATGCGACTCTGCATCAATACCTTCATCGAGACAGATTTTTCTCGTCTCCACAAGCCTGTCTTTCAAATCTCTCATGTCTTTTACAGTTAATTTCCTGTTGAATACGTGAATGATATCCAATGCACTAATCAATTCCTTAAAACCGAGAAGGTATTGTAATGCTTTTTCCGATGATGCAGACCAATCGGTTGCAAATATTATATGATCGAACAAACCCTTTTCCGAACTTTCACCGTTCCCGTTTTCTTTCACAATGAGAAGGGGTATTGTTGTTATTTCAATTAAATCTTCCAGGACAGCGTTGATCTGAGTATCTTCGCCTTCTTTCTCCAGACCAATCACAATCAGTGAAATATTCTCTTCTTTCGTTATGCGTGTAATAGCGTCGGACGAGACACTGACGTCGGATAAAACCTTCGTTTTGACTGATAGCCGCGACAACTTCTCTATCTGCGATTCAGGCATGTCAGCATTGAGAAATACAACCTCTTCACCCCCCTGTCGAAACGCCAGGAGGTTTCCCATCGTTTGAGGAGACAATTCGCGCTCTTTTCTGTCAGCAATGTAAAGTAATTTACGTACCCTCATTACTCGATCAACTCCACAGTGATTAACTGCCCTCAGGTTTAATATTTGCTGGAATTAACAAGGTAGGAAACGCCGAACGTTCTGCCAACTTTTTCGCCGTACTTCCTAAAAATATTTCCTTCAACGGCTTTTTCCCCGTTGTTCCGCCTACAATCATGGTCGCTTCCCGTTCCTGGGCCGCCTTTTCAATCTGTTCACAGGTGCTACCAATATAAAGATGTGACTCAGCTTCTATACCGACATCACGAAAAGCATCACAAACGGCTTCAAGTTTCTGTCTGTTTTCCTTTCTTATTGCCTGTATCTCCATCGCCGAATCACTCTTAAATGTCTTTTCACCGGCAACATGTATTACAACTACTTTCTTAACAACATCTTTAAACGTAAGCAGATACTGAACGGCGTTTTCACTCGCAGAAGACCAATCCAGCGCTAACAGCGGTCGGTCGAAGGGTTTCTCGTTAATTTTTCCCGACGGCAACATATATTTATGAACTAAAACCGGCGTTGAGGTTCTTCGAAGAAGGTCCAGTGTTTCTGATCCTGCATAGAGTTCTTCAAGTTTGGGTCTCCGGTGACGACCGGTGACAATTAAATCTACACCTTCCTCTTCCGCTGTCGAAATAATCTTTGGAAGAATGTCTCCTACAACGATATAGGCGCCGACTTCCATGCCCTGTTCAAACAGATTTTCCGCCCAGTCTATAAAGCGAACGTTTGCCATTTCACGCAGTTTAACTTCTTCATCCTTGAGGTAACCCTTGCCACGGCGCAGAGCAACCTTATCTCGTTCTATCACGTGAAGAAACACGACATGATTGAACCCGGCCTTTCTCAGGTCCATAAGAGATTGCAAGGCATCAAACCACAGTTCTTCAAACTGTGTCACAAAAAGCATCTTCTTTATTTTCTGTTCTTTTTTCATTGTTTAATTATATTTACCCCGTTTATTTCATCTCAAATACATTACATTAACCTATAAAACTTTTAATTGTGTCTGCCAATTCCTCCGGCTCAACGGGCTTTTCTATATATGCCTCAGGTTCCGGAACCGGTTGATCACCAAATTCTGTTAGTGCTTCCTGTGAACGCAGGAATGTTCTCTTTGCAATTCCAGAAAGTATGATCACGGGAATGTCTTTTAATGACTCGTCACTTTTCATTTCCCTGTACATTCTGATGCCACTCTGTTTCGGCATGAGAACATCCAGAATCACCAATGCAGGTCTTTCCTCTCTCACCATTGCCAGGCCCGCCTCTCCATTTCTCGCAATGAGAGGAATGTAGTTGTTTTCTTCTAAAACCGTTTTGACAAATGCAATGATATCAGGATCATCATCAACAGAAAGTACCCTTTTCGCCATCATAGACCCCTTTCTTTTTTTATAAATTAAGTCCTAAAGTGCCGGTCTCCCCCTAATGGAGTATTTCTTTCTCACGCTTTCTGTATGGAAGAATCATCGTGAAGGTCGAACCCTCCCCTACTTTCGATTCTACTTCTATTGTTCCGCCATGCTCATGAACGAGTTTCTGGGTAACAAGTAAACCGAGACCGGTACCCTTACCACCCTTCGTGCTGAAAAAAGCGGTAAAGAGTTTTTGTTTAACCTCATCACTCATACCCTGACCATTATCCGACACTTCAAATTTAACGACATTATCTCCAAGCTCTGTTTTAACTCTAACCTGCCATTGTTTTTTCAATTCAAGATCAAAAAGACACGCGTCGATTGCATTCGAAACAAAGTTGAGAAGACATCGGTGAACAGCATCCGGGTCCATACAGACCTTACCAATCGACGGGTCAAAGTCTCTGCTAAAATCAATCTTATTTTGCCGTGCCTTTGATTCCATAAGTTCGCATACATCTTCTGCGATATCATTGGGAAAGCAATCTTGATAGTCCGGCTCACGTTCTTTTGAATAGGTGAGCAAATCCATAACAAGATAGGAGACCCGCCCGATATTCCGCTGAACCATATTCCAGCCAGTTCTTAGCTTATCTGTATCATTTTTGTCAAGACCAATATTAACGATATATGTCCCTCCTTTGAGTCCCGTAAGAATATTCTTGATATAGTGTGCAAGCCTGGCTACCGTCTGTCCGATAGCAGCCAGCCTTTCAGAGTTGACCAGTTCCTGTTGGAGACGCTTTATTTCTCGTAGATCCTGGAAAAACCCGACGGTACCGATGACTGCATCCTGTTCATAGAGAAGGGATCCTGAAAACCGCACAGGAACGTTGCTTCCATCTTTTCCGATAATCTTGACTTCTTTCCACCCCCATCCTGTTTTATCTCGTTTCCTACGAAATCCCTGTTTGAATTCTTCTTCAATATCCTTCGGATATAAATCCGACATCCCCATTTTTCTGACAACTTCACGCCGTGAATAGCCAAAGATTCCCTCTGCTCCCGGATTAAAAATGATGATCTCGCCTTTTTCGTCAGTGGCTACGATGCCGTCATTAGAACTCGTTATGAGTTTGTCCTGAAATTCTGATCTTCTCCTCACTTCTTCCGTTGCAATCTTACACATATGTTCCAGATCGGTTGTATAAGCCTTGAGCTGATTCCTGATTGCGATCTTCTCTTTTGCTCTTTCCAGAGCTATCATTAAAGCTTCGTCTCTTACCGGTTTATTAATAAAATCAGAAGCGCCATAGCGTAACGCTTCTATTGCCGAATCCATATCTCCATG
>JAFGQS010000193.1 GCA_016935565.1 Deltaproteobacteria bacterium
AAAATATATCTGTCCTTTCTCAATACCCCGATTGTTTTCCCGTCATACCCTCTATCTCAGTTTTGATTATTATCGAATCTGTGAGCTTTCTGTCGTTATATTCGAAAGAAAAGCAAAGACATGAGGTCAATTCTCTGTTTGACTCCTTTTGAATAATAAATGAAAATAGACTTGACATGTTCGTGCCCCATCCCTATCATTTCGTTGACACGGATTTTCATAACTGACAAGGGCAATACTATGGCGAAGCTGAAAAAGGAAAAGGCAAAAAAAGGGCGATTGCATATCGAATCACCCCTCATGGGTGAATCGCTGGTGAGCAAGAAATTTCTTAAGAAAACCGAGGCACAGGAATATTTTCGCATGCACCCCGATATCAACGTGCTGAAAATCGGGGGGCAGAGCATTATTGATCGGGGGCGCAGTGCGGTATTTCCAATAATTGACATTCTTGTCGAGGCGAAAGATAAACACAAAATGATTTTAATGACGGGTGGCGGAACTCGAGCCCGACATGTATTTACCATCGGGATTGATATGGGAATGCCAACGGGTGTGCTTTCCAAGCTGGCCGATAAGGTATCGTGGCAGAATGCCGAAATACTCAGCGTGCTTCTGGCAAAACATGGAGGCGTAAAGATAGGTCACGGCGATAATCTCGAGCAATTGACGATGTTCTGCCAGCTCGGATATATCCCTATTACCTATGGAATCCCTCCGTACGGATACTTCGAACATCCTGCTGAGTTCGGGTCAATACCGCCTCACCGGACGGACTGCGGTGCATTCCTCCTGGCCGAAAATATCGGGGCGCGCTCGCTGATATACCTGAAGGATGAAACGGGACTCTACGAGGATGACCCGAAAAAATATAAAAAGGGAGAACGTGGAAATCTGAGGTACTTCAGTCGAATCTCGGCACGGGAACTCCTCGAGATGGATCTTGATGATCTCATCGTTGAACGGGAAGTCCTTGTATTGCTGCAGAGGTCGAAAATTATCAAGGAATTCCAGATCATCGATGCGCTCAGTCACCCGGGGGACATACTTGCTGCACTTGAAGGGGAACATGTAGGAACGATCATTTACCGGGATTAGGTTTTTCTTTCTCTTCTTTACCGGCTTGCAGATATACCAATTTTGCTCCGGTCGCCTCGGCGATTTGTTCAAGCTCTTTTTGACGCATGTGCATGGAATACAGGGTAAGATCGATGCCGCTGACACCGCATACACGGTAGCGCGGTTTCTTCTCCCCCTTTTCGATCTTGCGCCGTTCGCGAACAAAAATCATGGCACTCATGACTGCCTCCTGTTTTTTTTGCTCTGTTAAACAACCAACGTAATAAAACGGGTTGTTTCTAAAATATATATATGCTAATAGGATATATGTCAACAGAATATTTATGAATCAGATAAAAAAAAAGCGTCATCCGTTACAGGGAAAACAGGAGCGGTACATCCAGCCCTCTATCCTTCTGGGGCTCTATGGAAAGCCGTCGTACGGGTATGAATTGATCCAGAATATTCAGAAATTCGGCTTTCTGAAGGGGCAGGCACCGCCTGGGATGATTTACCGGCACCTCCGCCAGATCGAGGAGGACGGTTTGGTGTTGTCTGAGTGGGACACGGAGGGAACGGGTCCGGCACGGCGCGTGTATAATATCACCCCGGAAGGTGAGGAGATGCTCGCGATCTGGGTCGAGTACATGGAGACCCAGTCAAAAAATCTGTCCAGTTTCATCAAACAATACAAACAGCGCTTGAAGGAGAGCGGATAGCGGTGTTTACACCGCCGCGGCTTTCTTGTTTTTATTCCTCTTTCCCCCCAATGATTCCCACACGCCCTGTGATTGTGGTACAACAAACAGCACGGCCCTGTTTCCCCACAGCCGGGGACGAAGCCATCCCTTCGTGTTGACTATGTCGGAAGGGGCAGGAACCATGGCGTCGCGGTCGATCGAAACAATAAGCATGCCGGCTTCGTTGAGCTCGGAAACGCTCACGATTTCCGGAAAGTCACGAAGACCGCCGTGTTCGATGAATCTTCCGTACCACCCCGCTACGGTTAATCCAACAGCGGCCGCTGCACCGATGATGCCGTCATTCGTCCCACCGTGACCTGAAAGGTGAACACGGGAAGCTGTGCGAAGTGCATCTCTCTGGGTGACAACCTGTGAAGTGCACGAAAGGCCGAATGCAATGAGTCGATCCATGGATTCATCGGCGGCAGATGCCACGCATACACCGGGGTCGCTTCCTTCAAGTGAATATTTTTTTACATGCTCAATGGCCCGTTCGATGATCACATCCACGAATATACGGTCCGGTATGTCGGCAATCACACACGCCGAGCTGTTGTGGGATGTGTACGGAATGTTTTTATCAATGAGAAGCTGCTGGCGGACCACACCCGACATGATACAACCCGCGGGCAGGGCATCTTCGAACCAGCGGGCGAGTTTTCCCGTGCCGCGATCAGCGTCGTGGTTGTCTGTGTCGTCAAAACCGATATATAGTTTCACGAGTTAACCTCTAAAAGTAATGTATCGCAGTGGATTTAAATGAAAATATTATCTCCGTACCCTCGCTGATGCCTAATTCAAAAAGAGAACGCTTTGTAATGAGAGATTTAAAGTTGCTGCCTTTTAGTTCTATCTCTATTTCATAATAAAGGCCTTGATCAATGACTCTCTTGACGGCTCCACCAAAGGAATTTCTCATACTTGACGATAAGCTTTCCCTGCTCAAGACGATATCCTCCGGCCTGATTGCTATATAACCATGGCTGTTTTCCGGTTTACGTCCCAGTTCAATCTCAAGGTTGTTTATACGCGCCTTGGTTTCGTGAAATTCTACCGCAAAGACATTCTTCATTCCTACAAAGTCAGCAACGAATGTCGAATTCGGCCTTTGGAATATGTCGCTCATCGAGCCGGTCTGCTCGATTATCCCGTTGTTCATGACGGCGGCACGATCGGCGAGGGAGAGGGCATCGGCAAAATCATGGGTAACCATGAGAAACGTCACGTCTGAATTCTTGTGGAGACTTTTCAATCTGTTTCTTATTTCCTCACGAAAACCGGGATCGAGGGCCGAAAGGGGCTCATCCAGAAGCAGTACCCGTGGATTGACCATCAGTGCCCGCGCCAAGGCTACCCGCTGGTTTTCTCCACCGCTCAAGTTTATGGGGAGGCGTGTGAGCAGGTGCCCGAGATCGAGGATTTCCACCATACGGTTGAATCTCTTCCTGGCCTCCCCTCTGTCAATTTTTCGAAAATGGAGACCGTATTCGATATTCTCTCGTACCGTGAGGTGCGGAAAGAGGGCATAGTCCTGATAGACGATGCTCACCCCCCGCTTTTCCGGGGGCATTTTTGTGACGTTCTTATCCCGGATGTAGATAGTGCCGCCCTTGCAGGGGATCAGTCCTGCAATGGCCTCGAGAAGCACGGTCTTGCCCGCTCCCGTGGGTCCCATCAGGACGAAAAACTCGTTTTCATCTATGGCGAGATTGATATCCCGGAGGGTGAATTCTCCGAGGTGAATGTTGACGTCTTCTACGCGTATCATGTTTCTTTCTGATTCCTCAGTGTCAGGATTCGTAAAACCAAAAACAGGACCAGGCAGATCGAAACGAGCCACACTGCCACCGGTTGGGAATATTTCAGACCATATGCCTCGAAACGTTCATAGATCATGACCGGTGCAATCATCGGGTGGTACGCAACGATCACGACGGCGCCGAACTCACTGATTGCCCGGGCGCTGCACATGATAATGCCGATCAACATGCTCCGCCAGGCGAGGGGGAAGGTGATCCTGAAAAATGTGCTGAACATTGACGCACCGAGGCTGCGGGATACGTTTTCCAACCGGGGCGAAATACTTTCAAAGCCGTTTTTTACGGCGTTGATGTAAAAGGGCAGGCCGACGAATGTCAGGACGGTTACGATTCCTGTCACGCTTCCCATAATCCGTACCCCCAGCTCTGCGAACAGTTGTCCGATCCAGTGATTCTTCCCCGCAACACTCAGGATCGCGATTCCGACAACAGGATGGGGGATAACGATCGGCAGGTCGATGATGCTCTCGACGAGTTTCTTGCCCGTGAAATTGGTTCGGGCCAGAAGGTAGGCCAGGGGCGTTCCGAAGACGAAGGAAATGAGAGCGGCCAAACCGGCCGTGTGAATACTCAGCCAGATTGACCGCATCACATCTTTATCGTTGAGCGTCTCTTTGAGCATGGAGAAAGAAGGAGCCGTCAACATCTCGATCAGGGGCAGGAGGATAAACGCAAGAATGACAATTCCGCATGAGATGGTAATCCAGAAAAACAGTTCCCTCTTTATCATGTGACCATGTCCGTTAATCTCTTACTTCTACCAGTTTATCGATCTGCGCCGGCAGAATTTTTTTCATTTCTTCCGTCGGCACTCTGCACGGTACAAACGGCGGCTGTCCCATGTCTTTCAGAACCTTGAGGCCTCCATTCGGATCGAGCATATACGCCAAAAAGGCAATGGCGGCTTCCCGGTTGGGGGCATCTTTAATTAATGTAACACCGTACGTACATGACTGTCCCCTGATATCCATAAA
>JAFGQS010000052.1 GCA_016935565.1 Deltaproteobacteria bacterium
AAATGAGAAAAAACCGGCATGACGAGTACGGATGAAGCGATATTTGACGGCACATGGCCACTGATACGGTGGTGATAATACCACGAAACAAAGAAAAGAAAGAAAGGGTTTTTCATGTCAACACAGGCGTCATAACCATGGTTCAGGTTTATGTTGAAATATTTCAATAAAACTGGTAAGTAAGCAATCATCAAGGGGGGGATGTGCCGGAACAATGACGAGGAGATCTATAGTTGCATTTCTCATCGCAGTTGCATGCCTTAGTATTCCCTTTTCTCAAGCTCTGTCCGGAACGGACATTCTCAATATCAGACGATGGACGGCTCCCGATCACACGCGGATCGTTATAGATACCAGTGAAAAAGCCCGGTATACGGTAACCGAAGAAAATCACCGATTATTCATTGATTTACTGAACACATCACTTCCCACCACGATTCCCCATCAATATGTTCTTAATAAACCGGCGGTTAAAAAAATTCTGCTGTTTCCTCTCTCCGGTGAAAAGATCAGGATCGAAATATGGCTGTCGGAAAATGTCAAGACGAAAGTATTTACACTGGGTAAGATATTGAACAAACCCCATCGTGTCGTGATCGATGTGTTGCTTCCTGAAATAGAAAAGAGGGAAAGTGAAGAAAGAAAGCAGGTTAAAATTCAAGAGAAAAGAAAAATTATTGTTATAGATCCCGGACACGGGGGGGAAGATCCGGGAGCGATAGGACGACGCGGAACAAAAGAAAAAGACATCGTTCTCAGAATCGCAAAGCAACTGCAGAATGTTCTCCGGAGAAAAGGCTACCAGGCGTACCTCACGCGAGAAGGTGATTACTATGTTTCATTCAAAAAAAGATTGGAGATAGCCCGTGAATATGGGGCAGATCTTCTGGTCAGCATTCACACCGATGCGCACAGGAACCGTGGCGCCAGAGGTTCGTCTGTCTATTGTTTTTCAACCGGTGGCGCAAGTAATGAAGCGGTGAGGATTCTGGCGAGAAATGAAAACCTTTCGGACGTTATTGCAGGTGTTGCAAACGGACAGAATAATGGTGAATCCGATCCCATTACCCTCAATATGTTGCAGACGGAGACGATTAACCAATCGAAGTCATTTGGCGGGGCGATGCTGCAGGATCTCATGAAGGTCAATCGTATAAAATATTCGAAGGTTCAAGAGGCACCCTTCCGTGTTCTCAAACTTCCCGATATCCCCTCAATTTTAATAGAGGTTGCCTATATTTCAAATCCTCGGGAAGAGCTCCTTCTTCGTCAGTCATCTTTCCGGAAAGATCTCGCATGGGCACTTGCTTCCTCGATTGACGAATTTTTACCCTTACCACCTTCGGTTGTAGCCAAGGCCAACGAGGGAACATATTCATCACCACCATCCGATTCTTATACTTCCAGGGAAAAGGAACAAATTTATGTCGTCAAGAGGGGAGATTATCTGTCAAGAATTGCCGACAGGTACGATACGACAGTAGGAACGTTACTACAGTATAATGAGCTCAAGAGAAAGAATAGAATCTACAGAGGGCAACGATTGAAGATTCCGCCCTCTTCCTGGTCACCGAGATCTTTATCGATTCCCACAGCAACTTATTATGTGAAAAGAAGGGATACTATTGGAAAAATTGCAGATCGATATGATGCGACAATAAGCACATTACTGCAACTCAATAATATGGAAATGAGAGACAGGATCTATGTGGGGCAAAAACTGGAAATTCCTGTTGCCATAGATGAATCGGGTGATACAAACGGGAAAGACAAGAAACCATCCATCCATGTCGTCAAGAGGGGAGATATCCTGGATAGGATCGCGTTACGGTATAATACGACGGTGACGGCATTAATGAAACTCAATAATATAAAAACAAAAAACAGGATCTGTGTCGGTCAGAGGCTCAAGGTTTCACCTGCATCGGGGCAATCGGAAAGCCGCACTCCTCAAAAAATAGAAACATCGTCCAAGGTGGTCCGCAGCAATAACCCTCCCCTGTATAGGGTGAAACGGGGGGATACGCTCGGAAAAATTGCACGGAGATGTAATACGACGATCGGTGCATTACTGAAATTGAATAATCTGCGATTGGAAAACGGCATATATGTGCATCAGAAGCTGATACTTCCCATCGAGAATGAACAGCCGGATGTTTCAGGTGAGAAGATATCAAACGACACCCCGCAGATCGCTAGAAATGCCGATTCGCGGGAAACGACGGATCAAAAAAATAACACGGCAGATGGATCAATACGGAACGGGGATGATGAAAAGCAAAAAAGTTCGGACGAAGGTAAGGACCAGGTTAGTGCCGACTCTGCCGGTAAGAAAAATTCAAGTATCGAGGAGACACAGTGCACCACCTATATCGTCAGAAGGGGAGACAATTTAGACCGGATCGCAGAGAAATACAATACAACCCCGGAGACCCTGATGGAAGTCAACGAAATAAAGAGTAAAAATAAAATCTACGTGAACCAGAAAGTAAATATTCCAACTGTGCCAGGCACTTCTGTAGACGATTATGAAGAGAAGTCGATGCCATTTATATATAGTGTAAAAAGGGGAGATACACTGGAAAACATAGCGTTCAAACATAACATAACCGTAGCGTCATTATTGAAGTTGAATAATATAAAACAAAAAGACCGAATTTATGTGAACCAGACGTTGAAAGTCCCTTCATCGTTGGAAGAAAGAAATTATGTAGTATACATTGTTAAAAAGGGAGATTTTTTAAAAAAAATTGCGGGAAGGCACAATACCACAGTGATCGCACTGCGGAAGCTTAATAATCTGGAAAACAAGAATCATATATGTGCAGGACAGAGACTGAAAATTCCTTCTGATGAAATCAGATAAGATTCTTCATTTTTTTCATCCATGAAATGAACCATTCAGAACTGTGATCGACAGAGTGTCGGGCATGCGGTGATGTACGGTTATACCATGCGTTCGATTTCTCTCACCCTGTTTTCCAGTCTTTTACGTGAAACAGGAACCGGCGTCTTCAACTCCTGGGCAAAAAGAGAAACCTTATATTCTTCGACCATCCATGCAAATTCATCGACGGCCTTTTTCCTTATCTCTGATGTATAGCTCGCCTCGCTGTTTCGGAAATCCCGAAGGTAATCCTCAAAAATTTTTACCTCCCTGAATTTCCCCTCATCTTTTTCAAGATGGGCAATCCCCCGCTGTACCCTGATGACGATTGCCTTCAGATATCGAGGCATATGCAACAGCCGATCGCTGTCATACAGGTCAAGAAACGACTGGGGCACCAGGCGGTTGAGATCGTCTCTGAGCGATTTTATAAAGGTGACGATCGGTTTGATTGATCGATGTGTCACTTCCAGACTATGAAGTGTCGATCTCGTCTCATCGTATGCTTTCAAGACCGGTTCGATTTCTCTCAGGGTGTCCTGCCCCGTCGGGAGGATATGACGTTTGGCCGACGCAGCGTGGGCAAAAAACGCTTCCTGGCTCCTCACGGGACGGTCAAAAAGGAGGGATAATGCTTTTCTATAGAGTGCAGCTTCCACTTTTTTTGCCCCACCAAAGTAGTGTGCCCACGTCTTTCCGTTTCCCTCCAGGGTGAGAGTCTTTCTAAGATAATGCATTTCTTTTTTAAAATGCCGTTCAAACAGTGCGATCGTACCCTCTCGATGGGCATATTCGGCATCTTTCCTGTCCTGGAAAAGTCTGATGCTGATGGATCCATCTTCCACCGTCAGGGCGGGGAAGGCGAAACTGTCCAGCCCGCCATAGCTTTTGAGATTGATGCTTTCGGGGAGTGTTCCGAAATCCCAGGTATCGATGCCCTCTTTTTCCCATATCGATTGTGCCTTCGCAAATGCGGGAGACTCTATTTCGTCTGCAAACCTCTGTGTCAACTCCCGTACATTCCGGCTTGCGAATATTTCGTCTCCTTTTTCATCTGTGACGGCAAACCGCATTTTAAGATGATCCGGTAGTGTTTCATGCGGCCACGCCGTGGCTGGTATATCTATGCCGAATCTTGCATGGATGAACGTTCCCAGAGAGCCCGCGAGAGGACCTTCTTCATGGGTTATTCCGCTGCATATGGTGGCAATGGTAGCTGACAGGGGAACCAGTTTCTTTCTGTACTGTTTGGGAAGACCTTTGATCAGCGCGGAGATCTTTTCTTCACGCAGTCCGGGGACGAGCCAGTCTGCCGATTCCAATGACACGGATGTAGCGATGCTTGCGGGAATTTTTACGGTGATTCCGTCGTCAGGCATTGCCGGGTCGAAACGATATGTACACGGAAGGCATGTATTCCCGAGTGATACTTCGTCAGGGTACAGAGAAAGTGTTTCACCGGGATAATAATTTATGACGTCTTCTTCTCTCATCGTGAGAAAATCATCTCCGCCCCGATCCTTGATAAGCTTCCTTAATGTCCTGATATCATATATATTGCTGAGATGTGTTTCGTAAAATTTAACCAGATCCTCTTCGCTGACGAGAATATCTCTCTTCCTGATCTTGTCTTCCATGGTTGTTATTTTTCTGATCAGGCCCTGATTATGAGTCAAAAATGGAAGGGATTCGGTCATTTCTCCCTCTACGAGCGCTCTCCTGATAAATACCTCCGTTGCTTCCCGGGGATTTATTCGTCCGTATGAAACGGATCGGCCCGGAACGATGATCAAGCCGAAAAGACTTACCTGCTCAGTGGCGACAACTTCCCCCCGTTTTTTATCCCATCGAGGGTTTGAGTATGTGTATCGACAGAGATTTGCACCGATTTCTTCAAGCCATTCACTTTTGATCGTGGCAACTGTCCGAGCGAATAGCCGTGACGTTTCAATCAATTCGGCAGCAACAATCCAATCACCTCCCCGGTTAAAGAGACCCGAGCCGGGGAAAATCATGATATCCTTCCCCTTTGCTTTTTTGTAAATGTTCTTCTCATCTTTAACGGCAATATTGGAAAGGTACCCGCTCAGGATGGATTTATGAATGGCAGTATAGAGCGATTCGCCTTCAAGCGATCTTGTTTTTTTGCCCTGTATCCCTTCTTCTTGAAGAATCGTGGAAAGCTGACCATAGATGTCCTTCCATTCCCTCATTCTCCTGTACGAGAGATACTGTTTCTTGCAGAATCTTCTCATTTTGTTTTGGGTTTTCATCGTTTTCCACGCGTCGTGGTATGTGGTCCAGATATTGAGAAGAGTTATGAAATCGGACGAAGGGTTCACAAAGGATTTGTGCATCTCGTCCGCCTGTACTTCCTGTTCGAACGGTCTTTCTCTCGGATCTTGCGAACTCAAAACAGAAGCAATAATGAGGATTTCGTTTACACAGCCTTCTTTCTGAGCCTCTATAATCATTCTTGATATCCTCGGATCTATCGGCAGACGGGCCATCATTCGCCCCTTCGGAGTAAGAGAAAATACAACTCCCTTTCCCTTTTTCATTTTTTCCGATCGAATGGCATCGAGTTCTTCAAGAATGTCAAATCCATCTTTAATATTTTTCGGACCGGGTGGGTCGATAAAGGGAAAGGATGAAATGTCTCCCAGCTTGAGAGCGATCATCCGTAAGATGACCTCGGCCAGGTTTGAACGCAGGATCTCAGGGCTCGTAAAAATATGGCGATTTTCGTAATCATCCTCTTCATATAAACGAATGCAGATACCATCCTGCACCCTCCCACACCGTCCCATTCTCTGGTCGGCACTGCTTCTTGATATGGCTTTAATGGGGAGACTTTTGGTTCGAGTTCTCGGATTATACTCTGATATTCGAGCAAGGCCCGTATCAATGACATATTTTATGCCGGGAATCGTTATCGATGTTTCAGCAACATTGGTGGCCACAACAATTTTCTGTGCCTCAGTCGGCATAAAAACACGCCGCTGTTCAGCCGCCGACAACCGGGCAAACAGGGGCAGCACCTGAGTATGTTTATAGTGCTTTGCTGCGAGAACGTCACATGTCTCGCGGATGTCCTGTTCTGTGGGCATAAACAGAAGGATATCACCGCGACGTTTTTCCTTATTTAAAGAGCTGACAGCATGAACTGCCTCGTCTATATAGGATATGTCATCTCTTTCGTTTTTCTGATATGTGGGAGCGTAACGGACTTCGACAGGATACAATCTCCCGGAGACCTCGATGATCGGTGCATTGTGAAAAGCCCGGGAGAATTTTTCCGTGTCTAGTGTTGCCGATGTTATGATCAATTTCAGGTCTCGTCTCTTTACGAGCAGTTTTTTAAGGATCCCAAGAATAAAATCGATATTTATGCTTCGCTCGTGGGCTTCATCAACGATGATCGTATCGTATTCATTGAGGTCGGGGTCATTTTGTGTCTCCATAAGAAGAACCCCGTCGGTCATTATCTTGATATAGTTTTTCCGGCTGCTTGTATCATCGAACCGGATCTTGTATCCGACTGCCATCCCCAGTTCCTGATTCAATTCTTCGGCTATCCTCTGGGATACCGTGACAGCGGCGATTCGTCGGGGTTGCGTGCAGCCGATGATTCCGTCAATGCCCCGGCCCGCTTCCATACACATCTTCGGAATCTGGGTTGTTTTTCCGGAACCCGTCTCGCCGGTGATAACAGTGACCTGATGTCTTTTGATTGACTCGATGATGTCATCTTTTTTTTGAAGGATGGGTAGTGATTGGGGGTAGGTTATTTTCGGGATGTGTGATTGACGTCGTGCTTTTTTCCTGATTGACTGATTCAACCTTTGATTAATGCTGTTGAGCAGCTCTAATGTCGTTGTGTCAGCTTTAGAATTCTTGTGCTGTTCCCCTATGAGGCGAAGCTCTCTGATGATGGTACACCTGTCCACTCGCATGGCCTTTCGTTGCCGGGAACGTATTTTTTTATAGATCCTTTCAATGTCTGACAAATGTTGACTCCATTCCGCTGTTCAGTGGTGAGATTTGCTCATGTTTGTCTTTTTCTTTCCGATAATAATGTTTGTGATTGAATGTACAATAAATTTCGAGCAAATATATGGAAAAAGTCTATATCTGTCAAGGTTATAGCAACCACCCTGTGCTGTACCATGTATGTTTAGTTTGATTTTATCAAAGTCGTTATGCTATAAATTTTCGTAAGTGCTTGTCTGTTTCAGTGACCCATGAAAAATAATTGTGGAGGACGAATAGAATGGAAGATGGAAAGCCTTTGGAGAAGCATACAGTAAAAGAACTCAAAGAAATGGCGCTTGCCCTTGGTTCTATTCAGGGCGTCAGTGCAATGAAAAAGCAGGAATTGATTGATGCTATAAAAGTTGCGAAGGGTATTCCATTAAGAAAGGAAAGAGATGCGTCAGTTGTCACTATCATTGATGTGAAGAAGCGGATTAAGTCGTTAAAAGAAGAACTTGCTGTTATGCGGGAAACACGAGACAGGAATGCTTCGAACAGGATCCGAAGGAAACTATCAAAGCTGAAGAAGAAAACGAGACGGATAGCACGACAGATTTCATAATACAGGTAATATAAGTCTGGAGGGAATACCATGTTTGTGGGAAGAAGAATGACGCGAAACTTAATAACCGTCGCACCTGATACGAGTATATTGAAGGTCAAAAATCTTTTGAAGGAATATAACATTGATCAGGTCCCGGTCGTGGAGGGGAAGAAATTAGTCGGTATTATTACCGATAAAGACATTCGCGACAACTCAGCGTCTCCCGCGAGCACACTATCAGTTCATGAACTGAATTATCTCCTCTCTGAAATGAAGGCCCGGGAGATTATGACAAAAAAGCTCTATACCGTATCACCGGGAACCACGATAGAGGAAGCAACAAAATTGATTAACGAAAAGCGGGTCAATAGTTTGCCCGTTGTGGTACATGACGAACTTGTCGGTATCATTACCACGTGTGACCTGTTAAATGTCCTCCTGGACTTTATGGGAATGGATACACCAAGTTCGCGTGTTGAATTAACGCTGTCAGGCGATATGGGAGATATAGCGAAAATCGCAGGTATAATAAATAAGCAGGGGCTTACAATTATGTCGATTGTCTCGACGACGAGCAGAGAGAAGGGAGATACTCGAATTGCTGTAATCAGAGTAAATACGGACGATATTACGGAGCTATCCAAAGCGTTTGAGGAAGCGGGATATCGCTTAACGATGGAGTATAAAGTCGAATAATAGTTTTCATGGAGGAAACGATAAAGGGGTTAGAATAAAGTACGCTTATTCCTAACCCCTTATTTTTATCAATCAGCTCAGCGATTACGCAAACGCCGTCGAGACGGAAATCAGCAAACCTGCTGCAAAAAGGACCATTCCCAATCCGGCACCGCCTGCTGTCGCAATGATGGGGGCTAAGCCTAACAATAGAAATCCAAAAGCAAACCTTGCCTCTCGTGCATCCATAATGTCCTCCTAATCTATCTTTTTTATGCTCACAGCAGATATGACAGGTTTAGTGCGAGCAAATATGTTTTTCATTACCAGACCCAGTACTTCAACGTTGTCTTCTACCTTAATATCTTCCATGGGTGCGGTGAATATGATCACCCTGATACGTCCCGTTCCATCTTCGATCTGAAAGTGAGGTCTGTTCAACCATTTGAAACTTGTCTTTCGAACTATGCCGGCAATCCTGACAACAGTGCCGGCCATTCCGAGATCTATCTTTCTTATTTTATAGAATCGGGCCTGTGCATCGTATTCCTCACTTGCCTCAAGAAAACTCTTCCGGCTCATCCGGCTTAACGTAAGGGGAATAATCAGTAACATGGCCAGACCCGGTATGGCGTAGAGTAAAAATGACGTATCCCCTGTTGTCGTGTAGCGGAACATGACCGCTATCGCACATACAATAAATGCTATCCAGGCAAATGCTGACAATGTATGTCAATCCTATTCTTTCGGGACTTCATTCCTGAATGCGAGATAGTACACAACACCGATGAAGAGAAACCCTCCGAAAATGTTGCCTATCGTTACGGGAAATATATTCCAGAGCCACACATCACCCCAGGAAAGTCCGTTATTCATTGCCAGAAGTCCTCCCTGTTTGGCAATCACCGCAGGATACCAGTCGCACAGAAATTTACCGGCCGGCAGGAAATACATATTAGCCACACAGTGCTCAAAGCCGGAAGACACGAATGCCATAATGGGGAACCAGATACCGAAGAACTTGCCGATTACATTGTCTGCAGTAATGGCAAGGAGAATGGCAATATTAACCAGGAAGTTACAACCGATTGCCTTCATGAAACAGGACCATACGCCTGCCATGCCCACGGCCTTGTACGTCAATATTTTCCCCGTTGCGATCCCGACGGCGGTCAAGCCGAAGGCGTTCACAGCCATCGTACCGTCGGCCTGCCCCGTTACGAAAGGACCGACACACATGAGATACGCATAGAAGAATGATCCGACAATATTTCCAAGATAGACCCAGACCCAGTTTCTCATGACATCGCTCCAGGTTGCCCGTTTCATCATTGCCGCCATCGGTACGATCATACAGTCACCGGTAAAGAGTTCCATGCCCGTTAACACAATGGCAATCAAGCCGACGGGGAAGACGGAGCCACCAATAAGTTTTGCGATTCCCGGTCCCAGGTTTGCTCCGACACCGGTTACACAGACGGTACATAACGCGCCTCCGATCGCAATATAGGCACCGGCCATAAAGCCTCTGAGAAGCAGTTGAAATACGGAAAGTTTCGATTTATAGACTCCGGCATTCCCAACAAGAGCCACCATTTTCGCTGGTGCATTAAAAGCCATAATTATTCCTCCTGATGTAGATTTTCATAATAGTTAATGCCTCGGTAATCGGATCCACTTACAGTGCTCCGTTTGCCGATGAGATAATCGCAGCATTCATAACTGAGTAGACTTTTTGTTCCCTGATGTTCCCTGATTAAGCTGTATCGATAACCGACTTTTCGATTTTATCGATGAGATTACTTTTGTAATCAGTTCGATCATGAAACTCGCTCACAAGACGAAAACATCGGATAAACGTTTCTGCTGAATATGTCTTTCAGCTGACAAAAGCCTCCTTAATCTCTTTTTTCCAGATGCAGAGCAGCTTTCCACCGTGTTCCTGAACTTGAACCAGTTCCCATTCGCTTTGCCCCTCTGTATCAAGAATACCCTTGAAATGAGATAACCCGCCGGGCAGACCCTTGATCTCGCAAAATCCTTTTTCATCACATTCAATAAATTCCGGGGGAACGATGGCATTGAGATCTATAATATTTGTTTTGTATTTCCATCTTGGCATGTTTTTACCTCCACAACGTTCATTTTTTATTTTCTAAGCTGCTTCCACCTTCACCGCACAGACCTTGTATTCGGGGATTTTCCCGATAGGATCGAGTGCTGGATTTGTGAGAAGGTTTACTGCAGCTTCATTAAAATGGAAAGTCATAAAAACCGTACCCTCGGCTGGACGTTCTGTTACTGATGCCTTCGCCTGAACGCTTCCTCTCCTGGAGGTTACTCTGACAGTATTGCCCTCTTCGATACCCAGCTTTTCGGCATCCCGCGGGTTGATTTCCACCAGGCT
>JAFGQS010000053.1 GCA_016935565.1 Deltaproteobacteria bacterium
CGGTCCGGTAATGCAACCCGAAAGATATAAAACGCACATCAGTAAGAAGATCAGCGCTTGTAATCTCTTATATGCAAACTTATCGCTGTTCACAGGTTCTGTCTCCTTTCATTGAATGTGGGAGCCCGAAGTTGTTTTCACACATTAAAGTGATGGAATCTTTATGGAACCCTGACTCTTAAGCTGTTTCCCTTTTGAGTCAAGCAACAGGATGTTGAGTTTTGTATACAGTTCTTCGGGTACGACTTTCCTGGTAAGAGCATTAAACGGCAGGAGATACAGGGCGCGAGCCTGATCCTTTGCCATGCGGCCCTTCGGATCGAATTTCACAAAGCTCTTGGTTACAGGTCTTCTGTAAAGACACGGGTCATATACCTCTTGCGGTACCAATTGGCTTTCTGTTCTATAACCAGCGAAAACCTGCCTAGTGACTCCATTCCAGGTTTCATTTCGATAATAAGGAACTTGTCGCATCTGCAAGACCATTTGGGTCCGATTGCCGGGAACACACTCCATCTCAACCTTGGTGTCTACCGTAGGCTTGACCTGGTGTATATAGCGCAGCTCGTTGAATCTGACATCAAGCAGGATGCCTTTGAGTGCCCTGTAACCTCTCATTTCTTGTGCCAGGGGGATGACGATGCTTCCGCCAAGCTGATTCCATAAAGTCTTCAGCAGGATTTCCTGACGAGCATTGTCGGTACCTTTGAAATTGCCTTTCAGATCTCCAACGACAATCGGTAGAATCAGGAATGCATTTCCCCGTTCCCCTGCAACCTTTATTGGTCCGGCAAGGTTGAAGTTCTGTTGCACCTCTTTTTCCAGCAGTTTCGGTACGGCCTTGTTGATGATTGGATTGAGTTGTTTCTGGAGCTCACCCAGATAAGCATCTTTATGGATATCCGGGTCTGTGACTATGGCCAATGGTTCAAGTTTGGCCACAACCTGATTTTGACTTGCTTTCACCTGTATGGTCAAGGATTGATAGCCTGTTTTCCTAAAGATCATCCGAATTACAGAAATCTCACTATGGAATTCAACCGTGTGTACAAGCGGCGTCTTTCCGAGAGGCAACTCTCTTATACCTCTCTTTAGATAGACTTCTGCCCCGGATGGCCGAGATTCAATCTTTAGCTCCTTTTCGACTGTGGCAGAAACAGGAATTGCGGGAATCCCGGTGAAAATCAATGCTATCACAATTAATAATGACCAGACGGATCTTTTTCCCATGCCTAAATCAACCCTGCTGCGATCAGGTTATTTCTTATAAGGGTAAAGAATTGTAACAAATCCCGGAGGTTCGTTGACCAGTGAACAGAGGCATAGGCTACGGCTTTCTCTTTGTTAAACAATCCGAATGCCGTCCCGACGGCAGAACCCACGGAGGCGCCACCAGCGTAGCAGGAGGCTCCCTGCTCCTTTGATACTATGATGACTTCCGTAGTTGTTGGTCCTGTCTCTATGATCTTTATCGCATAAAAATACCTCTTATCATTTTTGGGACTTCCACAGGCATTATAGTTCCACACTCCCGGTTCTTGCGTGACCTTCATAGCACGGATAAAACCTTTGCTCTTGTCAACCGATTCAACGTTGAACATTGCCTGTGTCGCAGATACTTGTGCAATGCGAAAGATGTCTTCATAGGGGACCTCGAATACCACTCTCTTATGGCTGTCGGCCGGAACATCTTTCAGATTATTAAAGATTTCATCAGAAGGATATACCTCTTCGATGGTACTGAATTTTTCGGGCAGATAGATTGCCTTTGGAAAACAACCCGCCAGAAAAAAGACCAACATCGCACAACAGAGAAAACTCATAACACCGCGGCAAAGGGTCGTCATAGGTACACCTCCTTGGCAAAAAGTATTTTTTGACGAGCTTTTTCAACGATAAAAACTTTTTTTCTTCAAAGAATTATAGGAACACAATGATTGGGTGTCAACAGAAAATCAGATTCTGCTTTTTGCCGTCTTTACAGCTTATCAATCCCCAATGATTTACAGGGTCGAGCCTTGAATATTGTTGCATACTTGACGGATTATTGCTCAAATTCATATTCACTGGGTCTATGCCGCTTTTTGATAAATCTACAGCTTGCTCCAGTCAATTCCGATACTCGCCCTTCGGACTCAACCGGTTGGAGCCGCTTTTCTTCTGCTTCACCAAGATTTATTACTAAAAGTGTTGTAATGACCGCTCAAATAAATTTTCGTTTGGGCAACAGGCCGGTAAGACATGATTCCCAGGTGCTTCCAGGAACTAACCAAGGCACCGCTCGATGATTTCCGCGATGTCGGCTACTTCCAGTCGATCCTCCCTGTCTTCCGCTTTTATTGCGTCTTCGAGCATTTTAGCGCATTGAGGGCAGGCAACGGCAATGATACGGGCCCCCGTATCCAGTGCCTGATCGATGCGGATTTTCGCCGGACTTTCTCTCCCACCGCCGAGGACATCGCTGAAGAAATTTCCGCCGCCTCCGCCGCAACAGAGGGCGTTCCTGCGATTCGAGGCCATGTCGACAAGTGTTATTCCGGGCAGTGCGGCCAGGATACTCCGAGGTTCCTCGTAGAGACCGTTGTGCCGGCCGAGGTAGCAGGGATCGTGGTACGTGACGGTTGCGGTGCATTCTTTCAGCGATGGAATCAGCGAGTCCATCCTGTCCGCCAGTATCTGTGTATAGTGATGCACCTCGATATCGGCGCCAAGATTTTTATAATCCCCTGCAAAGGTATTGTAGGCATGGGGGTCGAGGGTAATGATTTTTTTTATGTTTCGGGCTTTGAAACGTTCGATGTTTTTTCGTGCCAGCCTGTCGAAAAGCCATGTTTCGCCCAGGGCCCTCACTTCGTTCCCGTCGCAGATTTCTTCTTCCCCGAGGATTCCGAAGGTGACATCGATCTTACAGAGGATATTTGCGACGGCTCTTGCGATCAATTGACCCCGTTCGTCGTAAGAACCCACACACCCGATATACAGGAGATATTCGTGGCCGTCATAGACCGGGACGGGCGAACCATCGGCCCAGGCGCCGCGCAGTTCGGCCGGCTCTTTATATGGATTTCCATAGGCGTGAATAGACTTCAGGTAATCCCGGACCGTAGGCGGAATGATTCCTTCTTCCGTGACCGCTTCCCTGGCTGCGATGAAAATATTGGCCAGGTCGTCGCTGAATGGAAAGATACAGTGTTCGACGCAGTTTGCGCACATGGTGCAGGAATAGAGGATTTTCTGAAACCGTTCGGTAATCTGTATATCGCCTTGCTGCCAGGCCCGTATGAGCCACATCCTGCCGCCCGGCGAGAATGACTCGAACCGGTATTTTCGATAGGGTGGACAGTTGAAATCTTCATAATCATCGGTCAGCTTACAGTACCCGCACCTGAAGCAACGGTGCAGGATATCGTCATATTTCATTTATGACACCTCCCAGTTTCCGGGGTTCATGATTCCGTTGGGGTCCATGGTTTTCTTGATTTTCCGAATGAGGTTCGCCGTACCGGGGTCCATCTTTTCCATGACCAGTTTTTGTGCGTCCGCTTCACCCTTCCAGATCATTCCTCCAATGTCGAGGGTGAACCTGTTCGACTCGTCGATAGCCTGCCTGGCCGCCTCGATATCGTTGTTATCGGCCCGGTTGAACGAATAATTGAAGCTGAACATGATGCTGTGACAGGTGAGGACCTGATGGACATAGGAGGCGATCATGTCATGTTTGTGAGCGATTTCAATGCCCTTTCTCCAGATAGCGGGGACCTTGTCAAAGGGGAGGATGGCGGCGGAATACTGAAATCCGCCCCCCTTTCTGAAATCGGCGGCGACGGCTGCCTTTGGGGGGACATCGAGAAATCGTGTGCGCAGGGCCGGATGGAGGTCTTTGACAACCTTGATCGTGTTTCCGTTTCCTGTTTTATTGCAAAGATTTGTAAAGGCCCGCATCTTCATTGCCAGTTCTTCCTCGAAATGAGCGGAGAGAATCACGACGTAAAAAATGTGATTCATCCAATCCGGTTTTTCCTGCATGATCAGGAAGAAGTCTTCCAGGAGATCGAGCTGTGTCGTTTCGAATATAACCTCGGGAATCGCATCGATATCGTCAGAAGAAAAGACCAGCACTTCTCGGTAATGTGGACGGGGATACAGTTTCATGGAAAGCTTGGTGACCACACCGGTGGTGCCGAACCAGCCGATAAAGAGCCCCGGCAAATCGGGGATCGGTCCTCTCGCATACCATGAAGGACTGAGCGCTGACGATCCGAGCTTGCATATCTCACCGGTTGGTAGGACGACCTCCATTCCGTTGATCATGTCGGAATGAAGCCCGTACCGCGGAGTGAGGTGACCATGACCCTGGATGAGGGCGTTTCCCACTATCGTAACGGTCGGTGGCGCCTCCGGTGTGGAATGTTGAAGCCGGGGATGGTGTTTTTTCAGGTAGGCACGAAGCGCCGCCTGTGAAACTCCCGCCTCGATAAGGGCATACCGGCTCAGTTCATTGATCTCGATAATCCTGTCCATTCGCTTCATATCCATGACGATCCCCCCCTTGTGAGGGACAACGAGCGCCGACAGCGTGAATCCTCCCCCGAGCGGGGTGACGGGAATTCTTTCGCGATTTGCCAGCATGAGGATGTGCCGCACCTCTTCCACGGTTTTGGGCATCACCACGTAATCCACATGCCGGGGAGGTTGCGTTCCGGAATCGCGAGAATAAATATAAAGATCTTCCGCCTGACGCGAGACATAATCACCACCGATGATATCACAGAGTGATTCGTATATATTCATGGGTTGCTCCTTCGGATTAATAGTCCGGCTTTTGAAGATCTTTGATGATCAGCACAGCCTGCACAAGAATATAAAAGAATGATTGCTGAAAGGTCAAACGGAAAAAAACTTTAAATTTAGCGACTGATCGTGAAATTTTTCCTCAAGATTGAGTAGAAATTACCAATCATTATAATCGTATGATAATAAAACTATATGTACAAGGGAGATAAACAATGGCTGATTGTGAACTGTTGGAAGGATGTCTGTTTTTTAACGACAAATGTCTGCGGATTCCGGCATGGGGTCGATCTATAAGAAAAAATATTGTCAGGGTGACAACTCCACCTGCGCCCGATACGTGCTTGCCCAAAAACTGGGAAGAGAAAAAGTCCCCGTAAATCTGTATCCGAATATGAATGAAAAAGCCCGGGAAATCATCGCCACGGGATAGTTTGCGAAACGGGGTTGCGCCATCAATAACTCCACGGCTGACTCCTTCTTTCGTGTATTGCAATTCATAAATCATGTTTAGTGTTTCACGGCTATGATCAGTGGACAGTGATGAGAAAGGCAAAGCGGCGTTCTTCTCGATCCCCTGCACGATCGAATCGTGTGCACTCACTGCGATTCCTCTTCTTCCGGGTCTTCAGTCTGCTCCATGTCTTCTGCGATTTCAGTGTCCTCTTGTGTAATCTCCTCGACGGGTTCTTCTTCTTTTATTGCTTCCGCCACGGCCGCCTGGCTTTCCATGATTTCGGCTATCCACAGAGGATGCCGGTGCTTCGCGTAGTCGAGCCGCACCCGGCCGGTAAAGATTCCCCGCACCATGGGACGATTCGGCTTGAGGATGATCGCAACCATATGGCCGATGAATGCAAAGATGAAGAGGACAAAGAAGATATTGTGGGTCCATGTGGCGAGGATGGTCAGACCTTCCGACATCTGGGGATCGATGAGATTTTTATAGGTTTTCATCAATCCCGACACAATCAGGACCCCGATAATAACGGCCATTGCGGCGTAGGCAAGCCGCTGTTCGGGAAGATACTTATGGAAGGGCGGTTCCTCTCCCTTGCCGAAGAATGTCTTGATCACGTCGATGGACTGTCTGACGTCTCCCTTCCGGGGTATCATGCCCCGGTCACCGAGTATGCCGTGATGGATGATATGAAAAAGCCCAACCGCCACAAACACGACGGAGGCAAGATAGTGTATCTTCATGGAGATGATGAAATCTGCAGACCAGGCTAACCCCGGCAGTTCGTTGATATAGTATCGCCTTGCGATGGGCATTTCGAAAATACCGGTAAGAATCAGAATAATCCCCGAGAGCGCAATTGCCCAGTGTTCGAAGAGTTCGAGTACGGAGTGCCTGATGACCAATCCTTTGTCTTCCAGTATGCGTTCGGTCATGTTACTCGTTCCCTCCTTTCCCGCTTTTCCTCTTTGAGAGGATCGAAAAGGCTCCCGCCACGCCGGCGGCAATGCCGATGAAGGGTGATGCCATGACCCATGTTTCCAATGCCGATGCTTCCGCCATTCGCCGCTTCGCCGGTTTGAAATGGGGGAGGCCCGCTCCATGGGAGATGGCCTTGTCGATGATATCAAAGGGGACCGGTGACACATAGAACGTCGACGTGCCGCCGTTTTCATCTTTTCCGTAGATAAAACCGTTGATGTGCACTGCTCTGCCCAGTGCATCGGCGAGTATTTCGTCCCGTTCGCCGATAATCATAGCTCCCGTGGGGCATGCCTCCATACAGACCGGTGTCTTGTCTTCACGCAGGAGATCGTAGCAGAGATGACATTTAAACATAACGCCGTTTCCGGCGAGGGTCGGTGCGAAATACAGGTAAGGCCCGACGCCGGATTGGCGCTGCGGTATGGCCCAGGGGCAGACAGTGCGGCATTTGGCACCGCCGACGCAGAGATTGTCGTTGATGACAACCGCTCCGTTTTTCATCTTGTGGTTTGCCGCAAAGGGACAGATAGTGGCACAGGCGGGGTTGTCGCAGTGCATGCATCGTCTCGGGATATGGAGTGTGTATTTCTTGCCCTGGTATTCGACCTCGGCCTTCTCAACGAAGATGAAATTGTAGGGGGTCAAACGATCATAGACATGTTTTTTTTTCGACCAGTCTTCGATCTTTCCCCGGGGTAACAGTTTGGGAATCGGATCGACCGGGTCGGGCACTGTCTTCTGATACAGGTTTCTGCATGCGGCGACACAGGCAGGGATTTCTTTGCCCGGACATCCGTCGCAGAGAGTCAGATCGATGATCGAGGCCATACCCCGCGGCTGCCGCGCATGAGCAACTCTGGGAATACCGAGCCCCGCCACTGTCAGTCCGGCAGAGACCTGAAGAAAAGATCTCCGGGTTATCTTCGGTACCTGTTCGAATCCCATGGTTTTTCTCCTGTCAGGTATCTTTCAACTTACTGGTTCGACAATCCCGATTAATACGTTACAGTATCATTTGTTGCATACCCCATCAAATAAAAACCCCCGTTTTCTTTTAAAAGAAAAGGGGTCTTGTCGGCAGTCACGCCATGATGTCTTCATCTGTCTGCCGTAAATGAAACGTTATTTTTTTACAGAATTGTTATACCTTCTTGAATTCATTGAGAGAATACGCTCAGAGATTAAAATATCAGGGGAAATCAGCATGATGTGGTGATCGGTTTTGAGGTTCGGGAAGAAATGAAGGGGGTGAGCTACAGGGGCTCAGGCTCTTCCTAGCAGCACGAATTAAACAGATTCCTGACAATTCAATATCATCGATGAAACCCGTTTCTCTTGTATGCCAAGTCGCAGTTGCATCTGATCTGACAGTCGATAGCAAAAGCCTGAACCCCTTATTTTTAATGTTTTTCTCTTGCTGCTGACCTGATATTTGATGAATTATCTGATTTCAAAGAAAAATTCATCCGTATTATCGGATCGATATTCTTCATTTTCCCGGTGCTGGTTTTGGGGATCAACTACAGCTTCCAGCACATATTTACCCTTCCAATTCTTGATTCCTCTTTTTTGAAGCTCTTTTCTGAGATCAATCTTAAGCTGCCCATTATACCAGGTGCCGGGATACATATCGCCGAATCCTACACCATCCTGGACAATAAGAAGCTTCTGGGGGAGTTTCAGCACGCGGTAATCGATCAGAACGTGCTTCAATCGTTTGGTTCCATTATTTTTTGCCCAGATGTGAGGCTTTATAGCCATGAAACCGCCAAAACCGGAGACTTTTAAATAGGCACCTTTCTTCATCGGGTTGCCTTTTGCATCTCGAATGTCGCACACCAGGTCGACATCAACCGGCCCTCGAATTGTAAAGGCTCTGTTGCTCTCATCCCAGTCCGATCCATCGAGTGTCGCCATGCGCACTTTGTATTTGCCGGGGGGTATGTTCTTGGTTACATTGCAGGGGACCGGTGGGTCATAGAGCTTCCTCGTTCCGGGAATAGGAACTTTTATCGCATTCCAGCGTGCCAGAACGGTGTACTGCTGGTTCGTTGCCGTGTTCTTCAGTGCAATGCTGACATATCCCACATTCCCCTTTGTTTCGTAATGAATATAATATCTGTTTCCTTGAGCCCACACCTCACCTCCATTCGGATAGATGATCTTGATATTACCCTTCGGTTTTTTAATGGTCCTGGAACCGACTGCTGTCGCTCCCCCGGTCGTCTGAGCGGTGGTTGATCGTTGTGTGCTGCTTGCTGCTGCGATTACCAGTTTTGTGATACCTTTCGTTTGCTGATCTGTATTGGTCCATGTGCCGGCATAATCGTTTGCGCCCGAGAAAGCAGCCGGACAGAAAGCCAGCAGGACAATCGCTGCGGTGACAAAACATACTAACTTTTTCATAACGGTTCCTCCTATTCTGTTAAAAAACATCTTTGGAACGAATCAAAACTAAACAGCCGGTTCTTTAAACCTTTCATGAAGCGTCCTTGCGGTTATTTCCCCGTTTCTTTTTTGCGTAGCTTGTGCGAAGATTCCGGAACGTGCCGTCATGTTGTGCAATGGCTTGCAGGATTCACCGGGATGACACTCGATCTTCTTCATTGAGAATAGTATAAAACAGGAAAAGTCACAGATAGGTCACAGATCGTAATTTTCTTGAGAGTTCTGACAGTAGATGATGTCCGGTGTCACCTGTCTTGGTGCGTGGAGAAAATGCGTCACGGTCGCGATTCTCAATGTGATAATCAGGCCAGAAATGGATAAAATACATCGTACAGAATCAAATCCTCCTCAATATCGAGGGGTTGGTGCGGTACTCTCTTCGGAACTCTGATGAAGGCACCTTTAACCATCGCTTATTTCAGTTGCGGATGGGGTTCCCATTTCATGTCATCAGGCTGAATTGTCTTGATCTAGTCCATGGTATATCCTCCTTAACTGTTTAATAAAAGTTGTTAATTTCGCAAAACCGGACATATATCTCAATTATAAAAAATCAAATTTTCGTTCCATTGATGTCGCCCAGTAACTGGATTAACATACTGGTTGATAGCAGGCGGACACCGATGTTGCGCAATTCTTCTTTTCCTTTCTCATAAATCCCTGAGACCGCGTCCTCAACCAGGACGATCCTGTAGTCTCTCTCGCTGGCTTCATAAATCGTGGTGCGCGGGCAATTCGGGAAGTTGCACCCGCAGACGACGAGTGTATTAACTCCCAGTTTGCCCAGGTGGTCGTGGAGCGGAGTATCGTAAAAGGCGCCCCAGCGTGATTTGTAGATCACGAATTCCTTTTGTCCCCACTCCTGGACCGCACCGTTCAAGAGAAGATCGGCATCCAGCCTTGCGCCGGGTGAAGGTTTCAGATCGGGCAACGGTTCTGCGCCATCGGTACCCGGTTCGACAATCCGGGTCCCCCGTTCGATCAATTCCCGACGGGACAGATCAACGTTCGATCCATCCGACAGGTAGAGCCGGACGATATGGATGATTGGCAGACTGTAGTGCCGGTATGCCGCCAGTAGATGCACCATGTTGGGAATGATATCAAGTGTTCCAGCGATTTCCGCAGGTGCACCGGGCAGCGAAAAATCACATTGCGTGTCAACCGTGACGAGAGCCGACTTTGTAAGTTCCGGTTCTGTGTAGTTCATCTTCTTTTCCCGACCATGGGAAGGGTCAAACAGAGTCGAGTTTTGTTTTGTTAATGTTGTGCGGGTAGCGTCTGAATGAATTCAGCAGAGTTGTCATTGCAGAGGCAAGTAGAGACTTTTGTTCCTCATTTTTGTTGAAAGTATAACAACAACGGCAAATAATCAAGGAATATCTTGCAATTCTTGTTCATCGGCACATCCGGAAACAATTAGTTTTCGGCTGTCATCCAGGTCATGCCCTACATGCAATTTTACCCTGAATACAGTATTCTGTGAGGCATTTCACATAATCCGACCTCTGAAAACAATCATGCCGCTTGCAATATATCGTTACAGGAAGTAAAAGTAATTCACGATATAGTAAAAGGTAGTGCCGAAATTTGAGTCAAAGGTATACCATGGAGCTGAAACGACGTTCGAAAAAGGCTTTTATCAAGCGCCTCTTGGTGATTGCAACAGTGGGCCTGGTGATCGTCTCGGTCGGTCTTGCGCTCTATATGTGGTATCTTGCAACCATCATCGACAAGCGGTTTTCCGCCCGGCGCTGGAGCATCCCTTCGCGGGTCTACTCTGACAGTATGCTCCTGTACCCGGGACAAACCATTAATCCCACGTTGTTTTATGAAAAATTGCATCACCTCGAATACCGTGATGTATCGAAAAAGCCGGAATTGAAGGGCGAAATGCAGAGCAAAGACTCCGTGCTCGATATGTATCTTCACGATCTTACAACGCCTTCCAAGGAGCGGGAGGGATTTCCCGTTCGAATCGCCTTTCTGGATAACCGGATCGTGTCAATCGAGCGCCTCGACACACATCAACTCATGCCGATCCTGGAGATTGAACCCGAGGAGATAATGCTTTTTTTCGGACGCGAACGAGAGCGGCGTCGGCTCGTTTCGATCAAACAGATTCCCGTCTATCTCACGTACGCCATACTCGCGGCGGAGGACAGCCGTTTTTATCTCCATCATGGTGTCGATCCACGGGGGATACTCCGTGCTCTGTATACGAACATACGTCACGGAGAGGTCCGCCAGGGTGGTTCGACCCTGACGCAACAGCTCGCCAAAAATTATTTCCTCACACCGGAACGGACGTTACGCAGAAAATTCAAAGAATTTCTCATCGCCATAAGCATGGAGCTTATGTATGATAAGAATGAAATATTTGAGATCTATCTCAACGAAATCTATTTCGGGCAGAAAGGATCGATTGCTGTTCACGGAATCGGCGAGGCGTCGTATTTCTATTTCGGAAAACCCGTGCAGAGGCTTTCTCTGGCAGAGGCGGCAGCCATAGCGGGTTTGATCAAAGGACCCAATCAGTATTCACCCTATGTCAATCCTGAGCGATGCAGACAGCGAAGAAATGCGGTTCTTGAGGAAATCTATAAAAAAGGGTGGATCACGAAAGAAGAACGCGATGTTACCGTCGCATCACCGGTAATCCCCGCCGGCTATACGGCATACGGCAAGAAGGCCCCATATTTTATCGATTATCTTGCGGGGCAGCTTCCGATTTTCTACTCACCTGAAGACCTCGCATCGCTGGGACTGTCCATATATACGACACTTGATACCCAGGTTCAGCAGGCTGCGGAAAGGGCTCTTGAACGTGGACTGACCCGCCTGGAAAAGGCGAATCCCGACCTGATGAGGTCTGACCCCGGGCGGAAGCTGCAGGGTGCGATCATCATCATGCAGCCCAAAACCGGCTATATTCTGGCAATGGCAGGCGGTCGTGATTACAGCATAAGCCAGTTTAACCGGATCGTTCAGGCACGGCGGCAGCCGGGAAGTGCGTTCAAACCATTCGTGTACCTTACCGGATTGAGTGAATTCACGCCATCGTCGCTTCTGTCCAACGAACCGAAAACATATGAAGTTAACGACAAGGAATGGCAACCGCAGAATACGAATCCCGTGGCCGAGCATGGCCTGAGGTTCCGAACGGCACTCGCGAAATCTGACAATCTCGCTACCGTTGACCTGGCTATGAAGGTGGGACTGAAACGTATCGTGAATACGGCATTGACCTTCCGGTTTTCAACACCGATGGATCCGCGGCCGTCGCTTGCTCTGGGGGCATTCGAGGTGATTCCCCTTGAGCTGGCACGTGCGTACTGCACATTTGCCGCTGACGGTGTACTGCCGAATCCCCTGTCGATGAAGGCGGTGGTGGATGAGAAGGGAAAAATTCTGGAACAGCAACATCTCAAAATTGAAAGTATCATTTCGCCCGAAAAGGCTTATATCATGAATTCCCTTCTCCGCAGTGTCGTTACGGACGGAACCGCCCGATCTCTCGCGTGGAGGGGGATTACGTTTCCCGCCGCGGGGAAAACAGGAACGACGAATGATTACCGGGATGCATGGTTTGTCGGGTATACTCCCGATATTCTCGCCCTCGTGTGGGTGGGATTTGACAATGCCGACTCGGTGGGTGCAGAAGGGTCTGTTGCAGCGTTGCCCATATGGGCGGAACTAATGAAGGCATTGCCCCAATACACGTCAGGCAGCTGGTTCAGGAAGCCGCCCGGTGTGGTCACACAGGTTGTCTGCTCACAAAGCGGAGAACGTGCCGTCACCAACAGGTGTCCGGAACCGATAGAAGAAATATTTTTAGAGAAGAATGTACCGACTGCATATTGCCCGCTCCATCGGTAAAAGGAACCCGGGGATTGACGAGAGGATGTGACAATGAGAGGTAAGAAGTATTCAAAAATATTGAGGGTATCGGTGCTGATACTCTGGTCTGCCATATCAGGGTGTGCCGTGTTCATGCCGCCCCCGGCGGAACAACCGCCGGAAGCTATGCCTGCACCGAGTATCGAAAAACCTGTGTCGCCGGCGATACAGGGAGATCCGCGGGAGCTTGCCTCGTTACAATTAACGGATCAGGGTCGGATTCTTCTGGAACAGGGCAAAGCGGATGAGGCAATCACCGTTCTCGAACGGGCTCTCAATCTTTATCCTACCAATGGGCGAAATTATTATTATCTTTCGGAGGCGTGGCTCTTGAAAAACGATGTACTCCAGGCGAAAGAATGGAACCGCCTTGCAGAAATGTATCTGAGCGACGACAAAGAATGGCATGAGAAAGTGCTCGACCAGAAAGCACGAATCCGAAAGCTCTTTCGGTAGTTCCACTCCAGAATCGACGATGTATCTGCTGATTATCCGCCTGCTTTACCCCTCCGCGATTTCCTCAGTTTGACCGGTTCGAGCTGCCGTTTTCGAATCTTGAGGTTGAGCATTTCCACACACACCGAGAATCCCATGGCGAAATAGATGTATCCCTTCGGAATGTGAAAGTCGAGACCCTCGGCCACCAGGGTTACGCCGATCAGGATGAGAAAGCTGAGGGCGAGCATCTTGATCGTTGGGTGGGTGTCGACAAAGTCGCCGATTGGCCGTGCCGAGAACATCATCACACCCACGGCAATGACAATGGCAAGGATCATAATCTGGACATGTTGCGCCAGACCGACAGCGGTGATGACCGAGTCAAGAGAAAAAATGATATCGAGCACCATGATCTGGACCAGAACACCGGCAAAGCTCGCTGCCATGCGACCCATCTCATGAACCTCGGCACTTTCGAGACTGTCGTGGATTTCGAAAGTGCTTTTTACGAAGAGAAATATTCCGCCGGCGATCAGGATGAGATCACGACCCGAAAATTCATGGGACAGCAGTGAGAACCAGGGTTTTGTCAGTCCCATTACCCATACGATTGCAAGAAGAAGGATTATCCGGCTGATCATCGCCAGGGCGAGACCGATAATGCGTGCTTTCTGACGCCTTGCCGATGGAAGCCGTGCAACGAGCACGGAGATAAAAATGATGTTGTCGATACCCAGAACAATTTCGAGTGCCGTCAGCGTCACCAGGGCAACCCATGCCTGCGGTTCAAGTATCCATGCCATACTGTACTCCTGAATTATATAGTTAAGGAAAATTTAGGACGGGTTCAATTCTTGTATGAGAAATCGGCTGAATTTCATGGGAATCGAACCCACCTAGGGGGTAGTCATCTTTCACACCGAGACGGGAATGTCAGGGTTACTTCTAAGAAGGTTGTAAAGTTCTGGTAAAAACAAGTTGTTTTTATCACACATAATTGGTTAGACTTGTTTTTGACCGCACAACCTGTATATCAAATACCACATGCAATGAAACGTAACACTGTGAAAGAACGGAAGAGACAAGCAGAACTGATGTGAATTTATGTTATCAGCTTATAAGGGCTTATTCAAATATTATACGTTTTTATTGAAAAAGTGTTTTAACCACGTGGTGGTGACCGGCAATAAGTGTTCAATATCGACGAGGGGGTACATGTGATTGTTCTGATGATTGATCCCATAGGAGGTATCAGCGGTGATATGTTGCTGGGCAGCCTGATTCATCTGGGCTGTCCGCAAGAGTATCTGGAGGAGATTTATCAAAAACTCCCGATAGGTTCGTTTGACATGAAGACCTCATTGCGCTCGGTCAGTGGAATCCGGGCCGTTGATCTCAAGTTTAAGACCGGGCATACTCATGAAGAAAGAAGATATGCTCAGATCCGGGATGAGATCCTTGCGCCTCTGCCGGCGAACATACGCAGGAAGGCCGGGGAAATTTTTGAGAACCTGGCCCGTGCTGAGGGTGAGATCCATGGCGTTGAACCGGAAGATGTTCATTTTCACGAGGTCGGTGCAGTTGATTCCATTCTCGATATAGTCGGTATCGCAGCCGCACTCGAGTGGTTCGGGGTTGAGGAAGTTTATGCCAACCCGGCTCCCCTGGGAAGAGGTACCACCGTGTCTATGCATGGCGTGATACCTGTGCCGGCACCTGCCACGGTAAAATTGCTCGAAGAAATGAGGGTAAGAATGACCGATATCGAGGCTGAATTGACAACCCCCACCGGTGCCGCGGTGCTGAAAACCTTGGTCAAAAAGCCTTTTCCGCCATCGGACGTGGTAATGAAACGCGCGGGATACGGTTGCGGCGACAGGGAGATCGATAACTGGCCGAATTTGTGCAGGGTCTTTTTATGCGAAGGTCAACAGGAATCAGCAGACCATAGCTGCTACATGGTTGAAGCCGATGTGGACGATATGTCTCCTGAAGAGTGGGAGGCAGCCTTTCAGAGAATCTTCGACGCAGGCGCACTCGATATCAGCCTCACCAACAGGGTCATGAAGAAGGGAAGACCGGGGATCGGTATCAAGGCCATCTGCCCGTCAGAACATCTGGACCGTGTTCTTACCGGACTTCTCACGCATACCACATCAATCGGTGCTCGATATTACCGGCTTTCGCGAAGAGTACTCGAAAGAAAGCAATACATGATCGACACACAATACGGTGCTGTGAGGATAAAGGAAGTCAGCCTGTCAGATGGCTCTACTCGGTATAAAGCAGAGTACCGTGATCTCCATGAAATTTCTTTGAGCAGGAATATTCCCCTTGGAAAAGTCAGGAGTGAGGTTAACCGGGTAATGGAAAAGAGAACCGGATACGATGAGGAGAAGGAACAATAAGCATCGGACCGACTCAACAGGAGGAAAAGGTGATAAAGAATCTGTTGGAATCATATAAAAACGGTGAGATAGACTTGGAAGAGGCTGAAGAGAAGATCATGAAAATCCTCTATGAACAGGGAGAGGATTTCTTTCTGGACATGCACAGACACAGGCGCACGGGCTTCCCTGAAGTGATATTAACGGAGGGGAAGTCAACGGAACAAATGCTGGAAATCGTAAGAAACTTTCTTGAGGTAAATGGATGTGCCTTTGTCTCGAACCATGATGAAGAGAAGGAGAATGCTCTCAGAAACGCCTTTTCGGGTGTACAGATTAAGAAGGCCGGAAGGCTCATGGTAATCGGGCAGTCAGATAAACCTGGAGAGAAGTTCGGGACGGTCGGGATTATCACCGCCGGTACCGCGGATGTCCCGTATGCGCGAGAATGTGTGTTATTACTCAAAGAAACAGGAGCTGAGGTCGTAGAGGCGTTTGACCTTGGTGTCTCGGGTCTTCACCGGCCGTTTTTCGGGATCAGAAAAACGAAGGATACGGACGTTTTGATAATCTTTGCAGGTATGGACGGTATCCTGCCCACCATGATAGCATCGTTGACTCAAAAACCCGTCATTGCCGTTCCCACGCCCATCGGCTATGGTTTCGGTGGCAGGGGGGAGGCAGCCTTGCGGACCATGCTCCAGAGCTGTGTGCCCGGTGTTGTAGTGATGAACATCGGTAACAGTGTCGGTGCGGCAGCCGCGGCTCTGAGGATATTAAAGGCAATAAAGAGGCAAGAAGATGTTCCGGATGGAGAAACTTAAAGAGGCTATAAGGGCAAAGGAACGTCTTCTGATCATGTTCTCGGGGGGGCTCGACAGTACACTCCTTGCGAAAATCGCCTTTGACGAACTGGGAGACGCTGCATGTGCGCTGTCAATAAAATCACCCATAATCCGGAGCAATGAGATCTCTGAAGCCGGGATGAATGCTGAAATCATTGGAATCCCTCATGGTGTGATAGAAGTGGATGAGCTTGCCGATGACCGCACATTCGCCAAAAACCCGATAGACAGATGTTATATATGCCGAAAAAGCAGAAACAGAGCCGTCATAAAATGGGCCGGTGAGAAAGGCTTTGCTATAATCGCTGACGGCATGAACTACTCCGACCTCGAAGACTACCGACCCGGCATCAAGGCCGCCAGAGAGGATTGCATCTGGCAGCCATTTGTCGAGTTCGGGATCACCAAGCAAGAAATACGAAGAATATCGAGGATGCTGAACCTCCCGACGTGGGACAAGCTGCCAACCGTTGGCTTGTGTTCGCGGTTCCCCTATGGTTATGAGATTACGAGAGAGCGGATACAACGCGTTGAGAAGGCCGAAGCCCTGCTGGAGCAACTCGGCTTTGTCAACTGCAGGGTCAGATACTTCCCATTTGAGACTGCGATTATCGAGGTCGACGATCTTCAGAAGGCTCTCAGTCTCAGGGATAAGCTCGTTTCCGCCCTGGCCGAGATTGGCTTTTCCTTTGTTTCTCTGGATCTGGAAGGCTGCATCAGCGGGAAGATGAACAGGATTGTAAAAAAGGGGTGATAAGGGTATCCCGGGAATTCGGGGAAGACATGGGAAGATGGTCACTTTTTTGAATAAAAAATTGGCGGAAGTGCATGGGAATCGAACCCACCTGATCAAAAATATATGAATTATAACAGATACTTATATGACGTAAATATTTTAAGGTTAAAGTTTCGTTAAAGATTGATGAATAGTGATTTATTCCTGAAAGAGAGCATCCAATAATTTTGACGCACATCCACCCTTTCGAATGATAATCAATAAAACATTCTCTTGACTTTTTTATGTTTTATTATAATGCTTAATGTAAATGTGAATAAGGCATCGTTAATAGATTAACACTAATTTCAACCCACATACTAAGGATGATGCCATAAAGATATAATTGAGTCCCCGTATCTCAAAAAGAGCAAGGGGATTTGTGTTTAGAGAGGGCACGAGAGAAATAATCCGGAAGATGCCAATATGAGGCATCCACGGTGGACTCCTTTGATCCCCTCAGGAGGCCATTCCCAGCTCTTCAACCCAGTAAAAAAGTCACTGACAAAATCAAAGAGGAGGTAATCATTATGTTTTCAAAAAGAAAAATTACTATGTGTGGAATTATGGTGTTTTTGTCAATTTTCCTTGTAACTTTAGTGTCTGTGAATGCGGCAGATACAACTGAGCAGGTCGTTACCACCATCGATCAAATTCTTAAAGATAACCCTATGGAAGCTGGTAAGAAAGCCCGGCAGATTACGATTGCTGAAGACGATACGATCAGCCTCTATGTGTTCCGACTGGGTGAGGGTGTTTGGATAAAGCCGCATATGCACAAAACACATGATGAAACAATATATTTCATTAAAGGGATGGCGCAGATGCTGATCAATGACAAATGGGTCGATATGAAACCAGGAACGCTTCATTTCAACCCTATGGGTAAAGTCCATAGTTTAAAGACTGTAGGGAGTGAGGAAGTGGTAATTATTTC
>JAFGQS010000054.1 GCA_016935565.1 Deltaproteobacteria bacterium
AAGAGGAAGCAAGGCTGAAGGCCGAAGAAGAAGCGAGGCTCAGAGCTGAAGAGGAAGCAAGGCTGAAGGCCGAGGAAGAGGCCAGACTTAAGGCTGAGGAGGAAGCAAAGCAGAGGATTGAGGCAGAATCAAAGCGTCGGGCCGACGAGGAAGCGAAACTAAAATTCGAAGAAGAGGTTAGGCGCCGGGTTGAGGAGGAATTGAGGAAGAAGTCTGAAGAAGCCAGACAGAAGGTGGATGCCGAAGCAACTGATGAACAAAAAGAGGAGGTTCCTCCCAAGGAAGAAAAGATTGCCCTGGTGCAGGGGCACATTGCAAAAGCTTATCCTGACGGCAGTTTGTACGTGGGTGAAATGCAGAATGAAAAGCCCGAAGGACAGGGAGTTATGAAACACGCCAATGGCTGGAAATATGTCGGAGAATGGAGTGCGGGGAAGCGAAGTGGGCATGGGATACTAACTTTATCTGACGGGTCGACCTACGTTGGACAATGGACAGATGACCGCAAAGAAGGAAACGGGACCATGACCATGGCCAGCGGGCGGAAGTATATCGGTGATTGGAAAAATGATCTATATGACGGTCAGGGAACGGAGACATTTCCTGATGGAATGCGATACAGCGGCCAGTATAAGGATGGAAAATTTCACGGTCAAGGTTCATTGATCTTGCCTGACGGGAAAAAATATACGGGAGCATTTCAATGCGGCATGTCCACAGGAAAAGGGATCATGGAATATCTCAATGGCGATCGTTATGAAGGAGAATTCAAAAATAACAAGTTCCATGGCCGGGGAACTCTGGTCAAAGCCGATGGCAGAAAATACACAGGTCAACTGGAAAACGGCCTGCCTCATGGTGACGGTGTCATGATATTTGCTGACGGCCGGAGATTGGCCGGCGTATTTAAGAACGGCAAATTTGCCGACAGGTAAATGGGGAATTCATATGGTTAACAAGACATCTGTCCTGCGTCCGTCATTCCGGAACTCATACGAAAGAGAGGTTGTTGACTTCAAGTGGGTAAAGGAGCCCATAGACGGAACCGGGATGTGCACATTCCCGGATGGATCCGGATATAGCGGCCTCTTTAGAAGTGGCCATTTCCACGGGGAGGGAGTTTTTACCTGGCCCGACGGGGGGCGCTATGAAGGTCAATGGGATGGGGATATGCCTCACGGGACGGGAACGATTCTTCTGTCGGAGGGATATCGTTATGAAGGCCAGTGGAAAAATGGTAAACCGGAAGGTGAAGGGATAGAAACGCTTCCTGACGGTGGACGTTATAAGGGCCAATGGAAAAATGGCCTGAAGAACGGGGAAGGAGAGATGATATACTCCAATGGGACAAAATACAACGGCCAGTGGAAAGACGGAATGTGTCATGGGAAGGGTGTGTTGATAATATCAGATGGCGCCCTGTACGAAGGGAGCTGGCATGAAAACAACATGTACGGTATGGGTATTTTAACCTCTTCTGATGGGACAAAGTGTCGGGGGGAGTGGAAGGAATCGAATTTCACCATTCTGAAGGTGTTGTGACAGTTTGCACCAAAACGCCCACCTGTGACTTTATTTTTTTGTTCACTCTTGCACATTAAGGAATGAAAGGTTCTACGTAATCGTATTAGTTACAAATCTCAAATTAAATACAGAAGGACGGGAGCGGAGACGTCATTCCCTGCATCCTCGAACCGGCGGGGGCTGAAAACATCGACACATCGGCGACACATCGAATATCGCGCGTACATCGTGTCATGTCTCCGTTTGACTTATCATAACACTACTCTTGATTTCTTCATATCATTCTTGCAGTTGTCAGTCTCTCTGAATGAGTAATTGGGGTTACCGGAGAAGTCATCAGCGTGTGTTGGAGATTGAGATCGACAGTTATAAATGTTTGTCAATGATTTTGAAGATAGGCTGTTCATCGCATGGGCAATTAGACGAGTAAACTGAATGACGACAGTTGCCGCCAAAAGACACTATCTTTAAAACTCAAAAAATTGCATGCAGGAAAAGTATATCATAAAATTTTCAACCTTCTTTTTTCGATGTCCTTTCATACTGTCATCCATCATTATAGAGTGAATGGATAGCAGCTGTCGACAGTTGAAGATCTAAGCAGACTAGGAAGATATGCGATCCATATATACAAGAATTCTACACTAACGAACTTTGATGTTCATTGAATAAAACTTTCAAACGATTGAAATGTTTTGCATGTAAGATTGGTTGATGAACGCTGTGCAGATCATGACATGACGAAACGATCGAGCATTACACAAGCCTTAGACGAAAATCTCTACCAAGTTGTAAGCACCTCGCAAAGAGTACTTCACCTCATAACCCAGGGTCTTGAAGGTCTGCTTGATAGCGTCATTCTGGGGATGTATCGTACATACGAAACGGGAAATACCATGCTCCTTACCGATAGTGATGATTTTCTGTAGTAACGATTTGCCGAGGCCAAGATGTTGCCAGTCATCACGGACCGCAACGGCAAGGTCTGTAACATTGTCTTGAGGATCAAACGCATAACGACCTACGGCGATAATGACGTTTTTCCCATCTTCTTTGACCACAGCGACAAGGGCAAATGCGCTGTCATAGTTTATGTTCGTGAATTGATAAAGCAATGCTTCAGAAAGGGCTTTAAGGGAGCTTAGAAAACGAAAATATACAGACTGAGGAGAAAGCATATTGAATAACTCAACGAGAAGAGGTCCATCGGTGTTCAGTATAGGCCTTAGAAATACCTCGCTTCCATTCTTAAGCGTGAGTCGACTTTCATATTGAGAAGGATAGCCTTCTATCGATGTGCTTGGCATCTTCGTTTCTCCAAAAAATTGTGAATTCGATGGTTACTGTATAATTATCAAATTAATAATACAACACATTTGCCGGAAAATCACATTTCTTGAGTTATTAAAATTGAAGATAGTTGCCACCTGCACTTAGGGAGAGACGAGCGATAATATTACAGGAGGAAATGAATATCCTAAAATTTCAGAGCTTCGTTTTTTCGCGGGGCTATCATACTATCTTCAAACGGCGCAGATTGAATGCAGATAGCGGCTGTCAACAGTTGAAAATCTAAGCAGTCAATGACGATATGTGATTATTGTGTTCAAAATTGCTGCATTAAAGTACGGTGGCAAGTATAATTAATTTTCATACCGTCGGGCAAACCATAATATGAAGCAATAAAAAAGGCAGAATTGTTGCTGGTTCTGCCTTTTATTTATAGAAATCTCATTCGATCTATTTTTTAAAAACCTTCTCTTAATCCCTGCAACCCCAATCGAACCAACTACATGACCGACAAAGATTCTGTCAACGACGTTGTAAAAAAAGCATAAAAGCATACCAACGGTTGCGCGAGACGATCGGTAACATCCCGCCAGCCGAGTTCGAAAAGATCTGCTGTCGGAGTCGGCAAGCCCGGCCATGACGGTCTGACTTAATCAGGTGGTTTACAGGCCGGGCAGACTTGGGCTTGACTCTCCGGTTCCGTTCTGATCCATTACCGGGAATATTACCCCTGGCGCCGGTTAACCATGATGTCGATCTACTCACTTTTGAGGATTTCGGCGGCTCTGTCCGCGTCTTCCGCGGTGTCGAAGCTGATGTACATAATGTACCTTGCACCCATGACGGCCGCAGAGAATCCATGGAGATTGATCCCGGCCGCCGCGATCTTTTGCGTCAGTTTTGAGGCAACACCCGGCTTGTTATCTCCCTCGACACGCAGTGACTTAAGACTGGTGGTCACGTTAAAGCCAAGGGTGGCGGCTGCGGCAACCTCAACATCTCCGCGCAGAGGGGTGACAAACACAACACCGCCGCCGGGTTGGTCTGGAGCCCGCCTGGCAATAATGAAGTCAAGATCAGCGCCGACATCCGCCAGGCCGGAGAGTATGTTCGCCAAACCTCCGGGTTTGTCCTTGATAGAGGCAGCCCACACGTCAACTCGTTCGACTATTAAATTCATCATCTCACCCTCCTTGTTTGACTTCTTTGCTGTTCTCCATTTTCTTTTTTTCAATGTTCCATCCCCGGATCCCTATACTGTTCAAAGCATACCTCATTTTATAGAGTTCCGGCTTATCTTTGCGCTCCCTGAACCATTCTGGTTATTTCGTCCACAACTTCCGGATTTGCCAATGTCGTTACATCACCGACATCCGTGCCATTGGAAATGGCGCCCAGCACGCGGCGCATAATTTTCCCCGAACGGGTCTTGGGCATGTCGGAGACAATCCAGACATTTCTCGGCCGTGCAATTGCTCCGATTTCATCTACCACCGCCTTTTGAATCCTCTTGGCAAGCTCATCGCTCGGAGTGATTCCGGGCTTCAGGGCCACGTACAGATCGGGTTCTCTTCCCTTTACTTCATGTTTGACGGGAACAACGGCAGTCTCGGAAACCTCTTCTACGATCATAGCGGCCGATTCTATTTCCTTGGTTCCGAGCCTGTGCCCTGAAACATTGATGACGTCGTCAATCCTGCCGAGAATGCGCACATATCCATCGGCGGCCACGACAGCAGCATCACCCGTCATGTATGGCCAGTCCTGCCAGCTCTTGCTCTCAGGATCTTTGCAGTATCTCTCATAATACTGGCTGACGTAACGTTCCCTGTCGCGCCATATGGTCTGGAAGCTGCCGGGCCAAGGGTTCTGTATGCAGATGTTTCCCGCTTTGCCGGTGCCGGGAGCGACAACGTTACCGTCGTCATCATAAACGATGGGGTGAATACCCGGTACCCCCGGGCCCGCGCTGCCGGGCTTCATGGGTTTGATCGCCGGCAATGTGCTGCA
>JAFGQS010000055.1 GCA_016935565.1 Deltaproteobacteria bacterium
ATCGTGTTTCGTTTTGAAAATGAAGGTTGATGATACCCGATGTACGAGCTCCGATGAAGTATTGACATTACTGAGAATATAAACTACATAGAGTTCTCAAAAACTAATGCTGCGAGGAGAATAAAGGTGAATCAAGCATGGGCTGTCACATCAGTCGATCTTAGCGGACATTTTCAAGGCAATATCCTTGAAATGATTTTCAATTCCGGGCCGATGGTACAATTTGTTTTACTGCTGCTTCTTGTCTTTTCCGTTGTGTCATGGGCCATAATCCTCATGAAATACAGGGTCATACGGAAGGCTAAAAAAGAAAATTCCATGTTTATGGATAACTACATGAAGAGTAATAACTTTTCGGATATTTTTGTCGAATCGAAAAAATTCAGGTATTCTACGATTGCAGAGGTTTTTAGAGCAGGGTATACCGAGCTTGGCAAGCTTGCGAAATCAAGGAAAGAGTCGTCCCAGACTTCCGATAATCCGGAAAGTGACAAATGGTCAATGGAAATCAGGGGAATTGAAAACGTTGAAAGGGCTTTGAACAGAGCAAGTGAATCGGAAAGTTCAAAACTGGAAAGTTTTCTCAGTTTCCTTGCAACGACGGGGAATGCAAGTCCGTTCATCGGCCTTTTCGGTACTGTATGGGGCATTATGAACGCTTTTCGAGGTATCGGGACGAAAGGAACGGCAACGTTGGCCGTGGTTGCCCCCGGGATTTCCGAAGCTCTCATCGCAACTGCAGCGGGTCTGGCTGTTGCAATTCCTGCCGTTATTTTTTACAATTATTATCTCAATAAGGTAAAGGGGATATCACTGGAAACGGACGATTTCGTCTCCGAATTTCTCAATATCATAGAACGGCATTATGTAAAAAAGTAGGTATTGTATGAGATATTCAAGAAGTCTTAGAAATCGTGAAAATAAACCTGTTTCCGATATCAACGTGACTCCCCTTGTGGATGTAGTGCTGGTCCTTTTGATCATTTTTATGGTAACCGCTCCCATGCTCCAGATGGGAATAGATGTCAATCTTCCCCAGGTTAAATCTAAAAGCATTGATGTGGGTGAAGAAAAACTGGTTCTGACCATAAACAGCAAAGAAGAAATATTCATCAATAAATACAAGGCAACAATCGCTGATTTGAAGCCGAAGTTAGAGAGTATTTTTGCCAGTAGAATAGACAGAGAAATTTTTATGCGTGCCGATAAAAATGTTCCATACGGATTTGTTGTTCAGGTCATGTCAGAGGTGAGAAAAGCCGGAGTTGATAAACTGGGGATGATTACTGAACCGCCCAAGATAACGAGATGACATCTCTAAAAATGATCAAGGGAAGAAAAACAGATGGCATCAGCCTGAACAGCATGATGTTGCTTTCTTGTTTGCTGCATGCCTTAATTTTATCAATTATTTTCTTGTCTCCATCATGGCCGAAACCGAGATGGACGTTTGGTCCCGTTTACACCGTTGAGCTGGTGAGTATTCCCACACAATTTATTGAGAATAAAGAAATGCCTTCGTCTGCCGAAAAAGTAATCGATCTCGGTTTACGAAACCACGCCGTTGTTATCAAGAAGAATGTGGATGATGTTTTGTCTGCCCGGACGAATAAGTTGGAAACACAAAAGAATGTGACAATGGATAACGTCGATAAGGCGATAGAAGATATCAGACAGAAAGCAACGGCCCACCGCGACTCCTCCCTTCAGGTATCATCCCGGGGAGATGTCGAGATGACCATGAAAATGAAAGTTTATTATTCGGTAATCTGGTCGAAGATCAGAGAGCAATGGACTTTTCCCGAGGGAATTTTGTCGAACGATGATTACGAAGCTATCATTGCCGTTACAATTCTGAGAAACGGAATCATTGCTGATATTGATTTTGAAAAAAAATCAGGGAACAGATACTTTGATGAATCTGCCGTCAAGGCTATCAGAAAGGCCTCTCCTTTACCTGCATTGCCGGAATGGTTGAGAGAGAGCAGTTTAGAAGTAGGGATCCGATTTCATGCGTCGGAATTGAGATAAACGTGTTTCGTGTCGCGGGTTTCGCGTTGAAACATACTCAAGGCATATCTGCTCGATGTCGTGATGGGATTCAATTCGAAACAGGGACTTTTTTACTTTAACTTTAATGGTACACTTCTAGCAGGGAATATGAGAAAAATAGGATTAGTAATTATTGTAGCGGCACTTTTGTGGAGTTCTCCCGTTTGGGGGAAAATATATATTGATATCAATTCTCCCGCTTTTCAACAATTTCCCGTGGCAATCCCGGATTTTAAAAATTTAGATGAACAGAACGGTACGGAGAAACTGTCGATACAGTTTTCAAACTGTCTTGCTGAAGCATTAAAAATGACGGGTTTCTTCAGGATCATCGACAAAAAAGCATTCATTGAAAACAAAGATGAAGCAGGAATAACCGCTGATACAATCAATTTTCATGATTGGTCGATCATCGGTGCTGAATTTTTAATAAAAGGCGGATTTCAGTATAATCGTGAGAATTTATCTGTCGAATTTCGTCTTTTTGGTGTTGTTGAAGGGGGTTTGATAGTCAGTAAAAAGTACTGGGGTACACTGGATGAAATGAAAATTATGATTCAGAAGTTTACCAGTGAAATTCTGCTTGCCCTGACAGGGGAACCGAGTGTTTTCGGAACAAAGATTGCCTTTACCGGTAAGGAGGGAAAAACATCTGATATATATACGATCAACTTTGATGGGTCCGATCTTGTCAAAATTACGAATAACAGATCATTGACGGTCTTGCCGCACTGGTCCTGTGACGGCAAGCAACTTGCGTATACTTCATATAGACGTGGAAATCCGGATCTCTATATTATGGATTTGTCGAACAGAGAGGTTAAAACAATTTCAAAATTCAAGGGTCTCAATTTGTCGGGACCGTGGTCACCGGATGGAAGCAGAATTCTCCTTACGCTGAGCAAGGATGGTAATGAAGAGATTTACATACTGGATTTAGAAACGAAGAAACTCACGCGACTGACCGACGACCCCGCCATTGATGTGTCGCCAACCTGGTCACCTGACGGTAGTAGGATCGCATTTGTGTCAAATCGATCAGGGTCGCCTCAGATATTTGTCATGAATGTGGACGGAAGTAAAGTGCGGAGGCTTACGTACGAGGGTCACTATAATACATCGCCAAGCTGGTCACCGAAGGGTAACACGATAGTATATGAAGGGGTGACGAACGGTTCCTTTCAATTGTTTTCAATTGCTGAAGACGGGAGTAATTTCATACAGCTTACCTTTGAAGACGGTGGCTGTGAATATCCTACCTGGTCTCCCGATGGGCGATATGTGGCGTTCAGTTCAGGGGAAAAAGGCAAAATAAGAATTTGTATTATCAATTCTAATGGTTTAAACTTGCGCGTGTTACATGAGAAACCTGGAATGGAAACAATTTATCCTTCCTGGTCTCCCCGATTACAATTGTATTGAAGTTTAGTTATATGCTATGGTGCATGATAGTAATTCGTAAATTTGAAAAGGAGGAGAGGTCATGAAAAGAAATTTGAAAATTACGGGTATAGTGCTGCTGGTATTGAGTTTGTCTTTCGTTTTTATGGCTGGATGTGCAAAGAAAGAGATAGTTAAAGAAGAGACGCTCGTAACGCAGGAAGAAAAAGCACCGGAAGCGCAAGTAGCGGAAAAGGAAGCTCTCTCAAAAGAGCAGGAAGATGCCCAGAAAGCTTTGGAAGAAAGAGAACGGCTTTTACAGGAAGCCGCCGCATTCGAAGATGTTTATTTCGATTTTGATAAATATGATCTGAAAACTGAAGCCAGAGAAACGTTAAAACGGCATGCAGACTGGCTTCTGAATAACACAGAATTTGAGGTGATTTTGGAAGGACATTGTGATGAGAGGGGTACCCGGGAATATAACCTTGCTCTGGGGGAAAGGCGATCAGAATCTGTTCGTGATTATATCTTAAACCTCGGTATCGATGCGGGAAGATTGACAACGATCAGTTACGGAGAGGAACTTCCGCTGGATCCATCTCACACGGAAGAAGCGTGGGCAAAAAACAGGAGAGTTCACTTTGTGGTCGTAACAGAAAAGAAATGATATCGAGTGGGGCCGGCCAGTGAAAAAGTATATCACCTTCCTTTCCTTCATCATTATCCTTTGTATGATGGGATGTGCCACGAGCAGGGATCTTAAGATAGTGAGCAGAAGTCTCAACTCCAGGATTCTTGCCTTGCAGGAAGACCTTTCGTCCTTAAAAGAAGATAATGAAAGGTTGCGAAAGGATGCGGATCGGATTTTAAAATTTAATGAGTCTCTGCGGAAAGGGCAGGCAGACACGGGGGCTGATTTTGTCCAGCTTAGAAATCAGATGCAGCAACTCAGGGGAGAAATTGAAAGTTTGGAGATGAAGCTTGCGACCCTCCAATCTGATTTAAAGACTAAAGATTCGGCAGGAATCCAGAAAAAATTCGATGACATTTCGTTTCGGATAAATTACATCGAGAATTTTCTCGGTGTAGGGAAAAAGGTACAGGCAGATACAACAACGGTAACGGAGAAACCTGAAAGTACAAAGGCACCATCCCCGGAAGGAACAGTTGACAAAGAGAAGTCATATGCAGAAGCATATAAGACGTTCAAACAAGGGGATTATAATGAAGCGAGAAACAAATTTCGAAGATTTGTCGAAATATTTCCGTCAACCGAATATTCGGATAACGCCCAGTTCTGGATTGGTGAATGTTACTATTTTGAGAAAAATTATGAAAAGGCAATTCTCGAATATGAAAATGTGATCAAGAAGTATCCCAAGGGCAATAAAGTACCAAATGCCCTTCTGAAGCAGGCGCTTTCATTTATGGAATTAGGGGACAAAGCGAGCGCTAAACTGCTTCTGCAAAGAGTTATAAAGGAATACCCCAATACAAGTTCGGCTCGAATAGCACGAGGAAAGTTAACGTCACTGAAATGAGTTGAGTGTTCAGCTATTTGCGGCCGGTGCATGATGAAGACAGGAATCAGCAGACAGAACAAAGTGTATATAACGTCTTGTTACTGTTGCTGAATTCTGTCTTTTGTGTTCTATCTCTTAAAAATGTTCATTGTGCCTTTCTGCCGGGGAGGTCGGGTGTGACAGTGGTGTCACTGAGGGTTGAACGCCGAACGCTGATGAAAAATTGACATTCACTCAATAGTTATCGGCATAATGCCGGGGGGAACCGGAAGATCAAAAAGGTTTTCTCCTGTCTGGGAGAGAACCTGTATGTTTGAATATTTGATACTGGCGGAAATTTTTTGAGGTTCCGCAATAATTATCTTCACCAGCTGTGGACGATTTATTCGTCCGAAAAGATTGTAATCATCAAATTCTACTCTGTAGTAGATCTCGCCGGTTTCGTTGAAAACGTCGGTCTGTAGAACCTTGCCCTGGTCCAGGTCAATCCACAGAGACTGGATCAATCGTTCCCCTGTAAAGATGTTGATACGATACAAATCCTTTTCCATAGACCCTTTCAGTACCATGCCGGTTTGCTGTAAGAGGGGAGGGGTGCCCATGAGTATTGCTACTGCTTCGTCAATATTGAGGAATAGGCGGGAAAATAAAAAGATATTTTGCCTGGTCGCTGGACCGACATAGAAATGGCCTTCCTTTGGTAAGAAGACCTTTAAACGATGAACGTCCACTGAGAGTAACAAATCAGGGGTTCCGAACAACGGGATTGTTTCTATTCGAAGTGACGCCGGTTTCTTTACAGCGATAGCCACATTTTGCGAATACGTACTTTTTGCGGTCTTTATCGTTATCCGTGCTGTGGCTGTCATCGCTTCTTTTCCATTGCTTGTCATGGAAATCTTTTTCAACACATCTTCCGGGGGAGGGATATATCTTTTAATCGGTTCTACCGGTTTTTGAGGTGCACAGTCGGCAAAGACAAACGCCATAAGCGTGAAAAGAACAATATATGCGAGTTTTTTCATATGTATGCCTTTGGTGCTTGTCACTACGCACGCAGGATGTAAATGTTGTTCGCTTATTTTATTTTTCATTGAACAGTCGAATGTTTTTTAACAGCAATCTGATGGATGACTGTTGAACTCATCTTTTTTGTTTTCATTTTTTCAAGAACTTTTTTGATCTTTTGCTGTATCGTTTTCTTTTCTTTCGGATGTAACGTCAGTGCCTTTCTGTAGATATTCAGTGCTTCCTTGAAGAGACCGGCTTCCTCATAGGCGTCTCCCAGATGTTCGGCAATTGTCGGGTCCTCGGGTAGGATTTCTGCCGCTTTCCTCAAATATTTGATGGCAAGACCCCATTTTTTTTGTTTGAAATAAACCCATCCGAGGCTATCGGTAATATAACCGTTTTCAGGTTTTAACGTGAGTGCCTGTTGTATCATCTTTTCCGCTTCTTCCAGCTTGATTCCGCTGTCGGCAAAGCTGTACCCGATAAAATTGAGAGCTTCGGCATTCCGGGGATCGATCTTCAGAACTTTTTCCATTGCCGTGATGCTTTCCTCACGTCGGCCGGCTTTTTCATAAATAAGGCCGAGCCGGTAATGAAGGATGATGCTCTGAGGAGAAACAGCAAGTCCTTGTTTTGCCGTTTCTTCAGCGGCCGTAAGGTTATTATCATCTTCGTATAATGATGAAAGGAAGTCGTAAAGGTCGGCATTTTTTTTATCATGATCGATTGCTTTTCTGATCAGACTTATTGCCCGTGCTTTCTGACCGCCCTCTTTCAATATGTCTCCCATTCGGATTCGGGCAGATGAATAGAGTTTTGATAGCGAAGGTATTTTCTCGAAGTGTTTAAGAGCAATATCGTGCCGGCCCTTTTCTCTATATGATGAGGCAAGGAAATAACGAGCCCTGTCGTTGGTGGGATCTTTTTTCAGGACAGCGAGAAATTCTTTCATTGCCCTGTCATAATCCTTACCCTCAAAGAAATAAACCAGACCAAGGGAAAATCGAGCTTCTGTGCTTGAGCTGTTCATTTTTAATATTTCATTAAATTCGCGGGCTGCCTTTTCATATTCATTCAGTTCCAGATAGGTCTTTCCCAGTTTTAATCTGATGTGCAGGTTCGAGGGATGGTGGTTGATTAATTGCTTGTATATCTTTATGGATTGAACCTTCTTGTTTTGGCTTTCATAAATCATTGCAAGATCGAGCAGTGCGGATTCAAAGTAAGGTTTGATGTCCAGCGTTTTATTGAACCACTTTTCCGCCTGATCATATAATTTCATATCCGCATATATTTTGCCGAGATAGTATCGACCCATCGCATTATCAGGTTCTATTTTTAAAAAATCTCTTAACATCTCTATTGCTGCTTTATAGTTTTTTTCGTCTCGATAAATAGCACTCAGGTACAAATATGCTTCCAGTCTTGTTGGGTCAAGTTCCAAAACTTTTTTATATTCTTTTATCGCGTTGTTGAGCTCTCTTAATTTAAGATAAAGGCTTCCAAGTATGAGATGGGTGTCAACATAATCAGGATTATACAGAAGAGACTTTTCCAGGAGTTCGACCGCTTCTGTGATTTTTCCTTTTTTAGCATACAATGTGGCAAGTTCAGCTGTTACCGAAGGAGATTCCGGGTCAATACTCAGGGTTGCTTCATATTCATGTATTGCCTCATCAAGATTTCCCTCAAGGTAATGAGAGACTCCGAGAGAATAATGATAGTATGGATTGGTTGAAGGTCGTATTATTTCTTCTTCGGTCGGACCTTCCCCTTGGCCGACAAAGATATGCATGCAGGCAGTGAAGCAGAGAAGAAAAAATAAAACAATGAAATATCTTAGTACACTGGTTATCTTCATTCGCACTCAGTCGTTTATTGTCCCACTCTGGGAATGGGAGAACCCCCTCGCTTTTAGGCGATGACTTCAGATCGATTATTATCTGAAAAGGGTTCGAGGATTCAAGGAGCCAGGGGGTCAAGTGCTGAAAAGTCTTCTCAATGATTTTCACTTGAATCCTTGGCCCAGACCGTTCACCATAACGGCAACCCCGGTATAATGTTCTACGCTTGTTGTACCATGTAGGTTTACTAACTATTTCAGTCGCGCCAGGGCGGGCCCTGGC
>JAFGQS010000056.1 GCA_016935565.1 Deltaproteobacteria bacterium
AATTCTACGTCTTTCACCGTGTTCGCACAATTTTCGTGCAGGTACTTGCTGATTAAAGTGCACTATTGTTTATCGTTTGAAGATCGACGTTTGATTATCTGTCTTCCGGTAACGGTAAAAACCATTTGACCGTTCTGGTTGTAACTCGAATACCTGAGTTGTACAGTCCCGCGGTCGTTATGTTTCTTTGACGGTATTGTATCCAGGACTTCACCGACGGCATAGATTGTATCGCCGGGTCTCAACGGCTTGAGCCACCGTAGTTCATCAAATCCCGGTGAGCCGAGATTGTTGGTCAGGGCACCCGTCATAAGAAACAGTTTGAAAGTCACCGCAATTGTCTGAATTCCGCTGGCAACGAGTCCCTCGAAGATCGATTCCCGTGCCTCCTCGACATTCGTATGAAACGGCTGCGGATCATATCGCATGGCGAAATCGATAATCTGGCTTTCCGTTATGGTCATTCCCGGTGATTTAAACATATCCCCTACCTTAAAATCTTCGAAATAGAGATCAGCCATGATGTTAGTCTCCTGAAATACTACTTACTACATGCATACCATCGGATGATATGCGCCGGTTAATTTGAACCGTAATAGCAACGGCAAGGACTCACAGAACACATATTACATAAGATACGATAAAAGAACAATTCCCAGAGTAAATATGATTAAACCCCAAAAGCGAAGAGTTTCATCCCGAACTTTAACATACCACCAGTCGAGAATACTTTCGATCTGGTGTTCCGATCCGAACAAGATAAAGAACCCTTTTCCCACGGCTGATACACCCAGAATAAGTGACAGGAAAAGAATTTCTCTTTGGAATATACCCCCGACAATAAGGGTCAGCCCGATGATGATTGCAACCACGGCGGGTATTTTCATATGCCTGGCTTGAAAACATTTTTGCATAAGAGTTCTGGTCTGATCGGTAAAGATTACAAGCGATGCTCCGGTCATAATCCACAGGATAGAAATGACATACAATAAGGCCATTGCCGGATTCATTATATGGTAGCCTCCTTCACTTTTGGTTTTATTTCATAATCCTTCGTTACGATGATGTCGGCGTTCTGTTTTAAATCTTGAATAATGCGATGCTCGATCTCGAGGACCTTCATAATAAATTGAAAGTCTTGATCAGGGTCACGGGCAATATTACGTTCTTGTATTTCTTCGATCCTGCCTTGATAATCCGATTCCAGGAATACCTTCAGCGTTGCGTTTTCAAGAAGCAGGCTGTAGGTAAGATCGACAAATATAACATCCGTCAAGCTAAGATCCACCGGCACATCGGCATACCGTTTTGACCCCAATCGTCTGCATTCAGACGGGACAAGCACCTCACGGACATTCCTCTTTCTTCCGCTTTTGAGTATAGAATCTAACTGTTGTAAATCAACTTCAGAAGGTCCAAGGTATTTATCCAGGTATCCTTCCGCATAAGCTAGAAGACGAGCATTGTGGTTTTCCGCCGGGGTGAGATTGAAAAAGGCATCTCCCGCTATCGTTGTCCCCCATATCTTTTGGCGTCTCAGGAGAAATCTCAGGTACTCGGCGATCTCGGTCTTGCCCGCACCCGACTCTCCACCGATTACGACAATCACCCGTTCTTTCAATGATTGTGCTCTTCCTATTTCTTTGACGATATATGGCAACAAACCCTCGGCCGCCTTTTTGTGTTTGGACTTTATGACGGGTGGATCTCCGCGCCAGGCAAAAGCCGAACGATGGTAGGCCCGATGTCTTCGTTTCGGTATAGATGATTCGATATTATTATCGGGCGATTTTCCCTGGCAGAGGAAATCTATGATTTCTCCCTGCCTCACGGCGATTGCTTTCCAGCTGAATGTATTCTTTGATAGCAGATAACCATTCGATGCAAGTTTTTGTAATCGATCTTTATCACCGATGATTTTGATCAGTCTTTGCGCAGCATCTGTAGTATCATCGGGATCGACAACGACAGCTTCCAACTCGTCGTTAATCCAGCGTGTTATGCCCGCAGCTTTTGAGATCACAACGGGGGCACCGGCTGCCATTGCTTCTGCAACTCCCATACCGAAGGGTTCCATCTTCTGCATACCAATGTATGACGCACTGTGGTGGGCAAGAACGGCCAATATTTTCCAGGGCTGACTGGAAAGTCGTACGATCTCGTTTTCCGATAGCCCGTAAACGTTCATTGCTTCCCTTATATGATTTTCTACAGTCACTTCCTCGGGCAGTGGCTTTTCAGGCGATCCACCCACAAGAACAAGTTTGAACCCATCCAGAAGCTCCTGTGCCATCCGGCGTGCTTCACCGAAAACCGCTACGACGCCCGGAACATTCTTTGCCTCGGAAAAGCGGCCGAAATACAAAAAATACCGGTGGGTAACAAGCCCATACCTTTTTAACAGATCCGCTTGCGGATTCTTGAAGATGTTAAAAAAATAGTTCCCCGCTCCGGCCGGCATGACACAATGAGGATATTCCTTTCCATAGTATTTTTTTAAAATATCCGGTTCTCGCCACGTGTTTGCTATTTCATAGTCTGCTCCATTGAGAGCCGCCATTTCAAAGCTTTCTCTTGTGCCGAAATTGTACTCTTTGTCAAACCAGCTTTCCGGATCATAGGGATCGTATCCGAGAGAGATCACCTTGTTGATACCGAGTGAATGAGGAATGACGACCGTCGGTATTCCAAGCCTCTCTCCTACTTCAACTGCTACGGCCATACCGTCCGCATAGTGACCCATAACGGCATGAGCACCGAAGAGAGCTGAAACGGCCACCGCTTTTTCCGCAAGTTCCGGAACGAGGGGATAAATGTTTTCCTTTCGTATAAACTCGTCGCTGCCCGCCGGGATGCGCACGAGCCACAGGTTTTCTGCAAATGTTTCAACGACCGGGTATGGTTTGAACCATCGTGCCAGAATGATAACCTTCCTCCCCTGTTGTGCCCACGTCTTTGATACTTCAAGGACATAGTACGTCTGTCCTCCCGTATCTGGAACACCGGCGGGCGGCGGATCACCCCAGTATCCGTGAGTGGAAACCATCACGATACGTCGTGCTTTTCTGGGAGTCTTCCTTGTAAAAAAGACAGGAATATCATGCTTGTTAAAAATGTTGCGGAATTCTCGGGCAAGATCTAACGACAGGTCGTATTTTGAAGCTACTCTCCGCAATTGCTTATGTTGTATAGTTTCTATTGTTCAACCTCCCGATTTCTAACTTATGGTGTACCTTTTCACAACAAGATACATATCGACACATTCACTGAAAAGCCTTATTGTCTGATCGTCCCCAGTCAGATGCAGATAGTCCGCCCTTTGATAAGCACCGCCATGATTTCTTGACATGGCGCCATGTATGGCGTTCTTCCATCGTTGATAAAAAATCTCCCAATCAACGAAATATTATGACGCCCCCAAGTAAAAATGTTCGCCCCTGGTTATATACTCCTGAAAACCTTTCCTATCCTTCGATGCTAATCCGATTCGTCTGATTCCTTCTTTTAATAAATCCATACTGGTCGCTGTGGAAAGTCTCAGATAGTGCTGTCCTTCACTTCCGATCGTTCCAAATGATTTTCGATCCATCGTTGCTACCCCATGGTGATACAAGAGAAACATCTGAAAGAGGCTGGATGGACTGGTATTTGCCCGAATGTCCGGCGGAAGATTTTCATATGCCTCGATTATGCCTAGTCGCTCACAAATACCACCGATATTCGGGAATACATAAAATGCTCCTTCAGGCATAACGCAATGGATTCCATCTATTTGATTCAGACCTTCCACAACAACTTCACGCCGTGCCTCAAACTCTCTCAACATGGAAGCAACGATTGCTTTATTTTCAGGTTTTTCAAGTGCAGCTTTTCCCGCTTCCTGAATGAACGGAGGGGTACATGATATGATATTGATGTTGAACTGCCGAAATATCTTTGCCTCGTCTACCGTCGGTAAGACGGCATAACCGAGGCGCCAGCCGGTCATGGCATAACTTTTTGAATGACCACTGACCATAACCGTCCGTTCCGCCATCCCCGGTACCGACATGATACTTTTATGTTTTCTTCCATCAAAGATAATATCTTCATAGATTTCATCGGAAAATATCCGCACGCTCTCATCGGCCGTGTCTTTGATAACCTGGGCAATATCCCGAAGATCTTGCTCGGTCAGAACTCCTCCCGTCGGGTTTGACGGTGAGTTGATGATCAAGAGTTTCGTACTTGGAGAGATTAATTTCTCCAAATCATTGGCATTAAAGCGGAATCCTTTTGATTCCTCAAGGTGAAGCGGAACCGGTTTTGCACCGAGAAAGGTAACCCATGATTCATAAATGGGAAATCCGGGGCTCGGATATATAACTTCATCACCGGGATTTACATATGACATTATGGTATACGAAATCGGAGGCTTGGCCCCGGAAGTAACCACCACCTGCGCCGAATCGACAGGTACACCGCGTGTTTCATGGACATGTTTTGCAATACTCTGGCGGAAGGACAGGACTCCCTGGGGATCGGTATAGTGTGTATTCCCATTTTTGATCTCTTTGATAGCTTCTTCGTTGATGTTATCCGCACTCGCAAAATCGGGTTCACCAAGATTGAGCCTGATAACGGACAACCCCATTTCTTCACATTGACGGATATCATCCCCGATCTTAAAAGCACTTTCAGTGCCCAGGACACTAATCCGGTCAGCATAAAGTTTCATAGGTTTATCCCCTTTCCGTTGTCTATACATTCGACGTTTGAATAAACTTACAGGCCGATCTCCGGCAACTTTTTTCAAGATACCTTGAAACCTCACCTATGTGAAAAGAGCATACGATAACTGATAATGTTCGGCTCAGTGCCCGAATCACTCCCTGCAAAGAGCTGAGTATTTACCTGTACATAATAACTGTCCGTCTGCTACGATAGTTACAAATGACTGATACTATAGTGATTTAATTTCTTACGAAAAGCCTTCGAATCTCCTACGAGCTTGTCCAGAGCCCGCCAAAATGACGGACCGTGATTTTTTATTCGGGTATGGAGAAGTTCATGCAGGATAACATAATCAATTAATTCTCCGGGCAGCCTTATAAGTTTAATATTCAGGCTTATGTTGTTTTTGGCGGAACAGCTTCCCCATCTCGTCTTTTGATTCCGAATAGATGCTTTATTATAAACGAAATTATTTGCTTTTGCTAATTCATTTAGCTGATTCAAAAGCTTTTTGTGTAACCTTACTGTGTCGATAGAGGCTGAATGATTCAGAAGTGTTTTACATTTCTCTTCTACTTGTCGAACCTTGTCGATTTGTTTCCGGATCCACGCTTTATTGGAGTGAACAAACTTCTTTGCCTTGCTGAATGAAGTACCGTCGGGGATGGCAACCCGGATTCCTTTCAACGGTCTGACTGAAATGCTGATACGTCTGGCCCGCCTGCTACGCTCAAATAATACCGGCCCTACATCATCAATATGAAGAGTGACGGACGTGTTCATGAGAAAAGAGGCCCTCCTACGGCCCCAGTGCTTACCGTATTTAATATGGCTTTGATCGGCTACCAATACAAGGCAGTTGAAATTAATATAACGTTATGTTTTAACTAGTTATTGCAACTATCATGTATTGTTAAGATAATAATATGTTGCATGATCGCCATACAAACAACACACATCGATATGGCCTTTATCCCATTAAATGTTTAAACATGGCCATTACTTCTTCCATAGCACTGCTATAATGTTTTGCACCTTCCATATTCGTGATGTCATCGTATCTCTCGGCGATCATCTCGGGCGTCACTTCTTCACGGGGATCAAAACAAACCCCCTTGCCTTCGATTATCTGAACTTTTGCAAAGTATCCACCTCCCGCAGATATAATCTCGCCTGAGACAGTGCACTGGTCGCTGCACAGATAGGCAACAAGGGTCGCTACGTGTTCGGTTTTCAATAATTGTAATAACGGCTCGGGATAAATACCCTCCCCCATTCGCGTCGCTGCAATCGGTGCAACAGTATTTATCAATATATTATATTTTTGTCCTTCCAACTTGAGCGAGTTCATAAATCCAACAATACCCATCTTTGCCGAGCCATAATTCGTCTGTCCGAAGTTTCCATAGAGACCGGCTGCCGATGTTGTATTGACAATCCGCCCATAGCCCTTTTCACACATTATGGGAAATGCGGCTTTCGTCATATAAACGGTACCGAGAAGATGAACACCAAGAACCGATTCAAAATCTTTCAGATCCATCTTCAAAAAAGATTTATCTCTCAAAATTCCTGCACTGTTAATCAGAATATCGACGGTCCCGTAGGCTTCAATGGCATCCTTGATAATATTATCTGCACCCTCGACCGTTGAAACGTCATTATAATTTGCAATGGCCTCCCCTCCCAGAGACTTGATTTCTTCTACCACGCTTTGTGCGGGGGCAACTGACGTGCCGCTACCGTCTTTTGCTCCACCAAGATCATTGACGATAACCCTGGCTCCTCGGCACGCCAGGTATAATGCGTAACCTTTCCCCAGTCCTATTCCGGCCCCTGTTATAATCGCCACCTTATTATCGAACCGTATATTCATCGCAACTACTCCTTTCTGTAAATCTATTACGTCCTCGGGAATTTATACAAAATTCTTGCACTTGCTATTAGCATATTCCCGCATGTTTTGCTATAAGTCACCTGTAAGGTAATTGCTTTTCAGGTTTCGTGATTTGAACCAAACATCGCGATACCAGATGCATAAGAACCAAATTATCAGATGTTAGGACATCGAATCTATGAATGAACTTACAGGATACCAACGAAAGTATTTACGTGGACTCGCCCACAACCTTAAACCGGCAATTATAGTCGGAAAAAAAGGAATTACCGAACCGGTGATAACAGAAATTAAAGAAGCCCTGAATAAGCATGAACTTATTAAAATAAAGTTCGTCGATTTTAAGGAAAAGGATCAAAAAAAGGAATTTGTTTCTGTCATAAAAGAAAAGACAGCTTCCCATACAGTGGGCATGATCGGACATACAACAATATTCTATCGGCAACACACCAATCCTGATAAAAGGAAGATTTCGGTACCGGAACGGTCGTTGTAAGCACACATTCTTTTTCTTTCATGTTTCGGCAGAAAAAAAGGACTTAGATTTGATATCTAAGTCCTTATAGTCTGGCGGGGTCGAAGGGACTCGAACCCTCGGCCTCCGGCGTGACAGGCCGGCGTTATAACCATCTTAACTACGACCCCTTAAAATAACAGAAAATCTCTGCTACAACATACGCAAAGATTTTCTTTCTATCATATGGTAGGCGGAACAGGACTTGAACCTGTGACATCCACGGTGTAAACGTGGCGCTCTCCCAGCTGAGCTATCCGCCCAGTTTCTTAAAATTTTGAGTATCTTTAGCCATATTAGGAGCTATTGTCAAGTTATATTTAAAGAACTTACACAGGGACCACACCGTTCTCAGTGTTTATCTGTTTTTCAGCATATGGTACAAAATCGGATGAACTTTTGCCTCTGTCTTCCTTAACAAGGGCTTTCTCCAGCACTTCGTCCACATGCTCCACAAAAACAATCTCAAGTTCCTTTAGAACATTTCGCGGTATGTCATCCTCAAGGTCTTTTTTATTCTCATTCGGTATAAGAACAGTCTTTACATTACCACGATGGGCCGCCAGAAGTTTTTCCTTCAGACCTCCAATCGGTAATACTCTACCTCGTAAGGTAATTTCACCCGTCATGGCTATATCACTTCTGACCTTTCTCTTTAAAAGCGCGGATGCAATCGACGTTACCATGGCAACGCCGGCTGATGGACCATCCTTCGGAATTGCTCCTTCCGGAACATGGATATGAATATCTATTTCTTTGTAGAAATTTTCCGGCAGGCCGAACTCATCAGCCCTTGACCGGACAAAAGTCCATGCAGCTTGTGCGGATTCCTGCATCACATCTCCCAACTTTCCTGTTGTCAGGATCGGTTTACCGGTTCCTCTGACAACTGTCGCCTCTATATCAAGGAGCTCGCCTCCTACTTCGGTCCACGCGAGACCGATCGTCAGGCCTATTCTATCTTTACCTTCTGTTTCACCATATCGATACCTCGGAATACCGAGATATTTCTCCACGGTTTTTGATGTCACTTTAACCTGTTTAACATAACCATCGGCAACGATTTTTCTCGCTACTTTCCTGCATATCGAAGCTATTTCTCTTTCGAGATTTCTAACACCGGCCTCGCGAGTATATCTCCTAATAATTGACAGCAGAGCTCCATCCGTAAACACTATATTCTCTTCGGTAAGGCCATTCGCTTCCATCTGTTTGGTAACGAGATATTTTCTACCAATATTCAACTTTTCAGGCTCTGTATACCCCGCAATTCGAATGACCTCCATCCTGTCCTGGAGGGGAGCCGGAATTGTCTGCAAGACATTTGCCGTAGTTATAAACATAATATCGGAAAGATCGTAATCTACTTCAAGATAATTATCATTAAAGGCAAAATTTTGTTCAGGATCAAGAACTTCCAGTAACGCGGATGCCGGATCTCCCCTGAAATCTGAACTCAGCTTGTCAATTTCATCAAGGCAAAACACCGGATTATTCGAACCCGCTTTTTTTAACAACTGAACGATTTTACCCGGCAGGGCTCCGATATATGTTTTTCGATGGCCCCGTATTTCAGCCTCGTCTCTCAGTCCACCGAGTGATAGTCTGACGAAATCTCTGTTTGTAGCTCTGGCAATCGATTTAGCTACAGATGTCTTTCCAACACCAGGAGGTCCAACGAGACACAGTATGGAACCTTTATTCTTTTCCAATAAGCTCTGAACAGCCAGATATTCGAGAATTCGTTCCTTGACCTTCTTCAATCCGTAATGATCTTCTTCAAGGATCTCTTCTGAATCTTTCAGTGTTTTATCATTTTCTGTCCTATCATACCATGGCAGATCCATTATCCAATCAATGTAGTTTCTTACCACAGTCGCCTCAGCAGACATGGGTGCCATCATTTTCAGTTTCTTGACTTCTTTTTTAATCTTTTTATATGCCTCTTCAGAAAGTCTCTTCTCCTTCAGTCTCTTCTCAATTTCTTTAATCTCACCTTTCGTGGCATCTTCCTCGCCCATTTCCTTCTGGATAGCTCTCATCTGCTCATTAAGGTAATAATCTTTCTGAGTCTTTTCCATCTGCTTCTTGACACGTCTCTTTATTCTTTCTTCTACCTCGAGCACTTCCATTTCAGACATAATCAGACCATATATCTTTTCAAGTCTCTCGGGAACGTCAGTAATCTCCAGAACGTGCTGTTTCTCTTCTACCTTTATAGTGAGATGAGATACTGCAACATCAGCCAGTTTTGCAGGATCGTCGATCGATGATATTGACACTACGATCTCATTTGGTACTTTTTTGCTCAGTTTTGAATATTTCTCAAATGCTTCCGTTATGTTCCGCATGAGAGCTTCCGTCTTGACAAATTCTATTGAATTATTTTCTTCTTCCTTTTCTTCAATCTGCACGAGGAAGAAATCGTCATTGGGAAGATATTCTTCAATTATTCCCCTTTTTCGTCCTTCCACCAGAACTTTGACAGTTCCGTCGGGAAGTCTCAGAAGTTGAATGATAGAACCTATCGTACCGAATCTGTAGATATCATCCTCATCGGGATCATCTTTGTGAGCAATTTTCTGCGCGGCAAGAAATATGCTTTTGTCTTCTTTCATGGCATACTCAAGGGCACTGATTGACTTTTCCCGTCCCACAAAAAGCGGTACTATCATATGAGGAAATACGACTACATCCCGTAAGGGCAGTAATGGTATTACAACACTCTCTTGTTCTTGTTCTCTGTTTCTGCTAAATTTAAACATAATATTAACTACTTACCATCTTTTTCTCTATTTTATCTTGTCCGATTTTCTTTTTCGTTTCAAAAAGCATTATCGGCTTTTCTTTGCTTACAACTACCTCTTCACTGATGAGACATTCCTTCACATCATTTCTTGATGGAATGTCATACATGATGTCAAGCATAACATTCTCAAGGATTGCTCGGAGTCCTCTGGCGCCGGTTTTTCGTTCCATAGCCATCTTTGCTATAGATCTTAGAGCCCCATCAGTGAACGTAAGTTTTACATCTTCAAGTTCCAACATTTTAATGTATTGTTTGACATGTGAATTTTTGGGTTCAACCAATATTTTGACCAGATCATTTTCACTCAGGTCATGCAGTGTTGCAAGAACGGGAAGCCGACCGACAAATTCGGGAATCAACCCATATTTTAAAAGATCCTCAGGCTGTACTTCTGTCAATATTTCGCCTATCTTTTTTTCTTTTTTACTTTTTATGTCCGCTCCAAAGCCGACAGTGTTGACCCCGATTCGTTTTTCAATAATATCATCTAAAACATTAAAGGCTCCACCACAAATGAATAATATATTCGTTGTATCTACCTGTATGAATTCTTGCTGGGGGTGTTTTCTACCTCCTTTGGGAGGAATATTCGCCAGTGTACCCTCTATTATTTTCAATAACGCCTGTTGAACACCTTCACCAGACACATCTCTTGTGATCGAAGGATTGCCGGATTTTTTCGAAATTTTATCAATTTCGTCTATATAAACAATGCCCCTCTGTGCTCTTTGTACGTCATAATCGGCATTCTGAAGGAGACTCAATATAATATTTTCAACATCTTCACCGACATAACCTGCTTCGGTCAGTGTTGTGGCATCGGCTATCGTGAATGGTACATTCAGCATCTTTGCCAGCGTTTTCGCAAGAAGTGTCTTTCCGGAACCGGTTGGTCCGATAAGGAGAATATTACTTTTCTGGAGTTCAATACCGTCCCGATTCATGTCGGACGTTAATCTTTTATAATGATTATATACAGCCACCGAGAGAACCTTTTTGGGCCTTTCCTGACCGATAACATATTGATCTAGAAAACTTTTAATTTCTTTTGGTTCCGGTATGACACTTTTTGATTCTTCAATAGTCTGTATTTCGGTTTCTTCTTCAATGATACATCTGCAGAGCTCTATACATTCATCACATATATATGCAGCGGGACCTGCTACAAGTTTTTTTACTTCATACTGGGCTTTTCCACAAAAAGAGCAGTTACGTGTCACCCGACCGTCCTCCATGTCTTTGCGCCTTTTACTCATAAGGATTCCCCTCCCTACTTACGGTTCGATACCCTCGTAACCATTACCTCATCTATAATTCCGTATTCCTGTGCCTGCTCACTTGTCATGTAGAAATCCCTATCCGTATCTTTTTCAATCTTGTCCAACGGCTGTTCTGTTATGTCCTTGAGTATTTGATTTAATTCTTTTTTTAACCGTAATATTTCGTTTGCCTGTATACCGATATCGGAAGCCTGGCCTTGAAAACCGCCGAGAGGCTGATGAATGAGTATCCTCGAGTGAGGCAGAGCATACCTCCTACCCTTCTCACCCGCTGCCAAAATTATTGCACCCATGCTTGCTGCCTGACCCATGCAAACTGTACAGACAGGCGGCTTGATATAGCGCATTGTATCATAAATTGCCAAGCCCGCGCTAACAACTCCACCCGGTGTATTAAGATAGAAAAAGATTTCTTTATCGGGGTCTTCCGATTCCAGATAAAGCATCTGTGCTATAATCAGATTTGAAACATCGTCGTCAATTGCCGTACCCAGAAATATGATCCGATCTTTCAAAAGTCTTGAATAAATATCAAAAGCTCGCTCACCCCTGCCATCTTGTTCTATCACCATTGGAATGAGAGCCATTATTCTTCTCCGGTAACTTTTTTACTTTTTTTCGTTACAGTTTTCAAATCGGCTTTCTCCTCAAGAAAATTAAGAGTTTTTTCCTCGAGAATCTCATCTTTAAGTCGATCTATGAGATTATTACTCTCGTATGCTCCTTTCAGTGAGTCATAGTCTTGAGAATACTTCGTTGTAAGCTCATGCAATCGTTCTTCAATGTCTTTTTCATCGACAATGATCGATTCTTTTTCTGCTATCTTGGCAAGAAGAAGTGAAGTTTTTACCATACGAGTTGCATCGCTTTCAAATTTGTCATGCAGGTTCGAACTGATCTGGGCAGCTTTTTGCGGATCCATTCCATTATTGATCATTCGTTGCTGTACATCGATCATCATATAATAGATTTGTCTGTTTACGAATGTTGAAGGAACCTCGAATTCATTTTTTTCCAGAAGTTTTGTTACCAGATTTTTTCGTAAATCCGATTTTATTCTCGCTTCATTTTCATCTGTAAGAGATTTGTGTATATCCTTCTTTAGCTCATCAATTGATTCATACGCCTCAAAGTTTTTTATAAAATTTTCATCCAGTTCAGGCACGTTTTTTACCCGAATATCTTTTAAGGTAACCGAAAAAAGTCCTTCTTTCCCGGCAAAATCTTTCGCTGTGTAATCTTCAGGAAAATCTACCCGTAACTCTTTTGTCTCTCCCTTTTTTGTTCCGATTAACTTTTCCTCAAAACCGGGAATGAACATGTTCGAACCAATTTCAAGGAGATAGTTTTCTGAAGTCAGTTCTTTGCGAATTGTTTCATCGACTTTTCCTTCAAAGTCTATAACAACATAATCGCCATTTATGACGTCCCTGTCTTCTTCAATACTTTCAATTGTGCTATACATCTGTCGAATTTGCTCGATCCTCGCTTCCACGTCATCATCAGTGATCTCATATTCTTCTTTTTCTACTTCCATGCCACTATAATCTTGTGGTTCAAATAACGGGTGCACTTCAACAGTCGCAGAATAAGCGAATTTCTTGTCAATTTCTATTCCTTTTTGGTCAATAACCGGCTGACTGACAGCCATAATATTATGTATTTCCAGAGCATTCGTATATGATTTGCTTACCAGATTTGATATTGCTTCTTCCTCTGCTTCTTTTTTATAAAATTGCTCTAATATTTTACGTGGTGCCTTACCGGCCCTGAACCCCTTTATTTTGGCCTTTTGTCCGACTGTCCGGTACGCTTCATCCAATTCCGTCTTTACCTCAGTCCAGGGAATTTCAAGAAATAGTTTCTTTTTTACAGTACTAATGTCTTCAATCTTCACTTCTGCAACCATTTCGCTCACAAATCAACTCCTTTTTAGTACTTCGCATTGAACAATCGCCAACTGAAATTTACTCTCATGGTGCGAGAGAGGGGAATCGAACCCCTATCCGCTCAAGGCGGGCTGGATCCTAAGTCCAGTGCGTCTTCCAGTTCCGCCACTCTCGCAACACATGTACACAGCTATATTATTAACTACGTGTGCAATTGTCAACCGAGAATAACAAAATACGATTACCCTTAATAAACTAAAAAAACCGCCGTGTTAGCGGTTTCCTATTTTTCTGGTCGGGGCGAGAGGATTTGAACCTCCGACCCTCTGAACCCCATTCAGATACGCTTCCAGACTGCGCCACGCCCCGACTTTTTTAGCTGTCAAATGACCCATTCGACTGATGGAAATTATCACATGTCATAATGAGGTGTCAAGCATTATAACTGAATCAGTTGAACGATACTCTTA
>JAFGQS010000057.1 GCA_016935565.1 Deltaproteobacteria bacterium
TCGAACCGCTGACCTACTGATTACGAATCAGTTGCTCTACCGGCTGAGCTACATCGGCTTTTTATGATAACAACGTCACTCTTTATCGCAACGAGAATTCATTGTCAAGAGCATTTGGATCCTTTAAACTTTTATGAATCTGTTCCTTTGCCTTGACTTTAAAAAGTTCTTTGGTAGTATTTCCACAATAAATTGAAAGGGTGGACGTCAATGAAAAAACGACTGCATAGATTCTTTTCTGTGTCACCGTTCAAGATCAGTCTTATCCTTGTTATTGTAACCATCCTTTTATTTCTGATAAACAATCCTTTCTTTTATTTAATGGAACTGAAAACGCTCGATCTGAGGTTCCTCTCCAGGGGGGCACGAGCGCCAGGCCCTGAGACCGTTATTGCCGAGATAGATGAGAAGAGCCTGGCAGAGCTGGGCCGATGGCCGTGGCCGCGTTCTACCATAGCAAAGCTCGTCAATACGTTGAAGGAATACGGTGCAAAGGCCGTCGGTTTTGATATTGTATTTGCCGAACCGGATGAAAATTCAAGTCTTCTCCAGCTTGCCGAGATATCAAAAGAAATCGAGACAATCGGTACCGTCAATCCTGCAATACGGAAGTTGATCGATGATAAAAAGAAAGAGGCGGACACGGACGCAATCCTGGCAGAATCGATTAAGACGGCGGGAAATGTAACCCTCGGTTATTTTTTTCATACCTCCCGGAAAGATATCGGTCATTTGAGTTCAAGCGATATCGAAAAAACGGCCCGGTACATCGCCGATTCAAAGTTCCAGGTAATCAAGTATCTTGGGAAACCCGTTCACGGTTCAGCCGTGAAGGCATTTGCCGTGGTGCCGAATATCAAGTCGCTCTCCGAAGCGGCAGAGAATGCAGGCTATTTTAATGCGTTTCCCGACATTGACGGTACGAATCGATGGTCGCCATTGGTTATCAATTACGGTGACAACTTTTACCCTTCCCTGTCGCTTGCCACATTGGAACAATATATGAATTGGCCGTTGATGTCGCTCGTCATTGCCGAGTATGGTATCGATGCCGTCAAAATCGGGGATATGGAAATTCCGACCGATGAAGCGGGACGGATTCTTATCAATTATTTAGGGCCCGCCGGAACCTTTCCCCATTACTCAATTACCGATATCATCAATGGCCGCATGGAGAAGAATCTTTTCAAAGATAAGATTGTTCTGATAGGGGCCACTGCAACCGCTATTTTCGATTTGCGGGTCACGCCGTTCAGTGCCGTGTATCCCGGTATCGAAATTCATGCCACCGTCATCGACAATATTCTTCATCAAAATTTCATTCAACGACCGGGGTGGACTTCATTTATTGATATCCTCGCAATTATCTTCCTGGGCTTGATATTAGTTCCCATTCTTTCCCGGGTGAAAGCGGTCATGGGATTTGTCATCGCTATTCTCCTGGCCTTTATCTATGTTTTCATCAACCGCTTCGTCTTCAACGGTTATAATGTCTGGCTTAACATGGTATATCCCATTTTTTCCATCGTCATCGTCTACTCGGGGATTACTCTGTATAAGTATGTGACCGAGGAACGGGAAAAGAAAAAAATACGGGGTACCTTTCAATATTATCTTTCGGGGCCCGTTATTGAAGAGATGTTGAAAGATCCGTCGAAACTCAAGCTTGGCGGAGAGAAGAGGGATCTGTCCGTCCTCTTTTCCGATATCAGAGGATTCACGACTATTTCAGAAAAACTGACACCGGAGGATCTCGTCCATCTTCTCAATGAATACCTTACCGTTATGACCGATCTGGTTTTCAAGTACGATGGTCTTCTCGATAAGTACATGGGTGATGCCATCATGGCCGTATTCGGTGCCCCCGTGGCTCAGTCGGATCATCCTGTCAGGTGTTGTAAAACAGCGCTCGATATGATGGCGGAATTGAAAACGCTCCAGAAGAAATGGGAGGATGAAGGGAAACCGGTTCTCGATATCGGTATCGGGATTAACACCGGTGATATGGTCGTCGGGAATATGGGATCGAAGATGAGGTTCGATTATACCGTCATGGGTGATAACGTCAACCTCGGATCGAGACTGGAAGGTATTAATAAAGAATACGGTACCAATATTGTCATCAGCGAATATACATACGCCAAAGTGAAGGATAGTTTTTTCTGTCGCGAACTTGATTCGGTACGAGTCAAAGGCAAGATGCAGCCCGTGAAGATTTATGAACTCATGGGAGAAAAAAAGGATTCGGAACAATGGGATGGATTCGTATCTGTTTTTGAGGAAGGTTTGACGCATTATAAACAGGGTCGCTGGGACGGTGCCATCGCCTGTTTCCGGAAAGTCCTTGAAATCCGTCCCGGTGATCACACATCGACGGTGTATATAGAGCGATGCGAAAATCTCAAGCATAATCCACCTGAAGAGCAGTGGGACGGCGTCTATACGATGACGAAGAAATGATAAGAAATCAGTATTGAGCATTCGGCTCTCAGTAAAAAATACCTGAAGCAGGGGATCATACGTAAAATGGCATTCAAAGAAAGTCAGAAGTACAGAAGCTGGGTGGAGATCGATCTGGACAATTTCAGAAAGAACTGGAATGAAATCAAGCGGTTGACCGGTCAGGACGGTAAAGTTCTCCAGGTCGTAAAGGCGGATGCATACGGCCATGGGGCAATCGAGATATCCAACTGTGCTCTTAAAAATGGCGCCGTTATGCTGGGAGTTGCCAATGCCGATGAGGGTGTGCAGCTCCGGGTCGGCGGGATCAACGCGCCGATTCTCATATTGAGCCCGTCACCTGTTTCAGAAATAGATGAAATTATTAAATACAATCTCACTCCGTCGGTGTCGGATATCGGGTTTGCCCGTGAGCTCAACGCGAGCTATGAGAAAAAAGGAACAAAGATTCCGATTCATATCGAAGTTGATACGGGCATGGGAAGAGGTGGAACCCTTTATGACGAAGCGTTCGACATGATCAAAGAGGTCTTGAGTTTCCCCAATCTCTATGTGGAAGGCATATTCTCCCACCTGTCTCTCAGCGAGGTGGATGATGATAGGTATAACACGAACCAGTGGAAACTGTTCAGTGATCTTCTTGATACTCTGGAAGCAAACGGAATTCATATTCCCATAAAACACTTATCGAACAGTGGCGGCGTTCTTAATTTCCCGGAGTTCAATCTTGAGATGGTGAGACCGGGAATTATGACATACGGAATCCATCCTTCACTGCATACAACGAGAAAGGCGGATCTTGCCCCGGTCATGTGTTTTAAAACTACCGTTGTCCTGCTCAAGGATTTTCCCGCCGGTTACAGCATCGGTTATAACAGGACGTATATTACGGACAAACCGACCAGGATCGCAACGATACCGGTCGGGTATGGTGACGGGTACGGATTTATACTGTCAAATCAGGGGGAAGCCTTGATACGGGGTAAGCGGGCACCCATTGTAGGGCGTGTATCGATGGATATGTGCACCATTGACGTGACTCATATCACCGAGTGCACGGTGGGCGATGAAGTTGTTCTCATGGGCAAGCAGGGGGATGAATACATATCGGCCAACGAAATTGCCGGCAAGGCTAAAACGATCAGCTATGAGATTTTGTGTGTTCTGGGTAAACGGGCTCCCCGGGTTTTTGTCAACAAAGGAATGAAAGATGCCATTGAACCGCGCCTGAGAAGGATATTTATTCCCGATGAGGAACGGTCGATTGCACGGATTGATACTATCATTCGAAGCTGTTTCCAGGCGAGAGCGCATACCCCGGAGCTGGGGGATGCCATTTACTATGAGATGTTTGAGACACTCTTCGGGAAAGAGAACCGTCAACTGGAATTACGAACGGGCTTCAAATATGATATACATGTGAGCGAGTATTCCGAAGAGGAAAAAGTGACGGATCAACTTGCTGATGATTATTTCAAGGTAACGACGCATATCGAATACTCAAAAACTCTTAAAAGTGATGTTTTCTTCATCGGTTGTGCTCGTAATAACAGTCAGCTTTCTCAATTGTTTGATGACGAGCGCTGCGAGTACCGGTGGCTTCTGGGGAGCAGAGATGCCCAGATTAAGGAAGAAGACTTCAGGGTCGATCGTGTCAGAATCGATGATGAAGATGTACCGATCGTCAGGGCGGAAAACACATCCCGGGGATACGAGGTCTGGTGCGGAGGAAACGGGATTAAGAGAAAGATAAACAAGCCGGCAACGATAAAAATAGAGATCGTAACGAAGAAATTCAAGAGCAATAACATCTTCTCTGTTTACATGGTGTATCCCACTCGTGGACTGGAGATAAGTTTCAACTACGGTGGAACACAATTGAAAAATGTGCGGGAGGTCAGTTTCTTTGCTGGTAAACATCCCTATCCTGAAATCGAGGAGAGAAAGGGTGAATCGATCACATTGCGAATTAACAAGGATGAGTGGATATTTCCCAACAGCGGTGTCACATTTATCTGGGATCTCTAACAGGTTTTGTGTGTCGTGGTTCGGGATTCGCATTGAAGTGCGGCGATATTATTTTGAGTGAGGAAGTACGGTAATGGAAAAATTGCGGGTGGGAATCATTCTGGGCGGCATGTCGTCGGAAAATGAAGTTTCACTGAACAGCGGCAGGAATGTTTATGATAATCTTGATAGAGAAATGTATATACCTGTTCCTGTTTTCATGCATCATAACGGGGGGTTGTGGGTGATACCCTGGCAGCTCGTATCTCAAAATACGACGGTTGATGTTTCGGATCATCTGGAAAAAGAAGCGAGGCACATACCATACGAACAGTTGAAAGAAGAAATAGATTTTGCCTTCATTGCCCTCCATGGAAAATATGGCGATGACGGTTGTATCCAGGGGCTCCTCGAGCTTCTGGGAATTCCTTACACGGGTTCGGGAATACTGGCTTCCGCTCTCGGTATGGACAAACATATCCAGCAGAAAATCCTCAGGTGGGGGGGTATTGACGTTCCCCGAAGCATAGTCGTTCCCGAGTACGAGTGGAGAAATAATAAAAAAGCGCTTGAAAAACAAATACATGATACCTTCGGCTTTCCCCTGGTTACGAAACCGACGCGAGAGGGGTCGAGTATGGGAGTGACTATAGTGCGTGATGCGGGTGCCCTGGATGATGGAATCAACGATGCACTCGAGTGGGATAATGCCGTTCTGGTGGAAGAGTATCTTGACGGCATAGAATTCTCCAGTATAGTCATTGAAGAAGATGGTGAACCCAAAGCCCTTTCATTGACGGAGATTTATCCTCAAAGTGAGTTCTATACATACGATGACAAATATATGCCCGGAAGATGCAGGAAGTTTACACCGCCGAAAAATATTCCGGCAGATGTTGTCGCACGTATCAAGGAGGAAGTCGTGCGAGCGTACAAGGTCCTTGGGTTCAGATCCTATGGCAGAATTGACGGTTTCTTGGCACATGATGGTCGTGTATTGATTACTGATCCCAACTCATCCTCCGGTATGGCACCGTCATCATTTTTTTTCGAGCAGGCGGCAGAGTCGGGTATGCTTCCCTCGATGATCATATCGAAACTTATTGAACTATCGCTCACGATCCATAAAGAGAAACGGGGACCACTATAATCACTTGAAAAAAGGAGAGAAACGGGGTAAACCCTTTACAAGAGTATCAAATACCATTATACATCAGTATCAATTATGGTTTATTTCAAGAACGCTTTATGAGTAATTGCAGTGGATGATGACTGTGAAGATTCTGCTCTCAACTCAATGGCATAAGATTTGCTAATTTCCAGGGGAAGAGAGTAGGGCCTCACTTCGCGATATGATTTGAAAAGAATGTGACGACCTTTACTCGTAATTTAGCCAATGATTGGAGGGGAAAATTATGAAAAAAATGAATGTTAACGTCGTGGGTACACTTGCTCTTTTTATCTTTTTGCTGGTCACATCGCTGCCGTCATATTCCTTTGAGCTTGGTGCGCGGGGCTATTACTGGTGGCCCGATTTTTCTGCGGAAGTAAGAGTGGATGGTAATGCGCTTATCGGAACGACCGTCGATGCGGAAGATGACCTCGGTATGGACGACGAGAGTTATCCATCGGTCGAAGCCTTCTTCGGGATAGGGAACCATCACCTGAGCCTAATGTACACACAGGCCGATTATTCAGGTGCAAAGAACATCAGCAGGCCTATCGTGTTCAACGGACAAACATATACCGCCAATGCCTATGTCGAATCCGATCTTGAGTTCCGGATGCTCGATTTTGAGTATCAGTATGATCTCCTGGATCTGGAAAACATTTTAGCCGGTTTTTCTCTGGGTATCATCGCCAAGGTAAAATATATCGAGGGAGAGGCCCGGCTCAAGGCGGCGAGCCTCGGATATGATGAGAGTGAAACCTTTAAAGCCCCCGTTCCCATGTTGGGACTGGGATTACACCTGGGGATCCTTGCAGATATCCTTGAAGCGAGAGCAAAAGTAACAGGTATCGGTTACTCGGGCAATACATTTTATGATGCACAGGCGGACATTTCTCTGACGCCCTTTCCCTTTGTGGATATCCATGCCGGCTACAGGATAATGAAACTCAAAGTTGATGATATCAGTGACGTCTATGCGGATATTGAATTCAAGGGACCATATGCCGGTCTCACAATAAGTTTCTGATCAACAGTGTGAGGTGTCAGTGGGAAACGAAAAGCCAGATAAGTTGAGGGTAGGAGTCATTATGGGGGGGGTCTCTTCGGAAAAAGAGGTCTCCCTTGAGAGTGGGAGAAATATATTCAGTAAGATGGATCGTCAAAAGTATGATCCCATTGCCGTCTTCATGGACAGTCGCGGCGGTCTGTGGGAGATTCCCCTCAAACTCCTGATGAGAAACTCTACCAGAGATATCGAAGAGGATCTTGATGAAGAAGCCGGCAGAATCCCCTATGAAAAACTGGCATCAGTGGTAGATTTTATATATATCGGGCTTCACGGTAAATACGGAGAAGACGGGTGTTTACAGGGACTCCTCGAACTTCTCAAGATTCCCTACACAGGATCAGGCGTTCTGGGTTCCGCCCTCGCCATGGATAAATATACCTCGCGGAATGTTCTTGCCATGAGCGGAATCGATGTTCCCCGGACACGTGCTGTGTCGATACGAGAGTGGGAAAATGGTGAGAGCGATATACTCAACGAGGTTGAACGGGATATCGGCTTCCCCTGTGTTGTGAAACCGACCAGGGAAGGGTGCAGCACGGCTGTGAAAAAGGTCGTAACCAGAGAAGGTGTTCCTGACGCACTGAAGGCTGCCTTCGAGTGGGACTCCATCGCGCTTGTTGAGGAATTTATCACGGGGAAAGAGATAACCTGTGGTGTTTTAGGTAATGAATCACCTATCGCCCTCACTCCGTCGGAAACAATTCCGACTGACGATGTTCTATCTCTGGAAGATAAGTTTCTTTATGGGCAGGGGGAAAATAAGACTCCTGCCAGAGTATCGGACGAGACTCTGAAAGAAATTCAAGATGTTGCCGTGCGGTCATATACCGCTCTGGGGCTCAAGGCGTACTCAAGAATAGACATGTTTGTCAGTGATGACGGGCGGATACTTGTTCTGGAACCGAACAGTCTGCCCGGAATGACTCCTTCTACTGTTCTTTTCCATCAGGCAGCCGCATCGGGAATAACCCAGACCGGGTTGATAGACCTAGTTATTGAATATTCTCTCGAAGCCCACGAAAAGAAGCGAGGACCCTTGTAAAGTGTCATTAATGTGAGAATGAGTATTCAGACAATGCGTTTAAAATAGCAATCGAATTTCGATAGTGCATACATTCCCGGTGCCCGAATCCCGATGTTCAGCGCTTTAATTTTTTTCATTGTGATTTTCGGATTATATGGTATTTGACATGTCTGTATCCTTAAATCTTTAAGGTTCATTATGTCCGATGAATAGAGTATCTACTGTATTTGATAATTTTGGTAGAGCGGTCATGGAAAATATTGAAGAGATGGGGAAGATTCTCCTCCTCTTCATTTCCATCATCAGCTGGATGGTGAGGCCCCCCCTCAAATTACGGCTTATTTTTAAGCAGATGGAATTTGTCGGGGTCAAGTCCATCTATGTCGTTGTCTTGACGGGAACGTTCACCGGTATGGTCCTGGCGTTGCAAAGTTATTATGGGTTCAGAATGTTCAGTGCCGAGAGCCTCGTCGGGTCTACGGTTGCGCTGAGCATGACAAGAGAACTCGGCCCGGTTTTAACGGCGTTGATGGTAACTGCCAGGGCCGGGTCGGCCATGGCTGCCGAGCTGGGAACGATGCGGGTGACCGAGCAGATCGATGCCCTTTCTGTCATGGCGACGAATCCCGTGAAACATCTCATTGTTCCCCGGGTGATTGCCAGTGTCATCATGCTTCCGATTTTAACCATTGTGTCGGATTTTATGGGAATTATCGGCGGGTATTTTGTCGGTGTAATGGTTCTCCATATTAATAAGGGGATATTTGTCAAAAACATTACCAGGTACGTAGATCTCGGGGATCTCTATAACGGGTTGACAAAGGCGGCTGTATTCGGACTGATTTTATCTCTGGTCGGTTGTTACAAGGGTTTTAACACAACGGGAGGGGCCGAAGGTGTCGGCAAAGCGACAACGGAAGCGGTCGTATTAGCATCGATAACAATCCTGATCAGTGACTATTTCCTGACGGCGATTATGTTCTGATATGAGGCTCATGGTAAAAGGTAAAAGCAACAAGGCAAAGGCTAAAGGGTCGAGCAACAATGCGAAAAAATGAAGTTCCCCCGAACTGACCGGAAATCCAGAACTCCTTGTAATGAGTGGATTCTCGCTTTAGCAGGAATAACATATTGGCACGTTTATGACGTTTATTCAGCGTCAGACTTAAAATATGAAAATTGAAATTTTAAACGGGACCTTATGATCGAACTTGTTGATGTCCATAAATCCTTCGGAACACAAAAGGTTCTCGATGGTCTTAACCTCCGTATCGAGGACGGTAAGACGACTGTTATCATCGGAAAGAGTGGCGGAGGGAAGAGTGTCCTGCTGAAGCATATAATCGGCCTGCTCAAACCCGATAGCGGTCAGATTCTTGTTAACGGCATCGATATTACCACGTTAAATGATAGGGAACTGAACGAGGTCCGGAAGAATTTTGGCATGCTTTTTCAGGAAGCGGCCCTCTTTGATTCGATGAATGTGGGTGAGAACGTTGCATTTCCCTTACGGGAGCATACAAAAAAAAAGGAAAAAGAGATAAGGGAAATCGTCGACGAAAGGTTGAGAGCGGTGGGACTGCCCGGTGTGGAAAACAAGATGCCGTCGGAACTCAGTGGAGGAATGAGAAAGCGGGTAGGGCTCGCAAGGGCTCTGGCAATGCATCCGCAAATAATCCTTTATGATGAGCCTACGACAGGTCTCGATCCCATTATGACCGAGGCGATTAATGATTTGATTATCAACACACAAAAGAATTTCAACGTGACCTGTGTTGTCATCAGTCACGATATCGAATCCATTTTTGAAATAGGCCACAACATTGCCATGCTGTATGACGGAAAAATTGTGGAATACGGAACTCCTGAAGTTATTAAACAATCGGATAATCCCGTATTGAAGCAGTTTCTCTCGGGGAGTCTTGTTGGACCTATTAGTATTATGTAACGATATTTCCCCTGACATGCTGTTTTAGATTGGAGGAAAGGATGTTTTCTATCAGTTCAGAAGCGAAAGTCGGATTATTTGTCTTTGTGGCATTAATCTTATTGGCGTACATGTCATTCCGTGTGGGGGAATATGGTTTTGGATTGAAAAAGGGTTATTTTGTGAATGTTGTTTTTGACAACGTGACAGGTCTCGACAAAGATGCTTCCGTTACCATCGCAGGCGTTGAGATTGGTAAAGTTGAAAGAATTTCTCTGACGGATGGAAAAGCCTCGGTAACATTAAGGATTACTCCTGATGTCAAGTTGGAAAAAGATGTCAGAGCATCGATAAAATCCCACGGAATTCTGGGGGATAAGTTCGTAGAAATTGAACCGGGGACAAAGGAATCCGGATATATCGAAGTCGATGGGCAAATTAAACGGGTGGAGCAACAGGCTGACATTGATAAACTCTTACGGGAACTTGGTACCATTGCAAATGATGTCATGGCCGTGACTGCCTCGTTGAAAAAAGTTGTCGGGGGGGATGAAGGCGTTGCGAATCTCAGGGCCATTATTCAGAATACACGAGAATTGAGTGAGAATCTGAATACGGTAGTCAAACAGAATGATGAAAAGTTCAGTATCATGGTGAGCAGCCTGAAAAACGCGGCTACGGAAATGGAAAAGACCTTTGCAGCCCTCAGTGATATTACATCGAAAATAAACAGAGGTGAAGGTACCGTCGGGCGGTTGGTGAAGGACGAAGCTGTCTTTGAGAAGCTTGATAGAACGGTTGCATCCCTTGAGGAAATCAGTGACAAGATTAATGAGGGGAGGGGAACCATAGGGCGGCTGATCAATGATGAAGAAACGGTGGAAAACCTGAATGCGAGTTTGAAGACGATCGACAAGAGCATGGAGGGAATTAACCGGTACATCAGCAAAGCAGAACAGTTCCGGACATTCCTCAGTTACCGGGGTGAGTATTTATTCGACAACAGTGATGCAAAAAGTTACCTCAACCTGAAAATTCAGCCGAAAGAAGATAAGTTTTATATTCTCGGGATCGTTGCCGATCCCCGGGGTAGTCGAACAACGTACGATAGAACCACCAACGGAACGACCACACACACCGAGGAGTGGGATAGAGATCAGTTGCTGTTCAATGCCGAGATCGGAAAGCGTTATAAGGATATCGTACTCAGAGGCGGTCTTCTCGAATCGACCGGCGGTGTCGGGATCGATTATTATGCCTTTGATGATAAGTTACGATTAACATTTGAAGCATTTGATTTCGATACGGACAGAGACCCCCATTTAAAAATATATGCGGATTACAGGCTTTTCAAACACCTGTATCTCACGGCAGGATGGGATGACTTTGTCAGTGATGAAGGCAATGAGTCACCATTTGTGGGCTTCTCGATAAAATTTGAGGATGAGGACCTCAAGTACCTCCTGACCAGCACGCCGATTCCGAAGTAAAAACGGACAGTAAGGCATTGGACCAGAGGCAAAAGGCTCGGGGATAAAAGCACGAGGAAACAGGAATAAGGTGCCTGTTTCCCCCATTCCGATATTCGATCCCACCCTGAGTCTTGTGATGCTTACCTTGCTCCTTTGGACTTGATTTGTCATTTGACATTAATTTAATTGTGGCCTTGAGCCCTTCGCCTTAAGCCTTTTACCGTTATCATTCGTCCGGCGCCGTAATCTATGAAAAAATGCAGTTGTTGGGAACAAAAAATCCATTCACATATTGACATTCATCAGAAAATGCTTATATACAGTGTGAAGCTTTAGGGGGCTCATAAGATAAATGGCACAGGTATTACACTTCAGTCATGCAGAAAAGGACTGTATTAACAGAACCTTCTGCCATGCAGAGAAGCTGATGGAACAGCATTTTCGTCTTGCTCCTGCAGACTGGAAGAACCACAGGTATGATGTCAAAACCCGTGTCCATCTGAATGAACACGAAGTGAACAACAGGGCCTTTGCCCAACTGTGTAAATATTACTATGCGAAGGATAAGGATGAAGACAATCCGGAAAACTTTCATTTTTACCGGATTTGTCTCCAGGATGATCGAATACTCAACGCAGTGGAGCGGGGGCATTCCTTCATAAAACTAAGGCCTCTCATGCTTTATATTGCAACGCATGAACTTGTACATGTTGTTCGTTTCAATAATGGTGATAGTGAATTTGAAGCACCCATGGAAGAAAAGATGAAGGAAGAAGAAAAGGTGCATTCAATCACCCGGAACATCCTGCAACCGCTGGGTGATCCGAAACTCAACCTGGTACTCGATTGCTTCGACGATCGACATCATATTGGTGACATATTCAATTAAGAAGAAAGTAATTCAAGACGGAGGCTTATTCTATGCCGATTTATGAATATAGGTGCACGAAGTGCCAAAAGGAATTCGAAGTTTTTCAGAATATTACCGATGACAACATTCCGCCCTGCAAATTCTGTCAGGGTACGACAAAAAAAATGATTTCCCGTTCATCGTTTCACCTGAAGGGGTCGGGATGGTATGTAACCGATTATGGTGGAAAGAAACCGCCATATAGTGAAAGTAAAGAGGAAAAATCAGAAAGTACGCCGAGTGATTCTTCAAGCGAATCCTCGACAGACTCGTCATCCACGAAGAGCGACGATTAGATCGGCGGTGATGGCCGTCCCGCTGGTCGTGTATAGTCATGAAAACGTGAGCGAGGAATACAACAGAGTAACCGGAGAAATAAGTCTGAGACAATAGTACTGTAGCGACAGTTTACAAAATAAAACAAAGATAGTGTAATCTAACCCTGATTCACCGAATCGGGGTTTTTTCTGTTCGGGCGTCTACCGCAGCCTCTAATTCATTCAAGAGTCTCGTCAAATCCAGATTGAATCTTTCCGAAAGTGCTCGAATCGTTTCGAAGAGGGCATTACAGCAGATACACGTACCGGCCTGTTCATCATATTTTCTGAAAATGTGCTCCGTTTCCCGAAAGCGGTTGATCACATCGAGGACGGTCATATCGGGATGGATTGTTCTGAATTGATTTTTCATAAAAACATCTGGTGTTTTTTTACAATTGAAAAACTTCGGCCAAAGCCTTCGGAATATGGTTGATTATTTCGATTACCTGTGTTGCAGGTGTGGGACGTGCGTATGATCCGGCAATTCGATTGATCTTCATTGCCGTGATAGCCGCATCTTCGATTGTTAGACCTGAATCAATCAAGGCGGATACAATGCCTGTCAGGGTATCCCCCGTTCCTCCCATTGCCTCGAGTGCTTCCTCGACAGGACTGTCGACCGTTGCAAGTATCCCGTCCCGATGTGCCAGGTAATCCTTCTTCCCTTTGACGATCATATACCGGGCGGAATTATTGTGGTCGTATGCCCGGGCAATCAACTCGGGAACTCGATGTTCGTCATGCAGGATAAACCCCCGTGTATAAAATGGATGGGGAGCCGATTCATCCGCCAGAAAAGCGAGTTCTCCCACGTCGGGTGTGAAAAGATCGTACATGTCGGCATGTCCGCTCATTTTTGCCACATACATGAATCCGGCGTCGGCGATGAGACGGGGACGACTTCTCATATCTTCGAGAAGAGCCTGAAGCCGATTGTGCCAGTGGACGATCGGCTGCAGATAGTGAAATGTCAACGTTTCAAGCCTCATCGACATTACATGCTCAACAAGGTATTTGTAGAGGTTTCGGCTTCCTCTTCCCCGCCCGATGTCTCCCGCAAGGTACGCAACCGGGGCCGGCTGTCCGAGGGTTTTCGCGATGATAAACGCTGCCGCCATCAGTGCCGGCGTTCCTCTGTTCACCGGCACAAATTTGTCCTCTATGCGGATTATACCGTCAACAAGAGCTATCTCTCCCGTCACGAGGGGAAAGTCCTCCGACGGGACCGTTCCGACTATACCGAGCACTGTCGCTTTACCTCCTCGTATGCCAGATGAAGGGCATATCCGCAGAGTGTGTGTCCGATATCCCGCGGGCTCGGTGCGTCAGCAAGCGTGTGACCGACCATTTCATAAGCAAGATAGGGAACATCGGGACAACCACCGCCGGATACATTGACGATGTGTCCCGTTTCCTTATCCACGGTTATCTTCATATTTGCAGCTCGGACCATAAGATATCTTCCGAAATCCTTGATGTGGAAGATATCAACCGGCTGTAGCAGAGGTCCGGCAACCGGTACCATCTCCAGCGGCGGTATATGCTCATTCTCCAGAATGCGTAAAATGTTCAACTCTTCAATAAGGGGAAAATCTATGACGAGATCGCAGCCTCGTTGAATTTCCGGAGGAGGTCCCATGACTTTGATGTTCCAGCCCGCCTGCTTCAGGATGTTTTCCGCCTGGATGACTTCACTGGTATTTTCAAATATGAGTAACCCGCGATCATTCCTGCCGTCAGGATCGGAAGTCTGTTTTTCTTTTCTTCCCTTCAGAAGACCGAAAAAAGCCACAATTACTCCTTCCTGATGGTAAGTTTATAGCCTCCGTTGTCTTCGACCGTGTCTGTGACGGACCATCCCTGACTTTGGGCAGCCCGTGCCACATTTTCCTTTGAAGTATCCGTATCCACCAGTATTTCTATTTCATTCGTTTCACCCTCCTTTATTTCATCAAGTGTCATTAAAACCGGTTGCGGGCATGATAATCCTCGCGCATCGACTGTTTTAATCATTTTTCAACTCCTTATGTAATTCTTTTTCTCATCGTAAATCCGATGAAAAGACATACGGCGAA
>JAFGQS010000004.1 GCA_016935565.1 Deltaproteobacteria bacterium
GTGTAACGGGATGCCCCCATGGTCGGCAGGACGTGATTCGTTCCGATGGTTTTATCCCCATAGGCAACGGTCGTTTCTTCTCCGAGGCAGACGGACCCGTAGTTACGGCAGTTGTCAAGGTAATATTTCCAATCCTTTGTCTGCACTTCGAGATGCTCCGGGGCCCATTTGTCACTCATCGTGACCGCTTCTTCCGGTGAATCGACGACAATGACGTCGCCGTTGTCCCGCCAGGCAACCGCCGCCACGTCCCTCGTCGGCAAATCGACCAGTTGCCGATCGATTTCCTTCATCACTTCTTCCGCGAAAGGACGTGAGAGAGAGATAAGGCACTGTCTCGCGTTGGGATCGTGTTCCGCCTGTCCCAGAATATCGGCAGCAACAACAACCGGGTCCGCCGTGTCATCGACGATTACCAGAATTTCCGTCGGCCCCGCCAGGAGATCGATACCGACTTTACCGAAAATCTGCCGCTTCGCCTCCGCCACATAGACATTTCCCGCACCAACCACCATATCGACCGGGTTCAACCCTTCCATGCCATAGGTCATCGCTGCCAGGGCATGAACACCGCCCATGCAGAAGATTTCATCGGCACCCGCCGCAACCATGGAGTAGAGCGTGGCAGGCCACATACCTTCTCCTTTGACCGGGGGAGAACAGGCAACAACTCTCTCAACGCCGGCTACTTTCGGTGTGATCACCGTCATATGTGCTGATGCGAGCATGGGATAGCGGCCACCGGGAACGTATGATCCGCTTGAGCCAATGGGAATAATTTTTTGACCGAGATGAACGCCGGGCAGTGTTTCAACTTCGAAATTTACAAGACGTTTCATCTGTTCCGTTGCGAAGTTCCGGATCTGTGCCTGGCAAAAATCAATGTCATCAATTTCGCGCTGCGGCAGTTTGTTTTTTACGGACATCATCTCGTCTTTTGAAATTTTGAAACTCTTGGGAGACCAGTCATCGAACTTTTCCGAATAATAACGAACGGCCGCCTCCCCCTCGTCCTTTACCCGTTGAATCATTTCCCGGACCGCTTCCCGCACCTGGGAAATATCCTCTTCCGGCTTTTCAACCGCTTTTTTTAGATACTCTGCCATGGTGATATATCCTTTCTAAAAAGGAGATGTCATGGTTACGCATGACAGTCTCGATGAGATGACAATGGAGCCGGATTTTTCTTAATGTACCCTATTTCCGGCTGATACTACCTGCTGCACACACCGGCAATATTTACAATGCAAGGGGAAAAACACGTACAGCAAAAAGTCTTGAAAACATCTGTAATCGAACAGGAAATAATCTATTGGAGGTTGAAACTCATGGTAACGTTATCATCTGAGGAGCCAATGCCGAGCTTCTTTCAGATAACTCCAAATGAGCGCGAACTATCAATGGACGGTAGCAAACTGATCGACATCGGGCTTTGATCGTTCATGATATGCACATGTAAACAGATAACAGATTGTTTTTAAGGTGAAAGTATAAAGACATGAAACACACGTGTCAATAGAAATGAATTTGCGATAAAACTTACGTGGCCATAACAGGCGACATTAAATACACGATGGGCACCGTACTGTAATTCACATATAATTATTTCAGCTTCTTGACATGGTGAGATTCATGAACTGAGCCAATAGATGCGAATGTGAGCACACCGTGCCGGTTGCACCATAAAAACAAAGCCCGGATTTATACGTCAATAAGTCCGCCGGGAAGACGCTCTTATGAATGACAGAGTGCAACTTTCTTGTCATTTTTGCCATGTTTTCATCGGGCAAATATTTCCCCTTTATGTATCACAAATCAAATTCCTGAGAAATAATCATATGACTTGTTATGATTAGATGTTCCAGCCTCAAAACAGAAAAGATGTAACATGCCGTAATATCTAAGTTTATACCAAGTGATTCCCTGCCGACACCGGTTACATCGTCATTCCCCTTTGATTTATCTCTTTTTGCCATCAACAAACACGAAAAAGGCATATATCTTGCTAGGTTATTTAAAAATATCCTTTTAGACGACGCGGTAAAAGTCTGTACTTTGCACATTGTGGCATATTACTCACTATAATGAATACACCCTTAAGATAAAAGGAGGCGTAAAATGAGAACGGGGAAGAGCAAGATTCTTGTCATCGACGATGAAAGTAGTTTCACGCGCATCGTGAAGGTGTTTTTCGAAGACACCGGCAGATTCGAGGTTAAAGAAGTTAACAAGGGAACAGAAGGGCTGACGGCCGCTCAGCAGTTTCGTCCCGACCTTATTCTGCTCGATATCTATATGCCCGATCTGTGTGGTGGCGAAGTTGCTGCTCAGATCAGAGAAGACAAAGATTTTAAGGATGTTCCAATAGTTTTTTTAACCGCCCTCATCCGGAAAAACGAGCAAAAAAGTATCAGCGGCTGTTCATATATTGCTAAACCGATAAGAATGAAAGATCTCATGAACGATGTTGAAAGGCACCTTCAGCAATCAAATGCACAAAACGGTCAAACAGCAGCTCATAGAATAAAGGTAAACCAGACGGTGAGAGATCGTCAGCGGAAGAGATGGGGAGGTGTCTATTCTTTCAGCGGATGATAATCAATCATACCTGATATGATGATACGATTTCGGAATCTTTTCATACGATACAAAAGAATATCCCATCAAGCAACGTGAAAAAAACACACGCCGGTAAATAACGTTTGCAGGTGTAACAATTTTTCTCGCCACCAGATTCCTCATTTTGCCGCTTCCTTCTTTAAAGAAGTTTTACCCCATTGACACAATGACGACACGATTCGTCGAATTAGTATGTTCCTTTTTTATGGCGGCCGCATTTTTTTCATTTCTCTTCTTTTATTGTTCACCGGTAAGGTCTTATCAACCGATCCCGGTAACACCGATCATCACAATAAACCCGGCACCAACACCATCTGATAGAAAGATATTTATAATAAAATTAAAGCAATGAATGCATCATACCGAAATATATTGTGGTACGGAATTTGAATAACAATAGAATTTTATTGTGATTAGAATCCAATATTCAAAAAGTACCACAGGGATAACAATGAAACGAAACAGATCACTGATTCTGTGGATTCCCCGGAACGGAACGGGGAAGATATATAAATTCAGCATAAGTCCCTCAATTATAAGGGTATTTTTATCCGTTATCCTTGCCTGTGTCGTCTCCGTCCCCTTTTTCGAAGCAGGCGTCCACTCTCTTGTAGCGGAGATTTATCACTTACAACACGTTGAACAAAGTCTGAATGAAGAAATTTTGTCACTTCAATATGTCAAAAAATCGCTGAAATCTTTTGAAGAAAAAGATGAAATGCTTCGCAATTATTTCGGGCTTGAAAAATACCAGTCTTTAGAACCAATCATCGTTGGCGGCGGTGAATTCAATTTTGAGCGGACCATGGGAGAGTTAGTTGAGAATAAATCACAAAGTATTGCTTCTAATCACAATTTATGCCCTGTCACAAAATTGACGGCAAAACTCAGTCGACTGCAGTCAAATCATGAAATTCTCAATCAACTCATAATAAAACAAGAAGAATTATGGAAACATACACCAAGCATCATGCCGGTTGATGCGAAACGTCCCAAGATAACATCTGGATTTGGATGGAGAAATAGTCCTTTTAGCGACCGGAGTGAGTTTCATGCGGGAATAGATATCATCGGCCCGGCAGGAACAAACATTCTTGCACCTGCCAACGGAATCGTTACCAGAATTGGTTATGATCGCTGGCTCGGCAACTATCTCGTTCTCCAACATACCGATGAAATAAAAACAATTTACGGGCACCTTGAGGATATATCAGCAAAAAAAGGAGAGCGAGTGAAGCGTCATGATGTTCTGGCTATGATGGGAAATACCGGTATGTCGACGAGCCGTCATCTCCACTATGCCGTAATCGTTGATAATCGGGTTGTCGATCCAATGCAATATATCTTGAGTCTTCACAGATAACGATGCCAACAAAGACACTTTTTCGTTATTCAATAATCTTCATTGTCGCACTTCTTTCATTATTCGCATCGGAAGCACTGAGTAACTGTTCTGACACGTTTCCTCTGGATACAGAAACCGTTTTCTGCCTTTATTTCAAACTGAGCGGAACGATAATCCCCGACCAGGATATTGAAGATCTGTGCGCATCATCGGGTAAACCGATGTTTACTGCATATAAAGCATCTGAAATATATACGAGAAACAAGATACGGCAGATCAGGCAGCGGCTTTCCACGAAGATGGAAGCCTACGATGATAATTCGACGTTTACATGGATATTTCATTACACTTATGACCCGGA
>JAFGQS010000058.1 GCA_016935565.1 Deltaproteobacteria bacterium
AACAGGGGTGAAAGAAGCAAGGCTTCTTTTACACACTCCATGTGTTGCATGCAACTGATCAGACAGAAAGGATAGCGTATGGATTATCGCAACATGACAGCACCGTGCGGTTTAGATTGCTTCAATTGTCCCATGTATATGGCATCGATGAATGAAGGGCTCAGGAAAAAGATTGCAGAGAATTTGAAGATACCCGAGGAGGTTGCGCAATGCAGGGGCTGTCGAAACGAAGGCGGGATTATGGCATTCATGAAAATGAAAGAACCGTGCAATGTTTACCGCTGTATCGAGGAAAAGGGCATTGATCTCTGCTCCGATTGTTCCGATTTTCCCTGTGATCACCTCCACCCTTATGCAGACAAAGCATCGGCGGTTCCCCATAACACGAAAGTTTTTAACTTATGCCTGATCAAGAAAATGGGCCTCGAAGAGTGGGCTGCAAAAAAGGCGAAAGACGTGAAGGAAACGTATTTTAAAGGTAAATTCAAACTGTAAGCGGGCGAAGCCGGTCAGGGTGAATTCACGCCGGTTTAATTATCGCGCTGTTCCAAGAATCTGTCCTCAGACTCTAGAGTGCGCAATGCAAAAAGGGAAAATTTTGTACTTAACCACAGAATCCCCGGGGAATTGTGAATGATGAAGTGGATAGATAAGACTATAGGCCTGGCCCTTGGAGGAGGAGGTGCCCGAGGTCTTGCTCATGTGGGCGTGTTGCGCGTGTTCGAAGAAGAGGCGATTCCTATCGGTGTGCTTGTAGGAACGAGTGCGGGAGCCCTGGTGGGAGGTGCCTATGCCGGGGGGGTTGCAATCGACGAGTTTATAGAAAAAACAGATAACTATCTGAACAGTGACGAATTTCAATCTTCGGCCATCAAGGCAATTGAAGACGCTCATTCACAGAATGAAGTAGGACTGACGCAGAAAATTCAGACCTACCTTATGAATCGTTTTTACCTTGCCCAGGCCATGTTTAGACCGGGAATCCTTTCAAGTAAAGACTTCCAGTCTATGATCGATTATTTCATCCCCGATATTCAGATTGAAGAGACGCGAGTTCCTTTTCGAGCGGTGGCAACCGATCTCATGAGGGGAGAGCAGGTCGTCTTCTCATCGGGACCGCTCAGACAGGCCGTGATGGCGAGTTGTGCCGTTCCGGGTGCCATAGAACCTCTGAACAGCGGAGATATGTGTCTCTCCGACGGGGGAATTATCTGTCTCGTGCCAAGCAGTGTGGCGAGGAAAGAAGGTGCGGACATCGTGATTGCCGTTGCGGTGGATCCCGATATCTGTACGGCCGATGAATTTCATACATCTCGTGAAGTCCATGACAGGGCCATGGAAATTATGTCTCATCAACTGGAACATTATGCGTTGAGGGAGGCGGATATTATCATCAGGCCGGATGTCGGTAATTTGCACTGGAGCGATTTTTCCCGGGCACAGGATCTTATCGAGGAAGGAGAGAAAGCTGCCAGAGATAAACTTGAGGATATTCGACATGCTATGCCGGTCAAAAAAAACTGGTTTACCTTAAAACAACTTCTGAAGGGTAACAGAAAAGAACTTTAGCAAATAGTTATTGCTATGTTCATTATGTTTCACAGAAATGAAGATCGATCGTGAACAGTACGGGGAGAAGATTGAGAGGAATACCATGATGATGTATGGGGAGGAAATACTGTGAAGATATTGTTTGCCGCTCCGGAGAATGCCTGGGGAGGTTTCCTGGGCTTGATCGGATCCGCGTTTCCGCAACACCAGTTTGTCGCTTCAGGCCGGTTTGAGGTGGACACCCTCGAGGGATTTGATGTGCTGATCCCGACAATGAGTCGTATAACAAAGGAAATGCTTGAAGAAGGCGATCAACTGCGGCTCATTCAGCAATGTGGTGCGGGACTTGAAGGGGTGGATCTTGAAGCGGCTCGCAGTCTGAATATCCCTGTTGCCAATGTTCCGACGGATATTTCCGGCAATGCCGATTCTGTTGCCGAACTGGGCATTTATTTGATGATCGGATTATCACGGGATATCCGCGGTATGGCCGGGAGCCTCGCAAATCAGAAGATGGGAGAACCGAAGGGACGGGCTCTCACGGGGAAGACCGTGGGGCTGGTTGGGCTCGGTGGTATTGGTCGAGCATTGGTACGAAGACTGCGTACCTTTGGTGTTCAACTGATCGGCATTAAACGCCATAACCTTCAGGAGGCGAAGGCTGAGTTGGGACTCGAATGGGTCGGAGGACCGGAAGATCTGCATGAACTGCTGGGCAGATCAGATTATGTTATACTGTGCCTTCCTCTGACAGATGATAACAGGAATCTGATGGATCATAACGCCTTTACGTACATGAAACGGGATGCATTTTTGATTAACCTTTCAAGGGGCGGACTGGTTCATCGAGATGCACTGGAAAACGCTCTTGCTTCAGGAACTATTGCCGGTGCCGGCCTGGATGTCTTCTGGGAAGAACCGCCTGATCCTAATGATTCAATTTTTAACTACAACGTTTTTGCAACCCCTCATATCGCCGGATCAACTGATGTTTCAATGCGAGGAATCGTGAACGTTGTGGCAGAAAATATCCGTCGCGTGGAACAAAATCAGGAACCACGTTATGTGAAAAACAAGTAATATATTAACGTTACAGAGGTAAGACAAAGATGTCATCAATCGGAACCATTTCTATTATGGGTGCCGGTGCCATGGGTGCCTTTTACGCCGGCAAATTTTCAGATATGGACGAGAAGTGCATATCTGTCATGGCGAGTGGTGAGCGCTATGAACGGCTCAAGAAAGAAGGAATCGTCGTTAATAACAAACGTTACCTGCTGCCGGTCATTAAGCCGAATGATAGAGTACCCCCTGCTGATCTTGTTATCGTGGCAGTCAAGAATCATCATCTTCAAGACGCTATTCAGGATATGGAGAACCGGATTGGAGAAAGGACGGTTATCCTATCGGTTATGAATGGTATCGACAGCGAGGAACAGATAGGTTCCGTGTATGGAATGGACAAGGTGCTGTATGCCGTCGCCGTTGGTATCGATGCCCTGAGAGAGGGAAACGTAATGACGTACACCACACAGGGAACGTTATTCTTCGGCGAGGCCCGGAATACCGTATTGACTGAGCGAGTCAAGAGGATGCAGTCTCTCTTTGATCGGGCGGGAATTGTCTATGAGACCCCCGATGATATGATTCGAATCCTCTGGTGGAAATTCATGATAAACGTCGGCATCAATCAAACGTCGGCCGTCATGAGGGCTCCCTACGGTGTCTTTCAGACATCACAGGAAGCACGGGACGTTATGGATTCGGCCATGCGGGAAGTTATAACCATTGCTGGAGCGGCAAAAATCCGGATATCCGGAGAAGACATCGAAAACTGGTATTCATTCTTATCCCAATTGTCCCCGGTCGGGAAAACGTCGATGTTGCAGGATGTGGAGGCTAAACGAAAAACGGAAGTCGAGATGTTCTCGGGTAAGATGATCGAACTGGGGAAATCATATGGCATCCCAACACCCGTCAATCAGACCCTGTACCGAATTATTAAAGTTATAGAACGGTATTAACCTCATAACCACGTCATCTTCATCTGCCGGGAAGAATGGCGACACATGCTTGCGTTCCTCTTCATCGGAGCCATGAATCGCCTCCGTAGTTACCTTCGCTTTGGAAGAATTAAAATCGTTGCAAGGTGATTTTTCCGATCAGAGCATCAAAGAACGACTCATGAGTGGAATGTCC
>JAFGQS010000059.1 GCA_016935565.1 Deltaproteobacteria bacterium
CAGAATAAGTCAATTCTCACGACACAACTTACGTTTCCACCGATGATCACAACAAGTCTACTTATGATCTCTGTTTCCTGCATTCGATGTATGCCAGCGACAAGATACAACAATGAAAGGATTAGCGATGTCTTAAAGTATGAATTTATATAAGTTATGCACTATATCCCGTACACGATGATATTGGCATCATGACTTGGCAGTATATTGCTGCGGTTGTTCCAAAAGGGTTATCAGTCCTGAATCCAAACTGATAATGATGATATGCGTTTGATGGCTTCAATAATTCCGCAAAAACAGGGATTGAAGACAGCCTGATATCGTTAGGATTCACAAGGCTTCAAAAGATATGAAGGCTGTAATATAACACTCGGCTTCATTTTATCCGGAATGCATTGTTTGACAGTAGGGAACTTTTTAAGAAATGAATTGTTTGAAAGGATGAAAGAAAGGGATTTTCAAATCAGACAATTTTTACATTCGTGTCTCGACAATTTCAGTCGCTCCACTTGAACCTTTTTTCGTTAAAAAGTCTGACACAGGCATTAACAACGTCAGCATCATACAGCAAATCTTTGTATCGTGTAATTTCTTTTAATGCCCCGTCTATGCCCAGAGCCTTTCGGTATGATCTCTGAGACGCTATTGCCTCAACCACATCTGCTACCGCCATGATTCGTGCTTCCTGTATAATATCATCCCCCGAGAGACCCTGTGGATAGCCTGATCCGTTCAATCGTTCATGATGCTGCAGAATGATACGGGCAATTAAATGTGGAAATTCCGCCTTTTCTAATATTTCGTATCCTGTTTGAGGATGGTTTTTAATTATGTTATACTCGGTTTCTCCTAAACGATCAGGTCTTGTCAAAAGATCTGCAGACACGGAGACCTTGCCAATATCATGGATAAGGGCTGCCAATTCGATTTCCTTAATCTTCTCACTTGATAAATTCATCTCCTTTGCAATGGCACAGGCAAGTTCGGCCACACGTTTCTGATGTCCGGCCTTGAAGAAATCCCGCGTGTCGATGGTTGATGCCAGTGTAATCATAATATCCTTTATGACGATTCGTAATTTTTCAGAATCTTGTGATAATGATTCATGCAAACGGTCGAACTCGGATTTCGCTGCCTCCAATTCGGCCACCCGCCGGCGCATCGCCACCAATTCATCGATGAGTCGGTCTTTCGTCTTATGTTTGTCTTCCATGTAAACGGCACCTTGATCGTCTATGATCCGCGACAGTGAAACTCCCCGCCTAAAGGCGGGGCATCCTAAGGAATTTTTATCATAGTTATACCTGCCTTCGGCAGGTAAACGTTTCATCCCTGTTTAAAAACGGGGTATTCACGTTTTTATCTTCATAAAAATATTCGCATGTAATTCGATTAATAGCTACATTTAATAATGCTTAATCCTGAGAACCATGCTCCCTGTGATGATTTGACGTAATAAGGTCGCAAATAAAGTTCATCATCTCATTAAGTACCTCTTCCGTGGCTTCATGGTGCGGAATGTGACCGCAATTCGGAACGAGCCGGCTTTTAACGGGCCCCGCAACATGACCGGTAATCGCCTCCACCTGAGCAGGGGTACCATAAATATCATCCGCTCCCTGTAGGACGAGCAGGGGCGAGACAATCTGCGGAAGAAATTCTTCAATATTCCAGTCGCGAAATTCGGGACTCAGCCAAGTATCTGCCCAACCGTAAAACATCTTTTCCGTGTTAGTACCATGATACTTCGTCAACTTTTCTTTCAGATCCGTTCTCTTATATATTTCGACTGCTTCACAAATTCCCTTAAGCGTTATTTCTTCAACAAAGACATGGGCCGCTTCCGTTATGATTCCACGGACTGTATCAGGATAGACTCCAGCATACATAAGGGCCATGGAACCCCCGTCACTGTGACCGATCAATATGGCGTCATCAATATTACACTGATTCAATACTTCGGGCAAAGTGACTAAAGCTTCTTCGTGAAGGTATGAAGGTATTCTTGGTCCGACAACCGGAAGTGGATCTGATTTGCCGTATCCCCACCTGTCGTACAGCAAAGCCGAACACCCCGTTTTCTCGCACAGCATCGAGGGGAAATTTCGCCACATCGGTATACACCCCAATCCTTCGTGGAGAAAAACAAGGGTCGACAGATTACCTGTACGATCGCCGGTTGAAGGTTCGAGAAACTCAGCGGAAAGGTTATGGTGAGCAGCGGTTACCGTAAAAGACCGTCGTAAAATTGTTTTGTTTTCAGTCATATGCTCGTCCTCACGACAGGATACCGAACAAGCCGTACTAAGAGGCATGTTTCCGAAAAAAGCGGCATGGAACACAACCAATGATTCATTTGTAAAGAATGGCCGCTTGTCATTATTTTACCCTTGCTTTTTATAGGCAAAAGAAACATTATTATCAACAAAAGAATAGAAAAAACATCGCAGAAAGCATTTTATTTTGGAATGCTTTTTTTCCGTCATAATCCAACCGGACAGATTGATTTTTTTCTACTTCGTAATTATATTTACATCACAGAATGAAGTGGTGGACAAAACATTGTTTTTAATATATGAAGCAATACCCTGATTCACAATGGTATGAGGTGAAAACTATGTTAATCATAGAAGACTTAAAAGTAAGACTCGGAGATAAAGAAATTCTCCGACATATCGATCTGGAAATAAAGCAGGGAGAAACCCATATCCTCTTTGGACCGAACGGCTCGGGCAAAACCTCTCTCCTTATGACCATTATGGGATATCCCCAGTACAAAGTGACTGCGGGGAAAATATATTTCAAGGGACAGGACATTACCCACATGAGCATAAATGAGAGGGCAAAGCTGGGAATCGGCATGTCCTACCAGAGACCGCCCAGCATTCACGGTCTCAAAACACGACAGATGATAGAGATCTGCAGCAACAATGGAGCAGATGTAAACGAACTTGCTGAACAGGTCAATTTCTTGGAATTTCTCGATCGTGATATCAATGTCGGCTTTTCCGGAGGTGAAATTAAACGATCGGAACTGTTGCAGTTAATAGCCCAGGATCCTGATCTTTTGCTTTTTGACGAACCCGAATCAGGTGTTGACCTGGAAAATATTGCCCTTATTGGAAATGCGATCAACCATCTTCTTGAGCGGGATATTCATTCGACAACGAACAAATCAAAAAAACAACTGCTAAGGGAGAGAGCCAAGATGGGCCTCATCATCACACATACCGGTTTCATCCTTGATTACGTATCGGCAGACAGGGGCCAGGTTCTCTATGATGGCGTTCTGGCATGTAGACGTTACCCTGTGGAAATCTTCAAGCAGATAAAAGATGTGGGATACGAGGAGTGTGTACGATGCGCATCTTAAATGAAAAGGCCTCGAAAGCAAAAGAAAAGAAGGCGTCACTGGGACCGGACATTAACCTGGAAGAATATTCATCCGAACATACACCGCACGGCATCGTTGACAAACTCGAAATGCTGTCAGATGCTGATAAAGAGCGAATGATTCTGGCAGGAATCGATGCAAATGAAGAGGGTCGATCGGGAACGTATGTCCAGAAAGATACAACGGCCATTTTTTCACAGTCGAAACAGGAAGGGCTGGAAGTTATTCCGATTAAAGAAGCTCTCAAAAAGTTTGACTGGGTTCAAGATTATTACTGGAAGCTCGTATCTGTGGATACCGATAAATACACCGCCCGTGCTCAGCTTGACCTGCATGACGGCTATGTCATCAGGGCACTTCCCGGCAGCACGGTTATATACCCTGTCCAGGCCTGTCTGTATCTGGAGAAGGAAGGTTTGAGCCAGAATGTGCATAATATTATTATTGCGGACGAAGGATCGGAGCTCCACATCATAACGGGCTGTGCCACGGCTGCTCACCTGAGAAGCGGTCTTCATGTAGGTATCTCGGAATTTTTTGTGAAAAAAAATGCCAAGTTGAGCTTCACCATGATTCACCACTGGGCCGAAGAAATGATGGTTCGCCCTCGATCTGTCGGGATTGTCGAAGAGGGAGGCCTCTTTTTGAATAATTATATCTGTATGAGGCCGGTAAAATCCCTGCAGATGTATCCCACAACATACCTGGCCGGAAAGGGGGCTGTTGCCCGTTTTTACAGTCTTCTCGTGGGAAGTCCCAATTCGGAGATCGATGTGGGAGGTCGCATGTATCTACAAGAAGAAGATACGCGGGCAGAGATTGTCTCCCGTGCCATCACCAACGGCGGAAATATTATTGCCCGGGGAGATTTGATCGGTGAAGTTCCGGGTATCAGGGGACATCTGGAATGCCGCGGGCTTATTCTGAATGGCGGAACTATCCATGCAATTCCCGAGTTACAGGGTAAGATTGATGGTGTCGAACTGTCTCATGAAGCGGCAGTTGGTAAAATTGCCCAGGACGAAATCCTCTACCTCATGTCCCGGGGCTTGACGGAAGACGAAGCAACATCGACCATCGTCCGAGGATTTCTCAGTGTGGACATACCCGGTTTGCCACCGGTCTTGAAAGCCGAGATTGACCGGGCGGTCGATCTGAGTCAGCATGATGTCATGTAAAGTGCATTGCGTTGCAGACAAACGATTATTGAAAAAAGGCGACGCATGTTCCTTTTTTTTGTGTCTATCTAGAAACCCAGGTCTTCGTTAATCAGAACAACTTTCACTCTGCCCTCGGGAAACGATTTTTCCGTGATGGTCCAGGTATTACAGATACGATCAGGACTTGTGCATTCGTCGCAGTATGAGGTTGTGGCACAGGGCACCTTTTTACTCAAACGCATGGCATTAACCGGTGCCGCATAATTTTTGACCCGGAACATTGCATCATCTATATCGGGAACAACCTTATTCCGACCGACCAGTACGATGACATGTTTCGGACCGAAGGTGATTGCTGCGACGCGATTCCCGTACATGTCAAGATTAATCAGCATACCCGTCTCGGTCACCGCATTTGTTCCCGTAATAAAGAGATCTACCAGAAGTGATTGACGACGGCGTTCAAGGGTTTCCAACGGAGACAAGCTTTTGTCAAAGGTGTCCACTACTTCAAAATTCTTACTGTATTTCAGAGATTCATAGATTCCCGTTGCGAGGTACGTCATAGAACCACCCCAGGAAACACTTTTTGCCTCAATTTTGGGAATAATGTCTTCCAGTACGATTTTTTTTGCTTCATCCCTGTTCTCTACAACAAAAGCCTCGAAATTATTCGACTCCAATGCCTTCTTAACGTCTTCCAACCTCTTCTGCCAATAAACTTCAATAGGCTTCATAATCTATCTCCTCTCTATAGTATTATTTATTATTCCTGAAAAAATGCATCCCATGTGGTACCGTATCCAAAAAAATAAATATTCCATTTCATTGTAAATTTTTCACCAATGGTAAGAAGGTACGTTTTATTTCTTCACGGGGATTCATGTAGCCTTTGAGATCTCACTCAATTTTCATGAACACTATGTTTTCCGGTTCGGCTGTATGCTGCGCTGAATAGAGAATATTACCGTTGTGTTTAAAGATAAAATTCGATATGGATGCTTCTATCCCTTCAGCATCGGGACAGGTAAGTAATAAGATTGCTGTTGATGATTCCATACACTTGACGCCTCTGCACAAATTGCATATTACTCTCGTGACATAAGGAGTATATGAATA
>JAFGQS010000060.1 GCA_016935565.1 Deltaproteobacteria bacterium
TATGGGTTTTAAGGACAATGGAATTCTCTCTTGGACAATACACCTATTTGATAAACGATGCTCCTTTGCTTGGAGTGGAGAGTGTAAAGTTACTATTCCAATGATTCGTTGGGGCCAATCTTGGATGATAAAGGTACTTACAGAATTGATAATCGCTAAGTATCCTCCAGTCAAATAAAAATGTTAAATAGGAATTTTAAATGCATATTGGAATGATCTATGGCAGCAACACTGAATTTCCTCCGGATATTCGGGTGGAAAAGGAAATGGGTGCACTGTGCGGTGCTGGGCATCGTTTAACTATTCTTGCAATGCGAGTACCATCGGATGCTCCTCGTGAAGAGCATCTTTATGCAGGCAAAATTATTATTAAAAGAGTGCCAGTCACAACAATGAACTTGTTTACTATACTATTTGAAAGTTTTTCTTTTCTTGAACCAGCATGGTCTCATAATTTAAAAAAATTCATCAAAGATAACCGACCGGATGTTCTCCATGTTCATGATTTAGTGAAAATACCTGCGGTAATTAGAATAGCAAGAAGATATGGAATTCCTGTAATAGCTGATCTTCACGAAAACATGCCTGCTGCCTTCAAGGTAAGCCGTGTCGGCCATCCAACATTAAAGAAACTTGCAAAAATGATTGTATACAACGAATATGTGTGGCGTTGCCATGAAAGACATTCATTACCGAAGTGCTCACGAATTCTCGTCGTTGTACCCGAGGCAATGGAAAGGTTATCTTCATACGGTATCTCGAAAGATAAAATTATTATTGTCTCTAATACGGAAGATGAAACAACATTCAAGAGGAATTCTGACCAAACCGATAATAATATCATTGATGCATACAAGAATTATTGGACAGTAACATATATAGGCGGCATGGGACCCCACAGAGGTATCGATACAACACTTAAAGCCCTACCACGACTTACCGAGATAATTCCCAATATCAAATTTCTGATTGTCGGCCCCTCAGAGAAACATAGAAAAAAGATATATGCCGAAGCACTCTCTCTCGGAATTGAGAATTCAGTCGAAATAATTGGTTGGCAATCTTTTGAAAAAGTGAGCAGTTATATAATGTCAAGCAAGATCTGTCTTGTTCCCCACAACGACTTTGAGCATACCAACACTACAGTACCACACAAATTATTTCAATACATGATTTGTCAAAAACCTGTACTTGTGAGTAGCTGCCGCCCCCTTAAACGCATTATTGAAAACACCGGGGCAGGACTAGTATTTCGGGCGAGTGATCCAATCGATTTATCTTCTAAAATTGAGTATATGTACAATCATCCACAAGAACTTCAACAAATGGGAATTAAAGGGGAAAAGGCAGCACTTGGAAAGTATGCTTGGCGACATGATGCATCAAGGCTCATTAACATGTACAATCAATTGGATAAGGAATTGTCTCAATGAAGCCAGTTATTCATCTCATAGTTGCAGCTCGTCCTAATTTTATGAAAATAGCTCCTCTTTATCACAAGCTGAAACAGCTCAATTTATTTGATATTGTCTTTGTTCACACTGGACAGCATTACGATATAAATATGTCCGCGTCATTCCTCAACGACCTTTCATTACCCAAGCCCGATATTAATTTAGGGATTGGTTCCGGAACGCATGCAGAACAGACAGGCTATGTAATGATTTCTTACGAAAAGGTTCTAATAGAGAATCCACCTGATTGGATTGTTGTCGCAGGTGATGTTAATTCCACCTTAGCATGTACAGTGACTGCAAAGAAATTAAATTTAAAAGTTGCTCATCTCGAAGCTGGATTGAGAAGTTATGACCGTACTATGCCTGAGGAAATTAACCGTATAGTAACCGATACACTAGCAGACGTGCTCTGGACACCATCTGAAGATGCAGATGTCAATCTTCGAAATGAGGGGATTGAAAATTCTCGCATTATTCGTGTAGGAAACATGATGATAGATTCATTTGAATTTCTGCGAAATATAATAGAAAATCAAAACACCAGAGAGCACCTAGGACTACACCCCAAAAAATACGGAATAATCACACTGCACAGACCCTCAAATGTTGATTCTTGTTACACATTATGCCCTATTATATCGGCGATTACGGAACTCGCTGAAAAAACAAAACTCGTATTTCCAATTCACCCACGTACGCAACGAATGGCGTCAAAATACGACTTACTTGCCAAGCTTCAAAAAAATGACAATATTGTCCTCGTAGAACCTTTGAGATATGTGGAATTTATGAATCTCGTCATTCAATCGCAATTCGTAATAACAGACTCTGGAGGGATACAAGAAGAGACAACATATTTAAACATTCCCTGTATGACTTTAAGAAAAAATACCGAGAGACCCATCACATGTTCTCAGGGAACAAATAGGCTTGTCAATTATGATGATCTAAATATCTGTCATGAAGAAATTCTTAAGGGAAAATGGCCTCATGGCAGAAAACCTGATCTCTGGGATGGGAAAACTGCAACACGTGTTGTTAACAGTTTAGAATCTTTAATAGCATAAAAAATATGAGTATAGAGATTTCATCTGACAGTCATTCTTGAAAAATTGCTTCTTACTGATGCTATGACAAACCGTAAAAATATCCTGATACTGAAGTTTTCAAATATCTCAAATCAGCCCCGCATTTATCGGCAGATTGAATTTCTAAAAGACCATTACAATATATATACGGCAGCCTTCAAAGGATTAAATAACCCCCATATTAAGAAACACTTCGACATTAAAATTCCTTTTTTACCAACTGGTCTTATTGACAAATTTCTTTGGAATATATCACCGTCAAGGCTGTTTCTTTCAGATTTTTTCAAACTGAACAATATTCACTTTGACTTGATCATTGCACATGACCCCTATACGCTTCAAACGGCACTGCAACTTTCAAAAAAGATGGGGGCAAAGGTTCTTCATGATGCCCATGAATACACCCCGGGACAGTATGAGGACGTATGGTATCAAAGACTAATCTTGTTGAAAATATGGGATTGCATCTGTAGAAAACACATGCCTCATGCCGATGCAACGGTTACTGTATGCCAGGGAATTGCCGATGAATATGAAAGGAATTATGGTGTCCATTGCGAGGTCATTGACAATGCACCATTCTTCAATGACTTATCACCATCGCCGATTGAGAATCAGATGATAAAGATGATTCATCACGGTACCGCCAATCCCTCACGCCGCACTGAAGATATGATTCATTTAATGGAACTGCTCGATGATAGATTGTTTCTTGATTTCATGCTCATGGATGACGATTCCCGATACTATAAAAAGATACGTAATCTTGGACAACAAAATCCCCGAATCTCATTTCGTGATCCTGTTCCAATGCCGGATATTTCAAAAACAATTAATAAATATGATATAGGATTGTTCCTTTTATCGCCTGAGACGTTTAGTTATAGAATGGCTCTGCCCAATAAGCTTTTCGAATTCATACAGGGAAGATTGGCCGTCGCCACCTGGCCGTCGCCGGAAATGGCGCGTTGTGTGAGAAAGTATGATTGCGGGGTAGTCTCGAGTGATTTTACAATAAAATCGATCGCAAGTAAATTAAATGCTCTATCAACAGAAGATATTGTAAAATACAAAGTGAATTCACACAAGGCAGCCGGTCATCTCTGTGCGGAGAAGAACAGAGATTTGCTGCTGAATATAGTCGAAAAATTATTAATGTAGAAACCGGTTTATTCAAATGAGATTACTTTTTGATCTGGGTCATCCGGCACATGTTCATCTTTTTCGTAACCTCATTAAAAAAGTCGTGAGCGAGGGAGGAGACGTTTTAACGGCTTCACGGGATAAAGATGTTACGGTAGATTTGTGCAATGCATACGGGATACCCCAACGTGTTCTAAGTCGAGCATATTCGGGGAATTTCGTTGACGGGTTCCGGGAATTAGTGCAACGGACCGTAAAGATGTTAAGGATAGCTAAACGGTTTAAACCGGATGCACTCCTCGGCACATCAATGAGTATAGGTCCGGTTGGAAGAATTATAAAACGCCCGTCTTTTGTTTTTAATGAAGATGATGCTGCCTACGTTCCCCTCTTTGCGAATTTTGTGTATCCCGCCTGCACCTATGTGGTCACACCGGATTGTTTGAAACATGAAGACTATGGAGCAAAACATTTAATGTATCCCGGGTACCATGAATTAGCATATCTTCACCCTGACCATTTTACACCCGATCCGGCGGTGCCACGTTCGATAGGGCTGGATATTGATAAACCCTACTATATCATCCGGTTTGTTTCGCTGAAAGCTCACCATGATATACATGCTGGTGGATTGCCCATTGAAGCGGCACGAACTCTTGTAGATATCCTTTCTAACCACGGGAGTGTATTGATAACGACGGAAGGAGAACTGCGCGACGAGTTTAAGAAATATCAGTATCCGCTTCCCGCTGAGAAACTGCATGATGTCCTGGCGTTTGCATCTATGTATATCGGCGAAAGCCAGACCGTGACCGCTGAAGCATCCGTTCTGGGTGTGCCGAGCCTTCGCTGTAATACTTTTGTCGGCCGAATCACATATCTTAAAGAACTTGAAAAAAAATATGGTTTGACCATTGGTTATTTGCCTGATGAATCCGACATGTTGATCGCTAAAACTCAAGAATGGCTTGAAGATCTTGAAAATGTTAAGCGACAGATGCAAACAAGGCGAACAAAAATGCTTGAAGAAAAAATCAATTTAGTTGACTGGCAGTGGCGAACGCTTTGTGAGAAACTGAGCATCTAAGGCCTTATTCGGATATTCCCGAAAGCTGATAGCCGTGGGATAAAATATCTTACGCGAAGAATACAATATACCGGGGAAAAGCCCGGATCATATCCTGATTGGTCCGGGCTTTTTTTCCGTGGATCTCACCGTCCGGGATGACAAACTACGAATTATAGCCATTTTTATGACCAGTCAAAATATATTTGATAATCATTTTTTATGAAACTTGCAATCCAGGCTGGTATCGTTTAGATTTGAATTACATGCAGGTGAGTGTGATCATGTATCAATATATCGACGAATATCTTAATTTCCTCGCCATCGAAAAAGGACTTTCCCTCAATACACTGGAGGCTTACAGCCGAGATATAAACCGGTATTCTGAATTTATGGAATCGAAGGGTATTACCAATGTTAAAAATATTATGTCTGATGATATAATATCTTATCTGGGAACTTTGAGGAAAAGCGGTTTAACGGCTAATTCTGTGAATAGGGCGCTTGCCGCGTTGAGAGGTTTTAATAAATATCTCATTCGGGAAAGCATCATTGAGGAAAACCCCATTGCAAATATTGAATTAGCAAAAGTATGGATGCGTCTTCCCGATACTTTGAGTAAGGATGAAATCAACCATCTCTTAGAACAACCTGATCTGAAAGCTCACCTCGGTATTAGAGATAAAGCAATGCTGGAACTTTTATACGCCACGGGAATTCGAGTGACGGAATTGATTTCATTGACCGTTAACAGCATCAATTGGCATGTAGGGTATCTCATTGTTGTCGGGAAGGGAAGTAAGGAAAGGATTGTCCCCATAGGAAAACCGGCGATTGATTGTCTTACCCGGTATTTACAGGAAGGAAGAAAAAAACTTATGAAAGGTAAGAGGTCTCATGTCTTGTTTGTTAACAGATCGGGACATGGGCTAACCCGTCAAGGGTTCTGGAAGATTGTAAAAAAATATGCTACTAAAGGCGGGTTACTGAAGAAAATCCATCCTCATACGTTCAGACATTCGTTTGCCACACACCTCTTAGACGGAGGAGCGGATCTTCGTTCGGTGCAGGTTATGCTGGGTCACTCTGACATCGCGACAACTCAGATTTATACCCATATCAGCAGGGAAAGATTAAAGGACATCCATCGAAAATACCATCCACGGGGATAAGTAATTATTTATGGTGGACCATTACAAGAAAGAAAAAGAACGGGGTAACAAGCGGGGAGAAAGCAGATCTTTATCCGTGTGGCTGATCATTGCGGTTGTGGTTGTCTCATTTGCCGGCGGATTTGTTTTGGATCGTTATGCAGGGACACATTTCGGCACCTGGTTTTCTTCCATGTCGAGGATGAAGAATATATTTCTGTCTACAGCTCTTGGTCACACACCACATTTTTATTTTCTTGAGGTTGAGAAAAACGGAAAGGACTATCGATTGGTACAGGGTGATACATTCGAACTGTCATATCGTGATGAATTCGTCATAAAAAAGGTGTCGTCAGATTCGCTTTTTGAGAGAGGAATAACGGTTGATATCGAGGGCATGGGGACCGATGATGATTTCAAAAAAGTACTCGACGGTCGGGAATTAATTGATAAAGTTATAACAGAAAAGAAAAAAAGCGATGAAAAGCGGTACAATATCCAGGTAAAATATCATGACAAAATCATTGCAACGATTCCGGTAAACATTACGATTACTCCCCAGGATTGGTTACGGTTGGCCCGAGGATCAAAGAGTAAAGCATCGCAAATCAGGTATCTCAAACGCGCTTCAGACATGAAGCAGGATGATGTCAATACCAGGAAGATGCTGGCAAAGCTTTACGTCAGCTCAGGAAAGATTACCAACGGAATTTCCGAATACAAAAAAATCCTTGAACTGGATCCGAAAGATGTGTCCGCCCTTATCGGATTATCGGGTGCTTACATGAGTATTAAGGATTATGGAAAGGCCATTCAATCTTACCGGAAGGTAATAAGGTTGACCCCTGATGACTATGTTCCGTACATGAATATTGCCTATGCTTATTCCAGGATGGGAAAATGGGCGAGGGCGGTAGCAAATTACAAAGTTGCGTTGAAACTGAAACCGGATAATATTGAAATTCGATATCGTCTCGCCGAAGCATACGGAAAAACCGGCGAGGTTTCTCATGCTGTCACGGAATATCAGCATGTTTTAAAAAGGGTACCGAACGATATCAATGTTATGAGTGCCCTGGCCGATACCTATCTTAAAACCGGCACGTATGATGAAGCCATTGAACTGTATAAAAGGATTCTACAAAGGCAGCCGAAGAACGCCACGGCCTACGCGAATATCGGTCTCGCAGCGGGTGCCAAGGGGGAGTGGAAAAGAGAGATTGATAATTATGAAAAGGCGATTTCAATCAATCCGAAAGATCCGGTGATCTATTTCAACCTCGCTGTTGCTTATGAAAAGAAAAAAAATTATGCAAAAGCGGTGAAAGCATATGAAAAGGTCATATCGCTCAAGCCCGATGATACGGATGCCATGTTTCGGCTGGCTGACTACTATGGTAAGAGAAAAAGTTATAAGAAGGCGGTGGATTTGTATAAAAAAATACTGGAGATTACTCCTCAATCTGCAACGGCGCACGCACATCTCGGTTTTGCCTATGGTGAGTTGAAAAATTATAAGAATGCAGCAAGCAGTTATGAAAAAGCAATACAATATGGTGTGAAGGACAAACAGATTCATTACGTACTTGCTGTTGTATACGATAAAATCGGAAAAACTGAAAAGGCAATATCTGAATATGAGAAATATGAATCGTTAAATCCGTCGACAGATGTTCTGACACGTCTGGCAGAGCATTATTTGAAGAAGAAGGAATATGATAAGGCGATCGATGCATATAAGAAAATGATACAACGAGATCTCAAGAACGCTGGACTGTACTCGAGTCTGGCCTATGCTTATGGACAAAAGGGAGATATTGGCAACGAAATAAAAAACTACAAAACATCATTACGTTATGACAGTGAGGATGATGCGGTCTATCTGAATCTTGCCGAAGCCTATGAAAAAAAGAAGATGTTTGAGGAGGCTCTGAGGGCTTATACGAACGCGTACCAGCTTAATCCTGATACGGAGAAGGCGGCACGAAAGATACCGGAAATGAAAATCAAGATATTACGTCAAAAACATCAGAAGAAGTGAAAACGAACAAAGCAATTAGTAACCTTTCGAGGAGTGAAACAGACGATAATGAAGCAGATTGTTTTAAATGAATTTACAATCGGGGGAAAGGCTCCCTTTGTATTGATCGCCGGGCCGTGTGTTGTGGAAGATGAGCAAACTACACGGGATATTGCCACGTTTCTCAAAAATATAGCGGAAGAATTGACGATACCCTTTATCTTCAAGGCGTCCTATGACAAGGCTAACAGGACGTCAAAAGATTCATTCAGAGGTCCCGGCATGAAAGAGGGTCTGAAGATTTTAAAAAACATTAAAGAAGCACTATCGATTCCGGTCCTTTCAGACGTCCACCGTTTCGAAGAAATTGAAGAGGCATCCCATGTATTGGATATTCTGCAAATTCCGGCATTTCTCAGTCGTCAAACGGATTTTATTATGGAAGTGGCACGTTCCGGAAGGATCATCAACATTAAAAAGGGGCAATTTCTCGCACCCTGGGATATCAGGCATGTACTGGACAAGGTGTTGGTGTATAATGAGGATGTCATGATTACGGAAAGGGGCGTGAGCTTCGGGTATAATAACCTTGTGGTGGATATGTGTTCACTTCCTATCATGAGGAAAATGGGATACCCGGTCATTTTTGATGCGACCCATAGTGTCCAGCTCCCGGGCGGATCAGGAAATGCATCAAGCGGTGAAAGGGAAATGGCAATATATTTATCTCGGGCGGCGATAGCTGTCGGTATTGATGGATTATTCCTGGAAGTACATCCCGATCCTGATTGTGCACGGTGTGACGGACCCAATTCTCTCTACTTAAGTTCACTGTTTGATCTTTTACAGACGTTGAAAGAACTTGATACGATAGTAAAGGCAACAGAAACTCCATAAGATCGGAGTCGGAGGCATGATGCTTGATGGACATACTGACGAAAAAAATTAAATTGATTAGCAGCTTAATCCTGGACGTTGATGGTGTTTTAACGGATGGACAAATAATCATAGATGATTTGGGAAATGAGACAAAGCATTTTCATGTACGGGATGGCCATGGCCTGAAACTGCTCATGAGGGCAGGTATTGATATTATTCTTATTACGGGAAGAACATCACGGGTAGTGGAACATCGTGCAAGGGAGCTTGGAATCACAGAAGTTTACCAGGGGTCAAAGAATAAGGTCGAAATTCTGGAAGAGATTTTTCGCAAAAAACATATTTCAGGTGAATCCGTGGCATATATCGGAGACGATATCGTAGATATTCCCGTATTCAAAAAGGTTGGATTTTCGGTGGCCGTGGCAGATGCTTCGGAACATGCAAAAAAATCAGCCGATTATATTTCCAAAAGGAACGGTGGACAGGGAGCGGTTAGAGAAATCTGCGAAATGATACTCATGGTTCAGGGTAAATGGGATGATGTCGTGCAACGCTACGAAATAAGTTAACTTGTTGATATACCAACATATTGTTTCAGCTTTACATATCATGTAGTGAGTGTTATACCTCACTACTCATATATATTGGCAGAGCAAAAAATAATGAAACGAAAAGGTATAATATTAGTATTCTTAATCATTGTTGTGACTGTATTCATTGTTTACCATGGCCTTGAGAAGAAAGATGGAGAAGGGGTATTAAAAATCATATCAGATAAAGCTGATCTTTATGTGAGAGATTTTCATTATACTGAAGTAGGAGACGGGGAATCAACATGGGTAATCGATGCGGATTCGGCACAATATATCAGAAAGAAAAATTTGGCGTTGTTAAAAAATGTGAAAGTCAAGTTTTTTACGTCTGACGGAAAAACCTTCTTCATGACAGGGAAAGAAGGACAACTATACACTGATTCTCGAAATATGGATTTGCGTGGTAATGTGCAAATCATTTCTGATAGCGGAGATCGTTTTGTAACGGAATGCATCAATTATTCATATTCCGAAAAGAAGGTGTACACACAGAACCCTGTTACCCTGGAAAACAGTCAGCTTAAAATAACAGGAGTCGGACTCACAATTATGTTGACAACGAAAACAATATCACTGTTATCTGACGTAAGCGCTTTTATAAACGATTTTAATATAAGTCCGTAAGATATGATAGTAATGAAGAAATATTATTTTTTTCTATTTTGGGTGTTGACACTGCTTATAATTCTCATACCGTATACCGCTCCCATAGCGGAGGGATTATCAGACAGTAATAAACCGATACATATTGTGTCCGATCGTCTTGATGTTCATTCAGATAATAGAGTTGCCATTTTTTCCGGCAATGTCGTCGTTACACAGGAAGATACAGTGATCAATTCGGACAAATTCTGTCTTCACTATAAGAACAGGGGAAACAAAACGAGGGAGAATTATCCGGCCATTAATCCTGGAGTTGCCAGTGTCGGAGACCTGGAAAAAATTGAAGCGGAAGGAAATGTTATCATACGCCAGAAGGGAAAGGTTGTAACCGGTGCTTATGCGGTTTTTTACAATGAGGAACAAAAAGTTGTGGTTACCGGAAATCCCGTCATGAAAGAAGGAGATAACGTAATTGAGGGGGACAAGGTCATATTCTTTCTCAAGGAGAACAAAGGAATTGTCGAAAGTTCTTCCAGCAAGAGGGTTACAGCGACCATTTATCCTGAAGAAAAAAAACAAGTAAAGTAGATACTGTTAATCTGTGGGAAAGCTATTAGCCAAAGAGTTAGTAAAAACATACAACGGGAGACGGGTTGTCAATAACGTTGATCTGGCGATCAAACGGGGGGAAGTGGTAGGCCTGTTAGGTCCCAACGGAGCCGGAAAAACCACAACGTTTTATATTATAGTAGGCTTGATAAGTCCTGATGAGGGGAGTATAATACTTAACAATGAAGACATCAGTGTTTGGCCAATGTATATGAGGGCCAGAAAAGGCATAAACTATCTTCCTCAGGAACCGTCAATATTTCGAAAACTGACGGTGGAAGAAAACATAATGGCAATACTGGAAACGCTGAATATTGATCAGAAAGAAAGAGAAGAAAGGTTACAGGAACTACTCGGAGAACTGGATCTTTCTCATCTTGCAAAAAACAAGGCATACTCCCTTTCAGGAGGTGAGAGAAGGAGGGTTGAAATTACGAGAGCCCTGGTTACGTCTCCTCATTACATACTTCTAGATGAACCATTCGCGGGAATTGATCCCCTTGCGGTTGCAGATATCCAGAATATTATACTGAAGCTCAAATCGAAAGACATCGGTGTCGTGATTTCCGATCATAATGTGAGGGAGACCCTGACTGTATGTGATAGAGCTTATATCCTTAATGAAGGGACCGTTCTCGTGGAGGGTGATCCTGACTATATCGCGAACAGCGAGATAGCGAAAAAGTTTTACCTGGGAGAAAATTTTGATTTCTAAGGTATTGTTATAAATCAGACATTACATACCGTGACACAGTCATCAGAATTATATTGATAGTTACAGAAAAGAAAAATGGCATTAGAACTGAAACAACACCTTAAGTTGACGCAACAATTGATAATGACGCCCCAATTGCAGCAGGCAATCAAGCTGCTGCAGTTGTCAAGAGTCGAATTAGTCGATGCAATCAATGAAGAATTGAAAGAAAACCCTCTGCTTGAAGAAAAGGCATTTGAAGAAGATTCAGAAAGTGAAACCGTTACCGAGATTGAAAGCTCGAAAATACCTGCAGGGACGAAGGAAATAACCGGGGAAGGGGATGGCAGGGAAGATTTCGACTGGGACAGCTACCTCGAAGATTATGGTCCCATGGGAGTTACGTATTCTCGAGAATACGGGGAGATGCCTTCCTTTGAAAACATTTTAACAAAACGGAGTTCTTTGACTGATCACCTTTTATGGCAGCTCAAACTATCACGTTTCACTGAAACAGAAAAACGGATAGGGGAACAGATTGTCGGTAACCTGGATGCTAATGGTTACCTGGTTGCTACTATTGAAGAGATTGCCGTCATCGAAAACGTCGATGTTGATTTTGTCGCGGATATACTTGAAAAAGTTCAGGAATTTGATCCTGCAGGAGTTGCATCGAGGAACTTAAAAGAATGTCTTTTAAATCAGGTCAAGTATATTTCATCATCAAGTAGTCTATTGGGAATAATAATCGAAGATCATCTGAAAGACCTTGAAACAAAAAATTATAATAATATTGCAAAAAAACAAAAGGTTCCCATCGAGGATGTCCTGGAAGCAGTTTTGGTGATTAACAAACTTGATCCGAAACCCGGTCGAATGTACAATGAGGAGAGGTCGGAATATATTATTCCTGATGTCTATATTTTTAAGATAGGCGATGACTATAGAATCGTACTTAACGAAGATGGCCTGCCCCGTCTGAGAGTTAGTAATCTGTACAAAGAAATACTCGGCAGCTCAGCTGAAAATTCCGACGGCAAGGAATGTAAAGATTATATTAAAGAAAGGTTACAATCCGCGACGTGGTTGATAAAGAGCATTCAACAACGGCAAAAGACCATATATAAAGTTACGGAGAGTCTTATCAGGTATCAGAGGGAATTCTTCGACAAGGGCATTAATTATTTGAAACCCATGGTTCTGAAGGATATTGCCGATGATGTGGAGATGCATGAATCAACAATAAGTCGTGTTACAACGAACAAATACATGCATACCCCGCGGGGCATTTTTGAACTAAAATATTTCTTTAATAGCGGAATAAATCGGACAAACGGCGAATCTATTGCATCCGAAAGCGTTAAAGAGAGAATTAGAAAGATAATTACCGAAGAGAATTCCCAAAAACCATATAATGACAGTCAGATTGTTGCACTACTTCGCGAGCATGGAATATCTATTGCGAGAAGAACGATTGCGAAATACAGAGAAATGATGGGCATTCTTCCTTCTTCAAAAAGAAAAAAATACTTTTAATCAATTACAAAATAGTGATTGACTTTTTTGGCTGACTTAACTATAAGTTCGGCCTTTAGTATCTTTTATGCATATATCTTCTTACAGGCCGATGATGTCTTCTATGAATCAGTTCTACTTGATTCTGCTAAAAGCCATTAATAAAGCGCCGGACATGACTGGTATGTCTGTCGACATGGAGGGTGACAACAGACCGTAGGATAAAGATAAATGAACGTTTGGGGAGGATCTGATATGCAGATTTCTATGACCTTCAGGAATACGGAACCGGAAGATTGGTTAAAAGAACATGTACAAAAGCGGTTGCTTAGGCTTAAAAAATACATAGATAAACCAGTGGAGACACATGTAATCCTGTCTGTAGAGAAGTTCAGAAATGTGGCAGAAATAAATTTATCGGGCAAAGGCATCAATCTTAATGGTAAGGAAGAGGCAAAAGAAATGGTAATTGCCGTTGATACCGTTATTGACAAAATAGAACGGCAATTAAAAAAACACAAAGACAAGACAAGAAACAGAAAAGAGAATACTTCAATAAACGAAAAAGTAATAATGGATGAACTATCATCTGAAAGCTATGAAGAAGATGAAGGTCAACCAAAAATTGTTGAAGTAATAAAAGCTACGTTAAAACCAATGTCTGTTGATGATGCAATTATGGAGATTGAAGAAACAAGGAACAGATTTGTCATTTACCGGGATTCATCTTCCGAGAGAATGAACGTGATTTATCGACGTGATGACGGAAATTATATCCTGATTGAGGCAAATAGTTGATTCTCAAGGTACAGTTGTTATGAATATCACAGATTTGCTCCGAAAAGAGTTTGTTGTCGAAGAATTAAAATCGAAGACGAAGAAAGAAGTTCTCTTCGAATTATCGGAGGTTTTTCTCCAGGGAGGTCTCAACGTGGATTGTGATGCCATGGTTGAGGTATTACTTGAAAGAGAGAAACTCGGAAGTACCGGTATCGGTGACGGGATTGCTATACCTCACGGAAAATTACCGGGCCTCGAAAACCTTATTGTTTCTTTTGGTAGATCAAAAGACGGTATCGATTTCGATTCATTGGATGGTAAACCCGTACATCTCTTTTTCCTGTTAATGGCTCCGGAGAATACCGCGGGCCAGCATTTGAAAGCTCTTGCAAAAATTTCTCGGATGTTGAAAGAGGAATCTTTTAGAACAGGTCTTATGAAAGAAGAAACATCCGACAATATATATACTATAATAGATATAAAAGATAAGGAATATATATAGCTACAGCCCTTAAATAAAGTGACATTCATGGGTTCTCTATCCATAAAAGATCTTATCGAGTGTGGCAGAGAGAGATTGGGACTCAAATTGGTTGCCGGTACGTCTGGAACCACGAGAGAACTGATGAATCTTTCCATACAGATCTTTGATGAAAAGAACAGTGCTTCGGCAAAACAACTTCGGCGAGAAGAAATTGTCATTATCGGGCAGCACGATGTGTCGTGGTTGGCCTCACTGTCCGAAAATGAGTGTCAAGAAATTCTTCATGATATCCTATCCGCCGACATCCCCCTCATTATTTTGTCAAATGTATTACATGTCCCCGATTCATTACTGCATTTTTCCGAACAAAAATCAGTGCCCCTTTTTACATCGAATTTGAATGTTTTTTCTCTTGAAAGTCGCCTTATCGGTTTGCTGAGAGAAAAAATCGCTCATACTGTTATTATCAACGGTGTATTTGTTGAAGTATTCGGCATGGGTGTTATCATCACCGGGGATAGCGGTATCGGTAAAAGTGAATGTGGGCTTGAACTGGTCACAAGAGGCCATAAACTGATAGCTGATGACGTTATAGAGATACAAAAACGAAAGGATGGGATGCTGTCGGGATACAGCATTGAGCTTACCAGATATTTTATGGAAATTCGGGGACTCGGTGTTATTAATATAAAAAGTTTATTTGGTGTGGCAGCAGTCAGTGATGTGGCAGATATCAACATAATGGTTGAATTTATAAAGTGGGAAGAAGGTGCGCTCTTTGATCGAATGGGAACTGAAGAGCTATTTCATATGATCATGGGAATTCAGATCCCGTTAATAAAAGCTCCTGTCAGGTCCGGTGGAAGTATGGCAACGATTGTTGAAATTGTGGCCCGAAACGAGATTTTAAAAAAGAACAACTACCTTGCATCGAGAGATTTAGCAGAAAGGATTAGTGATAAGATCAAGCGCGAAAGCCAGTGAAAGGGTTAGGTTTCATGGGGGGAAACAGCCGAATCGTTATCGTAACCGGTCTTTCGGGATCGGGTAAAAGTACGGCACTTCGAGCTCTTGAAGACATAGGCTTTTTCTGTGTTGACAATTTGCCGGTGGAACTTTTACCGAAGCTCCTGGAAATACAGGCGGCGTCAACGAGTGAAATTTCAAAAATCGCACTTGTCATGGATATTCGAGGTAAATATTTTCTTGAAAAATATAAAGAAATTATCTCGGATTTACAGAAAAGAGGGCGCAATATAGAAATCTTATTTCTCGAAGCAAGTGATAATTCGCTCGTGCAAAGATTTAGTGAGACCAGAAGATCCCACCCTCTATCAGATTCGAGAACAGTTCAGGAAAGCATTCATCTCGAGAGAAGCAAGCTAAGTGATTTAAAGCAAATGGCCGATAATGTCATAGATACCTCTCTTTATAATATTCACGAACTAAAAGATTTGATACAGCGTTCTTACCTGTTGCCTTCTTCAGATAAAAAACTTGTTATCAATTTGACCTCTTTTGGATATCGGTACGGACTTCCACCTGATGCTGATATCGCATTAGACGTCAGGTTTCTTCCCAATCCATATTTCATACAAGATTTGAAAGATTTCAATGGTACCGAAAAAAAGATTAAAGATTATGTTCTGGGTTTTGATGAAAGCAGACAATTTCTCATTGAGATATACAATCTTATGTCCTTTCTGACACCTCTTTATGAGAAAGAAGGAAAAACATATCTCAATATTGCGATTGGATGTACGGGAGGAAAGCATCGTTCCGTTGTAATCCTCGACAAGCTGGCTGAATATTTCAGCGAAAGAAACTATCGTGTGAATACGAATCACAGGGATATCAAGAGATAATGACGTGGTCCGGAGTTTGTGAACAGATTATCGTGATTCGCGTCTCGTTTCTCGAAGTCCGAAACACGGAACACGATATTCAGAATGTAACATTCAACTTCCTTTCCACATTGTCCCGTATCCAATGAGAGTCCCACCACTCCTGAGGATCTACAAAGGTATTCCCAACGAAAATGCCGAAATGGAGATGATCGCCCCCGGCAAGGCCCGTGGTATCGCTCCGCCCAATTGGATTACCCTTTTTGACTTTTTGTCCCTTCTTTACGTGGATCACGCCGAGATGACCGTAGAAACTGAAGAGTCCGAAACCGTGGTCGATCATAACGCTGTTTCCATAAATTCCGAGATAACCGCAGAATACGACGATACCGCTGTTCGATGCTTCAATGAGGGCATTTTTTGTAGATGCAAGATCCACCCCCATGTGAACACTTTTACTGATGTCTTTTCCCTGATACCGATATGTTCTTCTGTCGCCGAACTTTGCCATGGTGGCGGCATTTTTCATTCTGAGAAAGGTTCCCTGCCAGAGTTGTTCCCCTTCACTCTCCCTGCAGATTGATTCTATGGTTTTCAGATTCTTTTCCCTGTATGTTTCGTTAATGTATTGAAATGATTCTATGAGACTCATAGTGGTCATATTTTTGTCACCGTGTCGGAATTCGGGGATCTTCCGGGTGAGAAAACGGTCGCTGATATTCATGATGCGACTTCGAAAATTCTTTGTTCTGATATGACAATGAATAGCAGATGACGAAATGTTTCCTGCTTTGTCTTCTGCTGTAATCCCTATCTGGGGATTTTTAAAGTCACCATCTGCCGGGAGAGCAAAATAACATATGTAACATGCCTTGCCTGACAGTTTAATCGGATACGCGAAGAAACGATTATCTCCGACGTAGACATAACTGTTGGTAATATCCTCCGATAATCTGTAAAGAGTTATGCATGAACCGCCCGGATTAATATTATGAAATGTGCTTACCGGGTAGATAGTCGGCGGTGTTATATCGACAGTTACCTTGAGAACAATGCGATCACTGTTTTTCTTAAGAGAATGATCTACTGCCAGTACCTCAAATGTTGCCGGTCCATCATGAAGGATCAATGGTTTTGCATCTACCTGTATCGTTATGGTCTTTTCGGTAACTCCCCTGCGGGGGAAATCGTCTATATACAGAATATGCTGTTTTCCATCCTGGGTAATTGTTGCAGTAATGTGGCGGAGCCCGGATTTTTTATCGGTGCAGCTGATATTCATCGATTTTCTCTGCCCTATAATGGTAAGGGGCTCACTGACCGTTATTACCGGTTTTTCACCTTCATAGTAGATTGCCAGGAACCAGATTCCTGCGGAAAGTGCTACTAAAATAATTAATATAAGCATGTATCTCAAGTAGTTAGACATTAAATGATTCTCCGTTCATGTTTTGTAGTCGGGAGAGTATATCTATTGAGGATATAAATTTCAAGTAAAGACATCTTGATGAACATTATACCCACCGGTATATACTGATGCGTGATGGAGGTATCATCGGGTGACTATAAATGATTGACCTCATGTATGAGAACTGTTATATTTCCAGTCACATATTGTAGTAGGAGCTTTGACAAGGTTTACCTTTGGATAATTTAACAGGTATATTCGTATCATCATTTCTCATTGCCCTGTCGGGAGCAATTGTACCAGGACCGGTACTGTCTGTTACAATTTCTGAAAGTGCAAAAGGCAATTTCTGGGCAGGGCCCATGATCGTTTCCGGTCATGGTGTGCTTGAGATAGCCTTGATAAGTTTGTTGGCGGCCGGATTTGCAGATCTTATTAATAATACAAAAGTGTTGGGTGTCATCGCCATTGTGGGCGGAAGTTATTTGCTTTTGTTGGCTTTCTCGATGTTAAAAAACGTAAAAAATATGACAATGGAAATCAGTGACAAACGTTCTGTCTGGGGAGGTCCCTTCGTCGCCGGCATCTTAACGAGTATCGCCAACCCGTACTGGATAATATGGTGGGCAACAATCGGCCTGGGCTACGTTATTGTTTCCATGAAATTTGGATTGACAGGTCTTGTCATTTTTTTTATCGGACACATTTTGGCAGATTTTTCGTGGTATAGTATGGTATCCTTAATTGTTTCAAAAGGTAAAAGTTTTATCAGCACCAGAACGTATAGAGGAATCATCGGCGCTTGTGCCGCTATGCTTATCTTTTTTGGTATCGTATTCAGTGGATGGGGAATAAAACAAATCAGTCTTTTCGGAGTATGATGTGCCATGATCGTAATGCAGAATTCTGCTTCCGATATAGGAGACGTAGCGAATGTGTGAAGGAAAAAAAATAATTCTCGGGATAACAGGTGGTATTGCAGCGTACAAATCGGCAGAATTGACGAGAGAATTTGTAAAAAAAGGTGCACAGGTAACGGTCATTATGACCAAAAATGCTACAAAGTTTATTACACCACTGACCTTGCAGACACTTTCAGGAAATCCTGTTTATACCGATACGTTTTCTCTGACCGGTGAATGGGAGATCGGTCATATATCTATGGCTGAAGCGGCAGATATCATTGTGATTGCTCCTGCCACAGCGAATATCATCGGCAAGATTGCATCCGGCATTGCAGATGACTTGCTTTCAACAACCGTCATGGCAACCAGGGCACCTGTGTTGATATGTCCGGCAATGAATACGAACATGTATGCGAACATTATTGTCAGGGCAAACTGTGAGAAGCTTGCTTCAATTGGTTATTACATAATGGATGCTGATTATGGTGAACTGGCATGTAAGACCGAAGGTGCGGGGAGGCTTCCTCCCCTTGATGATATTGCAGAAGAAGTGGCGTCAATCCTGACAGAAAAGGATTTAGCCGGTGAAAATGTACTGATAACCGCAGGTCCGACGAGAGAACCCTTTGATCCTATACGGTTTATATCCAATTATTCATCGGGAAAAATGGGATATGCTTTCGCAGTCATGGCGAAAAGAAGGGGTGCCGATGTGACACTGATAACCGGACCGACGGTACTTCCCGTGCCGTCGGGTGTTAAAGTACATGAAGTAACCACTGCTGTTTCAATGAGAGACGAAGTTATGAAACACTTCAAGGAATCAACCATAATTATAAAAGTTGCTGCCGTTGCAGATTATCGTCCTGCAGTGCTTTCAGATTCCAAAATAAAAAAAGATGACGGTCCTTTCAACATCACCTTAGAAAGAAATCCCGATATTATTGCTGAAATCGGCAAGATCAAAGGAGACCGCATTCTGGTCGGTTTTGCCATGGAAACGGAAGACCTTCTGAAAAATGCATATGATAAACTCCTGGCAAAAAATATGGATCTCATTGTGGCGAACGATCTGAGTAGACCCGGCTCAGGCTTTCAGTATGACACGAATAGTGTAAGGGTCATCGATAGATCGGGAACGGTAAGAAAATTACCGTTGATGACCAAAACGAAGATTGCCGACAGAGTGTTGGATAGAATTAAAAAATTGAGGAAAGACTCAAAAGAAACAGGAGTCGTATAAGCGGATAACATTATGGACTCCCATATTGAGTTGCAAGAAGAACTGTTGCAGTTAATTTCTTCTCTGAGACGATTTATCCAGTTTGAAAAAGACACAAAAGGACACTGCCCAGGTATGTTTCTGAGAGGTGACGTTGCTCATCATAGTACGACGTTCGAAGAAATACATGAAGACGATGAAATATCGTACGATACCGCCGTAACCCTCGACGATGTTCGGCGGGAACTGGGAGATTGCCGGAGATGTGGTCTGTATCAGGGAAGGAAAAACATCGTTTTTGGTGAAGGAAACCATACGGCCGAACTGGTGTTTGTCGGGGAGGCTCCCGGTCAGCAGGAAGATATACAGGGTAATCCCTTTGTCGGTCGTGCAGGACAGCTTCTGACACGGATCATTGAAGCTATGGGATTAGCGAGAAAAGATGTTTATATCTGCAACATATTGAAATGTCGCCCACCGGGAAACAGGAATCCCAAGCCGGATGAAATAAGTGTCTGTGAACCGTTTCTCATAAAACAACTCGAGATCATTCAACCGAAAGTCATCTGTGCACTCGGCACCTTTGCTGCCAGAACACTGCTCAAGACGGACGTTCCAATATCACTGTTGCGGGGAAAATTCCATTTGTATCAGGGAATAAAACTGATGCCGACCTACCATCCGGCGTACCTGTTACGAAATCCGGGGGCTAAAAAACAGGTGTGGGAAGACGTGCAGATGATCATGAAAGAACTAAAAGAGGGTATCGGATCTCGTGATTCGGGATGATGGGAGTCTCCGATACAATACGCGATCCTCAATACACGAGTTATGATCCGGGGAGAACAATGAAAAATAAAAAAACGATAACAGTACTCATAGCGTTGACATGTTTCATTCTGCTGGCGGTCTCGTCATCCATCGGCAATGAACAAACACCGGGAGAGCCGAAATCACCTGTGTATGATGTCATTACCGTCAGCGCTGCCATAACCCCTGCGATGGCGCGATATATTATCCAGAGTATCAACGAGGCGTATGCTCAGGGTTCGACGGGCCTTATTATTCTGCTCGATACTCCGGGCGGACTTGATCTGGCCATGAGAGATATCGTCAAGGAATTGTTGAACTCGAATATACCGGTTATTGTTTTCGTTTATCCCTCAGGCGCCCGGGCTGCCTCTGCCGGTGTGATGATAACCATGGCCGCCCATATAGCAGCCATGGCCCCGGGTACGAACATCGGTGCGGCACATCCGGTGGCCATGGGAGTCGGTGGCAAGATGGACGAAACGATGGCGGAAAAGGTGGAGAATGATGCCGTTGCATATGTCAAGGGTATAGCAAAAAAGAAGGGGAGAAATGTCGAATGGGCAGAACGAGCCGTTCGAAAGAGCGAATCAGTTACAGCGGAAGAAGCGTTAAAGCTGAAGGTTATCGATGTTGTTGCAACCGATGTCGGTCAGTTGCTGGCTGACATTGACGGTAAAACCGTCGCATTACCTTCGAAGACAGTAACATTATATACAAAAGGTGCAATACTAAATGAAAAAGAAATGGGATTGCGCGAAAGAATATTGACAACGCTGAGCGATCCTAATATAGCTTATCTTCTCCTGATGATAGGCTTGGCGGGGTTGTACTTTGAATTTGCGCATCCGGGTGCGATTTTGCCGGGGGTCGTCGGTGGCATTGCTCTTATCCTTGCTTTTTTTGCGCTGCAAACCTTGCCTGTCAATTTTGCGGGAATCTTGTTGATAATTTTTGGTATAATACTTTTCATTGCAGAAATAAAGATCGTGAGCCACGGTATGCTGACTGTTGCAGGAGTAATATCTCTCGTTTTGGGTTCATTATTGCTTTTTGAGTCGCCGATTCCGGCCCTCAGGGTTTCACTGAAAGTCATGATTCCAACAATTATTATTATTTCACTGTTTTTTATCGCTATTATCGGACTTGCGGTTAAGGCTCAAATGAGAAAACCCGCAACCGGTATGGAAGGTATGGTGGGAGAGAAGGGTAATGCCGTGACGCCCATTCATGAAGACGGAAAAGTCTTTATGAAAGGAGATTACTGGAATGCTTACAGTCAGGAGATGATAGAAGCGGGGGAGAAAGTAGAAGTAGTCGGAATGAAAGGACTTACGTTAGAAGTTAAAAGAACGAGTGACGGATAAAAGGAGGACGAGCCATGATATACACAGTTGCTACAGTAGTTGTATTGATTATTATGTTTTTGGCAGCGGCCATACGAATATTGAATGAGTATGAAAGAGGTGTCATCTTTCGCCTGGGAAGAGTTATCGATACAAAAGGCCCCGGTCTTATTATTTTGATACCCATAGTTGATAGAATGGTTAAGGTTGATATGAGAATCATTACGATGGACGTTCCCCCCCAGGACGTGATAACCCGGGACAATGTCTCTATCAAAGTCAATGCGGTTATTTACTTCAAAGTTATGGAAGCAAACCAGGCGGTCATTGAGGTGGAAAACTTTCTCTATGCCACGTCACAGCTCGCACAGACGACATTACGAAGTGTCTGCGGTCAGGTTGAACTGGACGAGATTCTCGCGGAAAGAGAAAAGATCAACGCTCGTTTACAGGAAATACTCGATCGAAGCACTGATCCGTGGGGAATAAAAGTATCCACCGTTGAGGTTAAGCACATCGATCTTCCGCAGGAGATGCAGCGGGCCATGGCCAAGCAGGCTGAGGCGGAAAGAGAAAGACGGGCAAAGGTCATCAATGCGGAGGGAGAATTTCAGGCTGCGCAGAAGCTGGCCGACGCGGGTAAAGTTATTGCCGATCAGCCCATCGCATTACAGTTACGGTATCTCCAGACCCTCGTACAGGTCGCGTCTGAAAATAACTCGACCACGCTCTTTCCCATTCCCATCGATTTGTTCAAGCCATTCCTGGATCTAATAGGGAAGAAAGAATCGGCAGGGTAAGATCGGTACAACCGGGAAGTGCCAATTTCTATGAAATTCACAGAATGCGTCGGTGTTTGGTTCAACGTCAAACTCCCGGCTCGTGAAACTTGAAACGCGACTTTCTATTGAAAGGAGAAACCGGTGGGCGAAAAAGACAGGAAATTTGTTTTGACAGGGGCTCTGATTCTCATTGTGCTGGGTATCCTGATAATCCTCAACAGCAGCAGGATATACGGGTTTGACGAAAGCTGGCCCATACTGTTATTCGTCATTTCTGTGGGGACACTGGTACAGCGAATCAAAGATATTGGAGGATGGTTTATCGGCATCGTCGGTATTGTTTTTCTTGCTATTAAAAACTTTTACGCCGGCATTGAATATTGGGCTCAGTATGTTCTTCCTGCACTGTTGATCCTTCTCGGGGCATATATTCTCTATGAGTATTTAACGAAAACGAATCAAGGAAAAGCAGGTTAGTCGTTGATAAAAGCGGGATACGTCACTAAAACCATAAAACAAAATGACAAAATATTAATCATTTGTGATTTTGATGGAACCCTCAGTACATCAGATGTAGGCTATGATGTCATCGTGCAATTTGCCGGTTCGGGTTGGGAAGAAATAGATAGAGATTATTGTGAGGGTACAATAGGTTCAAAGGATGCATATACGAAAATTGCTTCTCTTTTTAATGCATCGAGAGAAGAAATGGTTACGTATGCAATAGAACATGGCCATGTAGATCCCACCTTTCAGGCATTCTATCGATTCTGTCTCCATAATAATATCGATGTAAAAATTGTTTCCGATGGCCTTGACTTCTATATCAGAGTGATACTGGAGAAGTATAACTTGAAGGAGATTCAATTCTTTTCTAATGTTGTTCGATTTCATAAGAACGGAAACGTGACAATAGAATTTCCCGGCAGCAATGATACGTGCAACGAGTGCGGTAATTGTAAAAGCAATATTCTTGAACAATATCGCTTGACTTATGACAGTATCATATATATTGGTAACGGCTATTCGGATGTGTGCCCGGCCCAAAAAGCCGACATGGTATTCGCAAAAGATATTCTCTATGAAAAATGTTTAAAAAATGGTAGAGACTGTATTCATTATGAAAATTTCGATGATATAAGGGAATATTTGGAAAGATCATTTCCTTTTTTTTGTCCGGGGAGGTTCTTGATTAATTTTATATACCGTTGAAGATCTACAAAAAAGGAGAGAACATATTACATGGAAACAATTGTATCTGTTAAACCGATTCTGGCTATTTCAATATCTCTTTTCGGTTCGCTGCTGATCATTGCCCTCGGAAAACATCCGAATGTACGAGAATCATGTACCTTTCTGATATCGTTTATAAAGCTGGGTGTCGTCGCATCCATGCTGCCCGTTGTTCTCAAAGGTCAGACAATATATTACAACCTGGTTGATGTTCTACCCGGTGTGGGAATAGCATTCAGGGTAGATTCTCTTGGCCTTCTCTTTGCTCTAGTATCTTCATCGCTCTGGATTGTAACAACGTTCTATTCAATCGGCTACATGCGCCCCCTCAAAGAACACTCACAGACGAGATACTTTGCCTTCTTTGCTTTGGCACTTTCTTCGGCGGTCGGAGTTGCCTTTTCGGCAAACCTTCTCACGCTTTATTTGTTTTATGAGATGTTATCCCTGTCGACGTATTCGTTAGTGACTCATCATCAGGATGAAGAGGCCCGTCATGCAGGGAGAAAATATTTAACATATCTCATGGGGACATCGATAGCCTTTTTCCTGCCTGCTGTGATATTAACCTATATCTACACGGGAACATTAAATTTTGCCAGTCAGGGTATCCTGACCGGCAAAGCACCCGATGCGATGCTTATTGTTATATTTATTCTCTTCATTGCCGGAATCGGTAAAGCAGCAATCATGCCGATCCATTCGTGGTTACCATCTGCGATGGTGGCTCCGACACCGGTGAGCGCCCTTCTGCATGCCGTTGCCGTTGTCAAGGTAGGAGTCTTTTCAGTTCTCAGAATCTGTTTCCACGTATTCGGAATAAAATTAATGCACGTGCTTTCATTGGACGTCTTTCTGATTTACTTCATATCAATTACCATACTTGTCGGGTCACTGTTTGCCTTACGACAGGATGATCTGAAGGCACGACTAGCCTATTCAACGGTCAGTCAATTATCCTATATCGTCATGGGCGGGGGTCTGCTGAGTATCATCGGCATGACCGGCGGAATCGTTCACATCGTTATGCACGCATTTGGAAAGATAACGCTCTTTTTCTGTGCGGGAGCCATACTGGTTAATACAGGTCTGAAAAAGATCAGTGACATGAAAGGTATCGGGAAGAAGATGCCCATCACCATGGCTGCGTTCTTCTTCGGTTCCTTGAGTGTTATCGGGATTCCACCGTTCGGTGGTTTTATAAGTAAATGGTATCTTGCACTGGGTTCTATCGATTCCCATCATATTCCTATTCTCGTGATTCTCCTTACCAGTTCTCTTTTAAACGCGGCCTATTTCCTGCCGATAGCCTATAACGCTTTCTTTACCAGCAATGCTCAATTTAATGATTCGACGACGATTCAGGAAGCACCGTTTTTCGCTGTAGCACCACCTGTATTTACTGCCTTCGTTTCCTTTCTCTTATTTGTTTTTCCCGGATTTTTTCTTGAGCTTGCGAGAATGACCGCAAAACTCGTATTAAGTTAATACTTTTCGGCGGGATTTTATGGGCTCTTCGGTTTTCTCAGTAAAGATTTAATCGAGGGCAA
>JAFGQS010000061.1 GCA_016935565.1 Deltaproteobacteria bacterium
ATCGTCCACCTGGACTTCTGACGGATTCAACGATAACAGCTTCACGCATGATTTTCCTCCTTATCTATCAAATGCCACCCCGGCCTTGCTCTTTGCGGCCGGAGAGCATGAACATGTCTGTATAGGTTAGTTACGCAGCGGTTTCCCCGTTGTCAGCATGTGCATGATCCTGTCCTGCGACATCGATTCACCGGCAAGACTCAGGAAAGCTTCTCTTTCCAGATCAAGAATCAAATCTTCTGTGACATAGGTACCTTCGGCACAATCGCCTCCTGAAATGATACCGGCGAGCTTCATTGCCACGTGGACATCATAGTCAGAAACGAAATTTCCGTGTCTCATATTATAAAGGATTGATTCCGCCATTCCTTTGAAATTTTCACCCATAACCGGAATCATGGCCTGTTTCGGTTTCCTGTAAAATCTAGACAGGCCAAGGGCAACTTCTTTTGCATCCCAGATCTGCTGGTCGCGATTGAGGCTGATACCGTCGGTCTTCCTGATATAACCAAGTTCCATGGCTTCCATTGCACTGGTTGCCACCTTTGCCATCCCGATATTCTCGAAGACCTTCTGATAGTATGTCTGCATGTTCAGCCCGTTTTCAACGGCACCGTCCGGTATCCCTTCGGTCACGCGCACCATCAATTCCTTGGTACCTCCTCCCGCAGGGATGACGCCGACACCGACTTCAACCAGTCCCATGTATGTTTCACCGCAGGGCTGACATTTCACACCGTGCATAGCCATTTCACAGCCACCACCCAGGGCCATACCTGCCGGGGCGGTTACAACCGGTTTTGCACAGTATTTCATTCTCATGTTTGCATACTGGAAGTCATGGACGAGATTGTCCAGAAGATCCCAGTCACCCCTTTGGATCGCCACCAGAACCTGGAATATATTGGCACCGACGGAAAAGTTCGTACCATGATTTGCCACAACCAGTCCGAGGAAATCTTTTTCGACGATATCACAGCTGTCATTGATCATACTGATAACATCTCCGTCGACGGCGTTCATCTTGGTGTGGAACTCGAGGCAGGCGATGCCGTCACCAATATCCAACAGAGATGCACCGAGGTTGGATTTGATGACTTTCTGTCGTTCCTTGAGTGACGGAAGCAGAATGATCTTCGGGTTTTCGTCGAGCTTTACATAACCCTTTGTTTCAAAATCATAGTAATATTTCCCGTCGTCTTTTTTGAGATAGAACGACTCACATTCGGCCTTCAACATGTCGGTTATCTTCTTGGGTACTTTCAGCTTCAGCTTTTTCATCGCATCCACCGATTCCTTGACACCGATGGCATCCCATGTCTCGAAGGGTCCCAGTCGATGATTGAATCCCCACTTCATGGCGTTATCAATACCGACTATCGTATCGCTGATTTCAGGAATTCGGTTGGCCGCATAGATGAAATTCCGGCAGAGATATTCCCGAACGACCTCGGCTGCAATATCTTCTCCATTGAATAAGGCCGCAATTTTTACCTCAAACCCGCCTTCTTTTTTGCCGGCATCGGAAACAGAGGCAAACTTCGGCTTCCCAAAGGGAACGTATTCCATAGTCTTGTAATCAAGGGTCAGTTTAATTCTCTTGCCTTTTTCGTCTTTCGTCCTCTTGTAAAAACCCTGTTTTGTCTTGTTACCGAGCCACTTTTTCTCGATCATCTGTTTGAAGAAATCGCTTGGTTCGAAGTAACTTCTCATTTCATCGTCAGGAACTGCATCATACAGATTGTTCATGACGTGATATCCCGTATCCAGACCGACAAGATCGAGGGTGCCGAAGATTGACGAGCCCGGTCTTCCCACCGATTTGCCGATAATGGCATCCAGTTCGGGAACGGTAAGTCCCTTATCAACCATGAGATGAATTGCATTGGATATATCGAAGACTCCGATACGATTAGCAATAAAATTGGGTACGTCCTTACAGATCACCACACCCTTTCCGAGGACGTCCTCACAGAACCTGGTCATATATTCAATAACGTCCTTGTTCGTTTCCTCTCCGGGAATAATTTCCAGAAGTTTCATATAGCGGGGAGGATTGAAAAAGTGAGTCCCCAGAAAGCGTTCCTTCAGGCTCGTACCGAAATTCGCTGAAATGTCTTTGATGGGTATACCCGATGTATTCGTCGTTACGATACAGTTGGGTCCGACTATTTTTTCAACCCGTGCAAAGAGATCCTGCTTGATCTTCAGGTTTTCTATGACAACCTCAATAATCCAATCCACGTTAGCCAGCCAGTCAAGATTGTCGTCAAAATTACCGATCGTGATCATCGGTGCATTCTGCTTCGAATAGAAACTGGCCGGTTTCGATTTTAGTGCAGCATTCAGTCCGTTTGCTGCGAATCTGTTACGCCACTCCGGACTCTCTTCCGTCAAACCTTTTTTCTTGTCCTCATCAGTAAGCTCGAATGGAATAATATCGAGCAGCAGGCATTCAACGCCCGCATTTGTCAGATGAGCCGCGATGGTGGCACCCATGACTCCTGCCCCTAAGACGGCAGCTTTTTTAATTTCATATGACATATCACTCCTCCTTGTAAGGCGAAAAGCTACTGTATCTTACTCTGTTTCCAAAACCATATCACACTATGATATAAGATTTCATTTACGATAACTGTGCCAGTTTTTTTCACATCTATCCGCAACATTATTACTTTCCGAACGACTCTTCCAGTATTTCTATCGGAATCCGCTCACCGACCTTAATGGCCTCGCATTTACCTTTGATTGCCGGAAGTACTGTCGTCGCGAAGAATTTCGCAGAAGCGATCTTCCCTTGGTAAAATGCTACATCCGCATTTTCGCGAGCCAGAGCTCTTTGGCTTGCTTTCGTATCGGCATCCGCTTCTTTATACAGAGCACCAAGCTTCTCTTCAGCAATAGTAGCCGCCTGCATCAGTAACCATCCGACACACAAATCGCCCAGAATCATGAGATACGGTCTCGCATTCAATATAGGCAGTAAAAATCCGGCACTCTTTGCCCACGTGCCAAACTGTCTCGTCAGATCACTGACTGCGTTAAATGCATCTTCTACGTGGGCTGCATAATCTTTGAGTTCCTCGATTTCTTTTGCCTTCTTGATAGTACCGCTGATTTCTCCGAATAAGTTCAGAACATTCTGGCCCCTGTTCATGGCAAGCTTTCTACCAACCAGGTCGAGGGCCTGCACTGCATTCGTTCCTTCATAAATACTTGCGATCTTGCAGTCTCTCATATATTGTTCAACGGGATATTCCGAGCAGTATCCGTAGCCACCGTGTACATCAATCGCCAGGGAACATATCTCAAGGGCCTTATCTGATGAAAACGCTTTACAGATAGGCGTCAGGAGTTCGACGAATCCCTCATATTTTTTCTTCTCATCTTCATTCTCTACAGTCTTCTCCATATCTATGCAGAATGCAGCAAAGAAATTCAGCGCCCTGATTCCTTCTACGTATGCTTTCATCCAGAGAAGACTTCGTCTGATGTCCGGATGTTCAATAATGGGAACAGCCGTGGCATATGGATTTTTCATCTCCCAGATCGGGGAACTTTGTATTCTTTCCCTGGCATACTGTAGTGCATGTTCATATGCCGCTGTTGCATGACCGAGACCCTGCATACCAACTTCCAATCGAGCTTCGTTCATCATCTGAAACATAATTCTCATTCCCTCTCGCTCTTTGCCGAGAAGTTCGCCGATACATTGGCCTTCGTCACCAAAGTTGAGTGTGCAGGTAGCGGAACCCTTGATTCCCATTTTGTGCTCTATGTTACCCGTATGAACATCATTAAATTCACCCAGAGTACCATCATCATTTACCCTGTATTTAGGAACAATGAAAATGGATATTCCACCTGTCCCCGGAACATCTCCCTCGATTCTTGCGAGAACCGGATGAATAATATTCTCTACAAGGTCGTTATCTCCGCATGATATAAAACACTTTGTTCCTGTAATACTGAATGTACCGTCGGGCAGTCTTTTGGCTGTCGTCCGTAAAGCTCCCACATCGGTTCCTGCACCGGGCTCTGTTAAACACATGGTACCCGTCCATTCACCGGCATACATCTTAAACATGTACTTATTTTTCAGTTCCTCCGTACCATGATGTTCGATCAGACCGGCAGCACCCTGTGTCAAACCGGGATACATAACAAAGGCAAAGTTCGCAGCATCGAAATACTCATAACAAGCCGAATAAGCCACCAGAGGCATTCCCTGTCCACCCACATCGGTATCCTTATGCGCACAGAGCCAACCGGCTTCCACAAATTTCTTATAGGCATCATGGAAACATTCCGGCACATAAACCTTACCATCCTTAAAGATACATCCCTCTTTATCTCCAACATCATACGCGGGAACAAGGAGATCGACAGCCATTTTTTCGGCCTCATTCAGCATCATGTCGATGACTTCCTCGCCATAATCCCCGTATTTTTCAGAGGAGAACAGCTTCTGAATGCCGAGATGTTCATAGAGGACAAATTTCTGGTCCCTCATATTTGCCAATAAATTACTCATAAAACCCTCCTCTCATTATCTTCCGGAATCATCCGGATTGTTATGGGACTGTTTCAATCCCTCAATAAACACTTTCAGGCCTTCACTGATATGAGAGCGAATTCTCACTTCTCGTGTTATTTCCTTTCCCGTAAAAAGGTGCAAAGATATGATTCCATTGAGCAATCCCCAGACAACATTTCGTACTTTGATGATGTCGTTCTTACAGGAAAATTCACCGGTATCAAAACCTTGCTTCAGTATTCTATCAACGACCTCGATCGTCCTGTTCGTCTCTTGAATCATTTGACTGTTCATCTCAGCGGAGAAATTCAGATCATCCGTATGGAGCATAAAGGTCATGAGAATTCTGAATAATTCTCTTTCGTTAAGAAAGAAATCGATATAAATGTCAGAAAAATTAAACATCATATTTGTGGCGGTTCCGTCTATTTCAACAACATCAAAAACTTTTTTATTGAATTTTTCGATATCGTTCAGAAGAATCTGAGCGTAGATCTCTTCCTTACTTTTAAAATAAAGATATACCGCCCCTTTGCTTAATTTCGCTTGCTTGGCAATACTTTCGACGGTAACCGACTTGAAGCCTTTTTTAAAAAGTAGCAGTTGCGCGGCCCTGAGAATTGTTTTTTTTCTTTTTTCTTTTTCTTTTTCTCTTCTTTTGACGGTTATCAAACGTAGATCCTTAGTCACTTACAGGTAAAAAAACAATGTGTAATTATTTTTTGATAATCCCACTGACATATATCGTCGATCAAGCCTCCCTGATAATGACCGGAATTCACACAATGAACATCGGTCATTTAATGACCATCAGTCATTTATAATTAATTTAATATTTCTCCTGTGTCAAGAAAAAAAACAGCAACCTTACAAAATTATGGATGCGGCTCAAAAATAACGTTCCATATCGATAAGTTAAAAAATACCAAGCATGAACAAAAAACAGATTCAGAACCAGAAATCAATTGACATAGGATAAACCTTATGTTAGGCAGGAATTCGATTTCATTTAAAAAACGGATGAATTTTGTAGGAGTTTGTTTATATAATATACTTCTTAAAAGTAGCAGGGATAGAGTGACTGGAATCCATTTTTTCCAGGAGATGATTGTGACGCTTTTCGATATTATTGATATACTTGATGCAAAGGTTCTTGTCGGACGAGATCAACTCAACATGGAAGTAAGGACAGCCTTTAGTGCAGATCTGCTCAGTGATGTTCTTGCCTTTGCCAAAGCCGGAAGCCTCCTTCTCACAGGACTGACTAATCCTCAGATTGTTAGGACGTCAAGTATTCTCGATATAGCCGCTATTGTGTTGGTTCGGGGGAAAGTTGCCCCGGATGAAACACTCAGACTGGCGGATGAATTAAACATTCCAATCCTTTCAACACGGTACATTCTCTTTGAAACATCGGGAAGATTATACGAGCATGGGATCAAAGGATGTGTAGAAAAGGTTGGAAGAGATGATTATGTTTCATTATGAGTTTTAATTATGAACAGTCGTTTACCATTCAAGGCGGAAATTTTACCGATGCAGGAGTCGTTTCAGTTTTTATAAAAAGAACCCTCCAGAAAATGGGTATCCCTAGTGAAATACTGCGGCGGGTCGCAATAGCAACCTACGAGTCGGAAATTAATATAATATCTTACGCCAGAATCGGTATTATTTATATACGTGTTACGCCCGAGAACATCATCATAAACATTGATGATGAAGGCCCGGGAATTGAAAACATCGAATTAGCGATGAGGGCCGGATACTCAACAGCTGATGAAAAGATCAGGGAAATGGGCTTCGGAGCTGGTATGGGCATTCCCAACATTATAAATTGTTCTGATGATTTTAAACTGACATCAGAAGTCAGCAAGGGAACCCATTTAAGGATATTAATTAATATCAACACTAACTGAATAAAAATTAACCCGTCAGGCGAACCGGATGGAACTGAGCCATATTGCCAAAGATTTGAATTTAAAGATAAAATGTGGTGAGGAATTACTTGGGCGAGATGTCAGTGGGGGATATGTGGGTGATCTGCTGAGTGACGTTATGGCAAACAGCAAAGAGGGAAATCTCTGGATAACGCGTCAGACCCACCAGAACATCGTAGCCGTGGCAAGCTTAAAGGACCTCGCCGGCATTGTACTCGTTCAGGGAAAGGAACCTGATGTGGATGCACTTGAAAAAGCCTCGAAAGAGGGGATCCCCATTCTGGTAACCGAGCTTTCCTCATTTGATGTAGCAGGTAAGTTATATACATTACTTTCATAAATTATGCCCTCACGGGGGCTTTTTTTTTGTATGCATAGATAAAATGTTAAAGGAGTTTACATGTGACCTACATATCCATACCTGTCTTTCCCCATGCTGCGATCTGGATATGTATCCACGAGCAATAGTTGAGAAATGTGTCAGTGAACGATTAGATATCATCGGGATCTGCGATCACAATGCATCTGAAAATGTCTCGTATGTGATACAGGCTGCGAAGGGAAAAGATCTCACCGTGTTACCAGGTATGGAAATAGCGACAAAGGAAGAAGTTCATATTCTTGCGCTCTTTGATAATATTGATGATTTGTCGACGCTTCAGAAAACTGTGTATAGAGCACTTCATGGGATGAACAGGGAAGAAATATTCGGTTGTCAACCAATTGTGAATGAAGTGGATGAAATAGAAGGATTTAACGATAGATTGCTCATCGGAGCTACAGACTTGTCGTTACATGAATCGGTTGAAGAAATTCATCGGTTAAATGGAATAGCTATTGCAGCCCATATCGATCGGGAAAGTTTTGGTGTTATCGGCCAGCTTGGTTTCATTCCATCGGAAGTGCAATTCGACGCTCTTGAAATATCACATACAACAGGACGGAAGAAGGCCCGACAGCAATACCCTAAACTTTCGCATTATTCTTTCTTGCAATCATCTGATGCTCATTTTATCGATGATATTGGCAGGGTGTTCACGAAAGTTTATCTTGAAAAACCGACTATCTCCGAACTTAAGATGGCATTAAAGGGTCGAGAGGGACGATATATTGAAGATTAGGTTATGATCGAACTGTCAATGCATATTCTTGATATTGTTGAAAACTCGACTCGAGCTGGTGCGACTATGGTTACGATACGGATTCTGGAAGATATGAAACTCGATACGCTCTCTATTGAAATCACTGACGACGGCGAAGGAATGGATTCGGATTCTTTAAAAAAAGCTCTCGACCCTTTTTATACATCAAAAGGAGTTCGTCACGTCGGGTTAGGACTTCCCATGCTATATCAGGCGACACAAAGAAGTGAGGGGAGGTTCTCCCTTGAGTCAACAAGGGGAAAAGGTACCCGGGTATTGGCTGAATTCAAGCAGAGTCATATTGACCGACAACCCATCGGTGATATGGGCAGTACAATAATGACATTGGTCGCGGGAAATCCTGATGTCGATTTCACATTTACGTATCTGACGAACGACTCCGCATATACGTTTGAAACGAAAGAAATACGAAAAGAGATTGAGAACGTTCCTTTGAACAATCCTGAAATCTTACAATTTATAAGAGAAAACATAACGGAAGGACTGGAAGAAATTGGAGCACACGATTAAGTGCTTGTCTGAATAATCTTGGCGCAGGAGGAATGTTGATGAAAACGGACAATGATGACCTTTTAAAAGAATTTACACCGGAACAAATTGCAAAATTAGATAACATCATGGATAGTTACAAAGGTAAAGCCGGGGGATTGATTCCTGTACTGGAACAGGCCCAAGAACTCCTTGAGTATCTCCCAATCCCTATTCAAAAAAAGATTGCAGCAGGTCTGAATCTCCCCTTAAGCCAGGTCTATGGTGTTGTGACATTTTATTCTTTTTTCACGATGACACCACGGGGAAAACACACGTGCCGCGTCTGCCTCGGAACAGCGTGCTATGTCAGGGGAGGTAAGAATATTCACGAAAGTCTGCAAAAAGCACTCGGAGTCAAGGAAGGAGAAACAACACCGGATAGACTTTATACCTACGAAACAGTACGATGTCTGGGTGCATGTGGATTAGGCCCGGTTGTCGTCATGGATGAAGATGTTCACGGAAGGGTAAAACCTGATAAAGTCAAAGATTTGCTGAAACAGTACGATTAATAATCCAATTTAAATATGGAGAGCGGATATGGCAAAATTAACAATACAAGACTTAAAAAAAATTAAAGAAAGAGTCCATGCAGACACGTTCCTGAGAGAAGGTGATCGCCGGGTGAAGGTAACAGTTCACATGGGAACCTGTGGAATTGCCGCAGGGGCACGGAACGTAATGGATGCTCTCATGAGTGAGATCAGTGAATCCGGCGTCACCGATGTCGTTGTAACCACATCGGGTTGTATGGGCCTGTGCAGCAGAGAACCTCTGATTACCGTGGAAATAGTTGATCAGGAACCCATTAAATACGAACACATGGACGCCAACAAAATGAGACAAGTCTTCAAAAGACATATTTTAGAGGGTGAAATTCAGACTCCTTTTGCTCTCGCCAAGGGCTCGGAAACGGCTGAATAGACACAACGATATTTAAAGCACTACGTTCACATGAAGGAGGTTAATATCCGATGAAGGTTTTCCGGTCACATATATTGCTCTGCGGAGGTACGGGTTGCCATGCTTCCGGAAGTCTCAACGTTAAGAAAGCTCTTACTGAAGAGCTCAGCAAAAGAAGCCTGTCTGATGAGATCAAGATCGTAGAAACCGGCTGTAACGGTTTCTGTGCCATGGGACCAATCATGGTAATATACCCGGAGGGAATCATCTATATGCTGGTTCAACCGGAAGATGTTCCTGAACTAGTGGAAGAGCATCTTATCAAGGGTAGACCGTTAGAAAGACTGTTCTATAAAGAAC
>JAFGQS010000194.1 GCA_016935565.1 Deltaproteobacteria bacterium
ACCGCGACATCTCTTTGTCAGGTACTTCACTGACGATTTTCTCGCGAGGAAAATGTTTTGACCACTGGTAGTATTCTCCTCCTTTGGGCAGAATCCACTTCTGCCGATCGAGCAACAGAATGACTGAAATCACTTTTGACGGTACAAAGTCCGGAATCCCCGAGAACCAGTCCACGGAAAAAAAATCGGGGAAGGCAATGAACGTATGGAAAATCCGTTTTTCCTCATCAGTCAGTTGGAGCAAAACTTCGTGTGTTTTTGCCATCGATGTATATCTCCCGTGATTTTATATGCCGTGCGATTGTACATAAGGACCTTTTACCTGTCAACAATTGTCGATATATTTACATTTGTCGACATGTTAACTTCTTTCAATCGGGTAACGTGTGTAAATGACAATATAAGCATTTGTAACAATTTATTAATTTTCAGAAATTTTCGATGGCATGCTTTGTGCTCAATAAGAATAAATATAATTTTTTCATAGGAGGTTGCACAGAACTATGGCAAGGCATGGTGTCGTATTGTACGAGAAAAAAGAAAACATTGCGATTCTGACCTTCAACCGGCCGGAAGCACTGAATGCCTTGAACACCGAGGTGAATATACAACTTATTGATAAACTCGATACGGCGGAAAAGGACGCCCACGTAAAAGTGATTGTCTTAACGGGTTCGGGTGAAAAGGCTTTCGTTGCCGGTGCTGATATCAAGGAAATGATAGACATGGACGCCATGCGCGCCCGCGAACATGCACTGAAGGCGAAGCGAGCTGTGGACAAAATTTACCATCTTACGAAACCCGTTATAGCTGCTGTTAATGGTTTTTGCCTGGGTGGGGGAATGGAGTATGCACTGGCATGTGATTTCAGGGTAGCATCTGATAATGCACGATTCGGTCTTCCGGAGATCAACCTGGGCATCATGCCGGGTTCCGCAGGAACCCAGAGACTCCCCCGTCTCATTGGAATAGGAAAAGCAAAGGAACTGATCTACACCGGTTCCATGATTGATGCCGAGCAGGCACTGAATCTCGGTTTGATAAATTATATTTTTACCGGAGAGTATCTCCTGAACGAAACACTGAAACTGGCAAAAAAAATTGCATCAAAGAGCACCGTTGCCTTGTCATTGATTAAATCGGCCATGAATAAAGGTACGGAAATCGATCTCGAATCGGCATCCATGTTTGAAATTGATTGTTTTGCCCTTTGTTTCACCACGAAAGAACAGAAAGAGGGGATGGCGGCATTTGTCAAAAAGACAAAGGGCTGATTCTCGATGAGAAACGATATAATCTGGTTACGACATGATTATAAGAGGAGGAATAACAATGAGCGATAAAGTTGCAGTTGTCGGGGCGGGAACAATGGGCTCGGGAATTGCCCAGGTAGCTCTCGAAGCTGGTTTTGCCGTCACGATTGTCGACACGGATGAACAGTTTCTCCTGCGCGGTATCGATACTATCAAAAAATTTATCGGGAAAAAGGCGGAAAAAGGCAAACTGAACCGGGAGCAGCATGACGATATCCTGTCGAGACTTTCAGGAACGACAGATATGGGGGAAGCCGTCACCGATGCTGTTTTGGTTGTCGAAGCGGTGTATGAAAACCTGGATCTTAAAAAGGAGGTCTTTCAGACGCTCGACTCTCTCTGTCCGCCGAATGTCATACTGGCAAGTAATACATCGACACTCAGCATAACGGAACTTGCTTCGGTGACGAAAAATCCGGAACGTATCGTGGGCACTCACTATTTCAGCCCCGTTCCGTTGATGAGGCTCGTCGAAGTCATCAAGGGTGACAAAACAAGTGACGAGACAGCGGAAAAAACCATTGATATTTGCAGGAAATTCGGAAAGACGCCCATTGCGATTAAGGATATTCCCGGTTTTATCGTCAACAGGTTCCTCTGCCTTATGTACAATGAAGCGGCTAATATGGTTTATAACGGTATCGCTGAGCCGAAAGATATCGATTCGGCATTGAAACTCGGATGTAACTGGCCCATGGGAGTCATTCAGATTATGGATATGGCCGGTGTCGATGTTGTGTATTATGCGCTGGAAGCAATGTATGGAATGACTGGTGAAGAAAGGTATAAACCATCTCCCTTGTTCAAACAGATGATAGGCCAGGACCGACTGGGTCGTAAAACGGGCAAAGGCTTTTACGATTATGAACCATGAGTAACGTCGCAAAAGGGAGGAACATCATGGCAGAGACATTTATCAGCGAGAGGAATTTAAAGTTCTTACTGTATGAAGTATTCACTATTACAGATCTTACCGGATACCCGTATTACGAGGACCACAGTCAAGAGGTCTTCGATATGGTACTGGATGCGGCAATGAAATTGTCGAAAGATCTTCTTCTCCCCGTCTTTGAGGAAATGGACAAAAATCAACCGGAATTTGTCGACGGTCAGATAAAGGTGCATCCGCGGGTCGGAGAATTTATGAGAGCGGCGGGGGAGGGCGGCTGGATCAATGCCAATTATTCATACGATGCGGGCGGTCAGCAGCTTCCTCTCACGGTGACCCTCGCGGCGCACTTCATTTTTTCGGCTGCAAACTACTCCGCTTCCGTCTACCCACTTTTGACCAGTGGTGCCGCACGACTCATAGAATCATTCGGTACCGAAGAGATGAAAGAGAAATATTTTGCAAGAATGTTTTCGGGAGAATGGCAGGGGACCATGGCGATGACGGAACCTCAGGCAGGAAGTTCTCTGTCGGATATTACCACACTCGCGGAGCCGACTGATAACGGTTATTACAACATGAAAGGTCAGAAGATCTTTATATCCGCTGCAGACCATGACGGTGTTGATAATGTCATCCATCTCATGCTGGCAAAAATCAAGGATGCTCCGCCGGGTGTGAGGGGGATTTCTCTTTTTGTTGTTCCGAAACAACGGATTGACGAGAACGGAAAACTGGAGTTTAATGATGTTCATGTGTCTGGAATTTATCATAAACTGGGTTACCGGGGATCACCCATTGTACAATTGAGCCTCGGGGATAATGGTGATTGCCGGGGATATCTGGTCGGTGAACCCCACAAGGGGCTGACGTATATGTTCCAGCTGATGAATGAGGCACGGATCGATGTGGGGCTCGGGGCGGCTGCCATTGCATCCGCTGCGTATTATGCGGCCCTCGAATATACGAGAGTGCGTCCCCAGGGAAGAAGGCTGACCGATAAAGATCCGACCCTGCCGCAGGTTCCGATCATTGAACATGCGGATGTAAAAAGGATGCTCCTTTTTCAACGTTCAATCATAGAGGGCTCACTCTCACTTCTCTTCCAATGTTCACAGTATGCCGATTATGAGAAAGTGCTAACCGGTGAGGAGCGGAAACGCTACTCACTTTTGCTGGATCTCCTGACACCTGTTGCGAAGAGCTATCCGTCGGAGATGGCGATTCTCTCGGTCAGTCAGGGACTGCAATGTCTGGGCGGATACGGATACTGTGACGAATTTCCTCTCGAACAATATTACCGTGACGTCAGAATCCATCCCATCCATGAGGGTACAACGGGAATTCACGGCATAACCCTTCTCGGGCGGAATATAACCATGCAGAAAGGTAGAGCTTATAAAGTCTATCTGGAAGAGGTTCATAAGACGATTCAAAGTGCCGGCGAATATCCCGCTCTTCAATCACAGACCCGCGAGCTTGGTGAGGCTCTTGATGTATTAAACGACGTTACACAACATCTGGTCGGTTTCGCCCAGGAAGGAAAGGTGGGACTCTTTCTTGCCGATTCCACTCTTTACCTTGAATTGTTTGGAATTATCTGTGTCGCCTGGCAGTGGCTCAAGCAGGCCATCACCATCCGGAAAGCCCTTGAACACAATCTATCAGGGGCTGAGGCAGATTTCTATAACGGGAAGAACTATGCCTTTCGGTATTTCTTTGATTATGAACTACCTAAGATTTCGGGTCTGGCGAAAACATTAAAAAAGAGCAGCGGTATCACCCTTGCAATGACGGATCATCTGTTTACGGATTAGTCAAAAACATTGCAGGGGCGCAATCGCTCGAGACAGTTAGAGTCTATATTCTCAAAAACTGAGTTATTTTACACAGATGTTGGTGCCGGACAAATGATAACGGCGAAAGGCTAAGGGCCAAGGGCTCAAGGCGGTATCGAATATCGGATTTGGGAAATCGGGAACCTGGTACCTAGTACCTGGAACCTGATCCCTGTTGCCTTTGCGGCTTTGCCGCATTCAAACAAGGCCATCATTATATCACGGATGAGGAGGAGTATATGGCGGCATGGTTGCAGGATGTTGAGGATTTAACACTGAAAGGGCAGATTAATGTACCCTATACGTGGTCGGTGGGAGAGGTGGGGAGCCGGTTTCTCGTGGCCCTTCGTGATGAAGAGAAGATACTCGGTAATCGATGCCCCAGTTGTAACACCGTCTATGTGCCGCCGCGGAAAAATTGCGGCAGCTGTTTTAAGGATATTGACGATAATCAATGGGCCGAACTGGGTCCCGAAGGTGTTGTGACGGCATTCACGATTGTACGATATGACTATCCGCTGCAACCGGCGAAAGCACCGTTTGCCTATGCAATTATCAAGCTGGACGGTGCCGACGTGGGGTTTGTTCACCTCATCAGGCAGGGACTGGAAAAGCTCAGGAACGGTGTGCGGGTCAAGGCCCTGTTCAAAGAAGAACGGACGGGCCATATCCTGGATATTGATTCCTTTGTACTACTGGAGGCATAAGCGGAGGAGACATGGAAAAGATAGCAATCGTGGGTGTTGCTCAGACAAAGTATGAGAGGCGGAAGAAGGGAGAGATCTTCTACGATATGGTCTATGAAGTGACCACGAAAGCGATGGAAGACGCCGGATATACGCTTGATGATATTGATAACGTGATAACCGTGTCCAATGATTTCTGGGACGGAAGGACGATATCGTGCATGGCCGTCCAGGAGGTTGCCGGAGCACATGATAAGAATGTTTCTACTGTCGAAGGAGACGGTGCTTTCGGTGCCTTTTATGGTGCCATGCGCGTGCTTGGAGGATTCAAAACAACACTGGTGGTAACGCATTCGAAGGGAAGTGAAGGTGATTCCAAAGTTATTACGAATGCAATGTTCGATCCGGTCTATCATCGTGCTTTAGGGCTGGATGCCATAAGTTCCTCGGCTCTCCAGGCACAGGCATACATGGAAAAATACGGCATCACGGAGGAACAGTGTGCCATGGTATCCGTCAAGAATCATGGCAATGCAAAGAACAATCCCTGTGCCCAGTTGCCCATGAATATTACCGTGGAAGACGTGATGCGGTCTCGAAAGATTGCCGATCCTCTTAAGCTTCTGGATTGCAGCCCCGTCAGCGATGGTGCCGCTGCTATTATTATTGCAGACAAAGACAGTGCAAAAAAGGCCAGAAACACACCCGTCTGGATAAAGGGAATTGCCCACTGTTCGGATGCATATTTTCTCGGAGATCGTGATCTGGCGGATCCCAGAGCCCTGAAGGATGCTGCTGCGAGAGCCTATGCCATGGCGGGAATCACAAGACCCCGGGATGAGATAGATGTTGTCGAACTCTATGATGCGTTCAGCTACATGGAACCGCTGTGGCTGGAGGGAATGGGCTTTTGTAACCAGGGAGACGGAGGCCGGATGATTGAAAAGGGAATTTCGGTGAAAGGCGGCAGTCTGCCCGTCAATCCGTCCGGCGGTGTCCTGTCGGCCCATCCGGTTTTGACTGCCGGCCTGGCACGAATTATTGAATCGACATTACAGCTTCGAGGCGAAGCGGATGAGCGCCAGGTGCCCGGTGCGAGGACCGCACTGGCACATGGAATTAACGGCCCCTGCGGTCAGAGCCACTGCGTGTGGATTCTGGGAAGAGAGTAGGGAGGTGAACTGGTATGGCAAGACGAGTGGCAATTGTTGGAGCGGGTCAAACTCATCATAAAAGTCACAGACTCGATGTTAACGGAAGAGAGATGATAAACGAAGCGGTTATGAGAGCTCTGGCCGATTCTGAAATAACAATCACGGATATCGACGCCATCATCATCGGAAATATGGACCATTTCGAATCGATCAATTATGTGGACACCTGGAGCGTCGAAGGTTCCGGTGGCGTGATGAAGCCGATCATGAAGGTAACCACCGGAGGGACAACCGGAACGTCGGTGGCGATTGCAGCATACTACCATGTGGCATCGGGACTTTTTGACAGAGTCCTCGCAATCGGCTGGGAGAAAAATTCGGAAAGTGATACAACGGCTGCCATCGTTACGTGCAGTGATCCTGTCTGGGACCGATTTTCCTATTCCGGTGCAATTCCCAGCCTTGCAACGGAAGCCTCCGCCTACATGGAACAGTACGGAGCAACTCAGGAAGATGCCGCACGGGTAGCGGTAAGAGACCGGACGCATGCACTGAATAATCCCTATGCACAGATGTACAACAGGCCGATTACGATACAGGATGTGATGGAATCCTCGATGCTTGCATACCCCATCAAGTTACTCGATGTCTGTCCCCGAACGGACGGGGCATGTGCCGTTGTTTTTGCCGCCGAAGGAATAGCGGAGAAGATGATACCGCGCCCTGCCTGGATAAAATCGACTGCGGTCCGGCATACCACGACATGGTTTGGTGACGTCGACTACGATACAGGCATGCTGTCGCTGCAAAGAGCGGCGAGAGAGGCCTATGAGAAAGCCGGCATCAAAAATCCCGCAGAGGATTTTGATGTTGCCGAGTTGTATTTACCCTATTCGTATGCCGGCCTTAAATGGATCGAAGCCCTCGGATTTTGCGGACCCGGTGAAGGTCCCGCGTTTGTCGGTGAAGGCAACACAGATATGGGAGGAATAATCCCCATGAATCCCTCCGGCGGCGTTATCAGCACCAACTGTATCGGAGCGACGGCACTTCTGAGAGTGGCCGAAGCCGCCATACAGATCATGGGAAAGGGAGAGAAACGACAGGTTCCCGATGTTAAGACGGCGCTGGCAACAGGCTTTGGCGGTTGCTGGTGGTCTGATGTTGTTATTTTGACCGGTGATAAACCTTGATAAGAGGAATACAGGAGAAAATGATGAGTAAAACTGAGTTATTGACGATAACATCCGGCAACTCGGCCATGCCCTACGAATGGTCGATCGGAAAATACGGCAGCAGGTTTTTCCAGGAGATCAGGGAACATCAGCGATTCCTCGGTATTCGCTGTCCGAAATGCAAGAAGGTGAAAGTACCACCCCGCAGGATTTGCGGTCCGTGCTTTCAAGAACTGGATGACCTGGTTGTACTTTCAGACACGGGAACCATTATGGCATTTTCCACTGTTAACTATCCGTTTATAGATCCCGATACGGGTACCCATCGGCCGATTCCCTATACCTATGGTTATATAAACATCGACGGGTCCGATAACATTTTTTCTCACATAATAAATGAAACGGACGTGAGCAGGATCAGGGTCGGCATGAAGGTACGGGCCGTGTTCAGGCACCCGGAAGAAATGGAAGGAAACATAAAAGATATTAAATATTTTGATATCATAAGGTGA
>JAFGQS010000195.1 GCA_016935565.1 Deltaproteobacteria bacterium
CTATGACTTTCCTGGCCATAGTATATTCTGTATCCTGCGATATCCGGTTCGGAATTCTGATCCCATGCCAGCGTGATCTCGGCGGCATGAATATTCTGGATAGAAAATGTGGGAATTATAAAAAAGACTAACAACAAAGTAAGCATCAAAACAAGAAAAAGTGCGGTCCTTTTTCCTGCTCCGTTTCTCAACAAATGCGCTAATACCATGAATGCATCTCTATATCTGATATTTTTTCTCGCCGAGCGACTATCAGGATACGGAGATGCTCATACTGCCTGGTAACCCTGCTACCGTATCCTGCCGTACAGACAGAAAATAGGTCAGCGGCTTTGCGTCCCATCCTTTCGATATGGTTTGCCCTTTTCAGGTGATTTTTTTACGACGCGAAAGCTACTTCATAATTTCATCTCCTTTTATGCTAATAGTGTGCCAAAACTATAGTTAGCCGATATGATTAGAATATCTTCCAACAATTAACGATCTCATGTTTATTTATCCATACAGCGTCGTCATCGGGGAAAAGTTCCAGTCAATTGCCTGAAGGATTCTTTTTACCTGTATGACTTTTACCGACAGATTGTATGATTTTTTATACAGTAATGGATACCGAAGCCGTTTACCTTTTGTGCCGTGGAGCTCGAGCAAAAACTTTTCAGACGGAACACATGAAACATGAACACAATATCAATAAGTTATTTCCTGTGATTTGCTATTCTCTGATCAAATGGGATCAGCCACTGGAGTCAACAGGAACAGCATATTCCGGCGTCCATACAAACGATTAAACATATAGAACACCGTATGATTTAAATGTATCACCGTACTTCTTTTCTTGATTATTTCATATTGTTTGTTCTATCTTCCGGTAAGCATAGAGGCACATCGTGCCGCGAAAGGAGTTATTCAGCATGAGTTCGGAAATATGTTTCTTGCAGGCCCATGAACTTGTATCACTCATACGGGGAAAAAAGATCTCCGCTACCGAGGTTATGGAAGCGCACCTCTCGCACATTGAGAAAATCAATCCGAAAGTCAATGCGATTGTGACATTGTTGCCGGAAATCGCCATGCAACAGGCAAAAATTGCCGACGAAATGGTGGCACAAGATAAAGAAGTGGGACCACTGCATGGACTCCCGATCGCCCACAAGGATCTCGTTCTGACAAAAGGAATTCGGACCACATTCGGATCTCCCATATTTGCAGATTTCATTCCCGATGAAGACGGCCTCATTGTAGAACGATTGCGCAAGGCCGGTGCACTGACGATTGGGAAAACAAACACGCCGGAGTTCGGTGCCGGGTCTCAGACATATAATGAAGTATTCGGCGAAACACTCAATCCTTATGATATCACAAAAACCTGCGGCGGCAGCAGCGGTGGTGCCGCCGTCGCTCTCGCATGCGGAATGTTGCCCATAGCAGATGGAAGCGACATGGGCGGATCACTCCGAAACCCTGCAAGCTATTGTAATGTCGTCGGATTCCGTCCCTCTCCGGGCAGAGTCCCCCTGTGGCCCGACCTGGTGGGATGGTCCCCCCTGCTGGTTGAAGGCCCCATGGCACGTACGGTCAAAGACGCGGCCCTGATGCTGAGTGCCATCGCCGGACCGGACGCACGATCTCCAATCTCAATAACCGAACCGGGCTCACTCTTTCAACGTCCCCTGAACCGGGACTTCAAAGGAGTACGAATCGCGTGGAGCCGCTCCCTTGGAGGCCTCCCGGTAGATCCTCAAGTCACGGCTGTTATCGAAGAAAAACGACATGTCTTCGAATCACTGGGATGCGTTACAGAGGACATCGAACCGAATTTTGAAGGTGCCGATGAGGCATTCAAGGTATGGCGGGCGTGGCGCGTTGAACTCGGATTTGCTGAGTTGTTGGAAGAATATCGAAATGTTATCAAGGATACCGTCATCTGGAACATCGAAGAGGGTATCAAACTGAGCGGCCCTCAGATTGGAGCGGCAGAGCGGAAGAGAACCGATCTCTATCACCGGATTCGGAAACTGATGGAAACCTACGAGTATCTTGTTCTTCCCGTAAGCCAGGTTCCTCCCTTCGATGTGAAGGAACGATACGTGCGGAAAATCAACGGACAGGTAATGGAAACATATATTGACTGGATGAAGTCGTGTTACTACATTTCTGCTATTGGAAATCCCGCAATTTCAGTTCCATGCGGCTTCACACCTGATGGCCTGCCCATCGGTGTTCAGATTGTCGGTCGTCATCAAAACGATTTCAGTCTACTCCAGCTGGCCTATGCCTTTGAACAGGAAACAGAATTCTGGAAACAAAAACCTTCCGTTGTGATCTGAATTCCATACATGCTCCACCTGCTGCCTCGGGCGACTATTGCAGGTACGGACAGAAAGTGGCGCACTCATACCTCACAAGCGGAAATTCCGTCAAAAGTAAAAAATTTAGGTTGCTTATAATTAATACCGATATTATACTTGCTCACAAGTGAATCACCCCACCTACAAGGTGGGGCATTGTAAGGATATTTATCAATATTTTATACCTGTCTTCGGCAGGTAACTGTTTCATACCCTTTTACAAAGCGGGGTATTCACGTTTCTGTTTTCATAAAGGGTTTAAAGTGAGAAGAACAATTTCCTCTATACAGAGGAAATTGGCTTTGTTGTTAACATACCAACATAACGAGGAGACACATAGATGCCGGACAAAAAAATAATTTGTAAAGATTGTAACAAGGAGTTTCTCTTTACAGAAGGAGAGCAGTTATTTTACAAAGAAAAAGGATTTGAAAACGAACCTCAGCGATGCCCTGATTGCAGAAAAGCAAGAAAACAGAAGCGGAACCAATTTCGAAAACACTGAATTGCTTACAAACAATGCCTCGACTCTTGACCCGATTCAAAAGCTCTTGTGCTTTGGAATTACCATATTCGGCAATGCCCATAAGGACATCATTGCCCCGTCACCGAGAAAGGCAGAAAATGACTGGGCGGGTAGGAAATAACCGGTTTGTTTTATCATTTTCACTGGCAGGGCGATTATTGGACAGCACTTAAAAGAAAAGGTTCTTAATATAAGAATCTTATCCCTTTTTGATCCGGCTCCTGTCCAGCGGCACACCTTCCCAGGAAGCTTCGATGATCATCAAGAAATCGTCTAAATCCAGATCTTCAGGATTGTATATCACGGTTCCATCACCGAGCGCTGCTTGTGCAATCTCAGGCAGTCTTTCTCTCGGAACCATACGCTTGCCTTCTCGATCAAGTACTTCCTTGAAGAAGCGAGCATGTCTATGATCGGACACATCATGAAGATCCTGATTTAACTTGCGAATGAAATATATTGTACGTTCGGCACGCAGATGTTTCGGCGTTTTCACAAATTCTTCTTCTCCTCCAAGCGGCAAGAGAAGTTCAGCAGTCAATTGTTCATTTTTATGAAGGTTGTATTCAAGACCGTATGGTAGTAGTATCGCCATACAGACACCATGAGGGACACCGCACACAGAACCAACTGAATGTCCCAGCGAATGAACGACACCGGGCAGAGAATTAGAAAAGGCCATACCGGCTAAAGTAGCAGCATTAGCAAGGGCAAGACGACCATTTTTATCATCGGGACTTTTCATTACCGTTAAAAGATTTTCACGTATTAATTTGATCGCAGTTAATGCACATGTATCACTCATTGGATTCTTGCCAAGGCATGTGTACGCCTCAACTGCATGAGCCATAGCATCCATTGCCGTCGCAGCCGTGATGGCTGTTGGCAACGTCAATGTCATGCGAGAGTCCAGAACGGCAATATCCGGAGATATGAATGGCGAAACAAAAAGTTTTTTCAATTTTTTTTCGTGATCTTCAATAACAGCCGCTTGAGTCATTTCCGAACCGGTACCTGCAGTTGTCGGTATTGCAATAAGGGGTTTCAATGCCTTTTTTACCACTCCTTTGCCGGTAAATTTCATGAGGTCGTTGACACCCTCGGAAACCATGATATTAATTCCCTTAGCTGTATCTAAAACAGATCCTCCTCCTAAGGCAATTAAACAATCACAACCGACTTCACGGTATTCTTTTGCAAGACGCTGAACAATTCGAATATCGGAATCCTGAGGAACATCATCGACTATTTTCGCTATTGTAATTTTCTCCCCTAGTGCGTTTTTCAATACATCAACCAGACCGACCCCTGATACTCCTTTATCAGTTACAATGAGCGGTTTTGTCGCTCCTATTTTTTTCAGTTCGTCAGGAATCTTTTCAAGAACATCATGACCAGAAACGATCCTTACACGCGCAATAAACTCATAATAATCTTGAATCCTCATTATTTGCTCCCTGTAGGTATCCCCAGTTAACTATGGGCCATCGGCTTGCCCTCCCAGGCATGCTCAAGAACCATCCGATAATCGTCAATACCAAATTCCCTTGCCCCGTCTTTGAAAACCTTTTCAGCAATATCATTCACCATATATTTCGGAACGTTTGCCTCTTCCAATGTCCGGGGAATTTTTTTCCCGGTTACCTTATAAAGATCCTGCTGCATTTCATACATTATATTTACTGCTTTCTCGGCCTTTAAATTCTCAGCAGTGCCGGCATATTCATCGAAACCTGACAGCGGCAACAACAAATCGTATGTATGATAGCCATTCTTTTGTATCGTATATTCCAGACCGTAAGGAAGCAGGATTCCCATGCATATCCCTGATGCGATGTGAAACATGGCGCTTATTGCTTCTCCCAGTATGTGTATCAACCCCGGCTTCATGTTAGAAAACGCACAGCCCGCCATGCCGGCAGCGTTGACAAGTGCAAGGCGCCCTTCCTTATTACGGGGCTTCGTTAACACGGTAATGAGGTTATCCTTGACATATTGAATAGCTGCATATGCATAAGCATCAGTTATCGGATTCTTTCCCGGACCTGTATAGGCCTCAGCTGCATGGGCGAGTGCTACCATGGCTGTCGCCACCGTCGTTTGCAAACTTTCCGACCTCACCGTTCGGGAATCGATGACAACGAGATCAGGCATTAAGAAGTACGACGAAAAGGTCAGGTCTTCAATAAAAGTAAATTTGGAAGTCTCATAGCCGGTGCCTGTCAACGTGGGAACTAAAACGAAGGGACCCAGAGGATGCGCCATCAGATTATCTCCCGCCAGGTCTCTCAGAATCTTAACATTGTAGGAAACAGCAATATTAACAACTTTAGCAACATCAACTATAGAGCCACAGCCCAACGCTATGATCGCATCATGTTCCCCGTTGCGATAAATATTTGAGAGCTCTGTTACCAATTGCATATCCGGCACATCCGGTATGCCATCAAAGATCCCGATCGTCACACCGGAATCTTTAAATGCAGTAATCATTTTTCTGACCAATCCCCGACGAGTAACATTTTTATCGGTAATAATGAGGGGCTTCCGTGCACTCAAAGCTTCAAGCTCAAAAGGAATGTTTTCCAGTGCTCTGCTGCCTGAGCTGAACTTAATGGGACAAAAGAACTCATAACTTTCCGGTTTATACATAGAATATTCCTTCTTTCTCAATATCCCAGAATTGAATGAAAATAAATTCTTATTCTACCCAGATATTTACGGCCAAACGACCAAACGGGATATCTCTTGATGGCTAACTTCGAAATTAATTTGGGAAGGAGATACACTTCGACAATGCCAATGGCTCGAATAACGGTCAGTGCCGGTGGAAGATCTCCATCAAAATCAATCCGATCCCGACAAATTGAAATAGCGGTGCTTTCCTGAAAAGTAAAAAGCAGAAGAGCGGCTTCAATGTTTTTTATCGCCATCCTAAGATCAACCACCTTGCTCTCGGGCTTCCAGCCCAGGTACTTCACACGGCCTTTCTGGTTCTTACCGACAATCATATACGGGCCATGGGGTTGAACACCAAGAGAAAACGTAAATCCTTCCGGTAATTTTTCGAATTCCTCTCTGACGGCCTTATCCACGCGGGCTGCAGCCTGAATAGCCCTTCCCACAAACCATAGCATCACGGCAATATATGCTCTTTTAAATGGTTTACTGCCTGCTTGTACTTCTCTGTAATCACCCATGACGTTTCCTCTCTTAGACTTACGTGCCGATATATTTGCATTTATCGCAGCTGTTATCCAAGGCCGGAATGTATCCGGGACAGCAATACGGTATCCCCGCTATGTGACGATAGGTTCCGGATGGTCAGCACCCGATGTCTGCTCCGGGACGTGCATGGTAATCGCTTCAACCGGGCACTCCAGGGCACAAAAACCACATCCGATGCAGGCCTTTTCATTTTCCATATACGGATACCCGTGCGGATCGTTGGGATCTGAACCCCGTGAAACGCCAAGGCACCAGACAGGACAGGCATCGATACAGATTGTACATGAAACACATTTTTTATAATCAAACCTGGGCTTCTGCCACTGTGACTTTTTCACTCTTACACACAATGTCCCTGTTTGATCATGTACGGCTTCTATCGGACAGATTCTCCCGCAGACACCACATTCAATGCATAAACCGGCATTTATGACATGAAATTCCCTTTTTTCTCCCTGTATCGCACCAACGGGACACAGCCTCGCGCAAGCTCCGCAGCCGTTGCACTTCTCTGTAATTACATATGACATTGTCTGTCCCCATGCCTTACGTGCTTAAATCCCGAGTCTCGACATCGCTTCAGCGGTGGGTTTTCCCGTCTTTTCATCCCAGCCGAATTGCTTCCAGTAATCACCCATCATCGTATCGATGTCCACCGTTCGACCTTCGTTTGCACCTTCCTCAAGCGGCGGCTTGCCGAAAGCCCGTTCGCTGAGTCTGTTGTCTTTCGGTTCTATCCCGTGTTTTATATTAAATGACTGTTTCAAGGTCTGTATTCGCTCACCGATTTCCATGTACTCTTCGGGCGTCCTATGCCAGCCCGTGGTCGCATTGATCCAGTCAAAAGTCGGAATTCTCTTTGCACCTAACAAAGTTCCGAACATACAGAGGCCGGCACCGTTTATCACGTTCATAAATTTGCTGCAGGCAGCACCCATGACAGCTTTTGTTTCATTGGCATCATATTTACTACCCTTGAAATACAATGGCCATATTCCGGGTAACTTTTTGATAACTTTCCACAGTTGAAACATCTCATAGTACATCTGTGCTCCTGTGGTATGCCTCCCCGGTGTCGGTTCCACCGAGTAGTGGAGGGCAAATCCCGGATCATTTCTGCCGTCATGCATGGGCAGTTCCTGACCCCCCGACTGCATGGCATAACGAAGAGAGCCCTTACCGATTTTTTGAGCCGCTCTTTTTGATCCGTCTGCGAAGAGATCACCTATGCCTTCTCGTTTTATCATCTTTCGAATAAACTCTACAATGGCATTTGAGTTTCCCCACGTAAGCTCAAGGCCATCGGTATCTTCTTTCGTCAGGATACCCCTTTCATAACATTCAATGGCAAACGCAACGGTCCCGCCTGCCGAAATGGTATCCATACCCGCCCTGTTTAATAATTCGTTCAGGTAAAATATACTGTCAATATCGTTATTCATGCATAAACCACCGAGGGCAAGAACACTCTCGTACTCGGGTTTATGCGTCTCCGCATAGGTACCCTTCGTAGAACAGATACCACCACAACCGAGAGGGCACGCATAGCAATGATATTTTACAATTTCACACTCCTTGAACACGTCAGAATTCGTTGTAATCGATTTACCGGGATCGAAATCAACATTGCTGCCCATCCAGTTCTTGATAGGAGCATCACCCATTTCTATGGACATCTGATTCGTGCTCACGGTACCCCATTTCCTGAGCAGTGTTTTATACAGCATGCCGTCCAGGGCCGGTTGAGTGGGGAAAAATCTCATCAACGCTCCCACCCATGCCATCATGGAACCGGGAAGAAATGGCGGCTGAAATTGAACCCATTTATTGCATTTTTGGCTCAGCTTTTTTATTTCGTCTCTGTCATGGACCGGTATTCGCTTGGCACCATCGAGGACAACGGCCTTGAGTTTCTTCGAACCCATGACTGCACCGAGGCCTGATCGCGCAGCCATTCTTCCCCTGTCGTTGCAGATACCGGATATTAACGAAAGATTTTCGCCGGACGGACCGATAAGGGCAACCCGTGAATGGCCCCCCGTTTCCTGAATGAGCATTTTCTCTGCCTCTACGGCATCTTTGCCCCATACATGCGACGCATCACGTATCTCTACCCTGCCGTTATTGATATAAAGATAGACCGGCTTCTCGCTGATGCCTGAAAAGAATATCCCGTCATAGCCGCACCGCTTGATTGCCGGCGAAAAATTGCCGCCGCAGTTTGCATCTCCCCAACAGCCGGTAAGTGGAGATTTTCCCACGACCATCCATCTGCCGGCAAAGAGAACTCCCGTTCCGGTCAAAAGACCGGACATAAAACCAAGAATATTGTCAGGTCCCAACGGATCAGTCCCCGCAGCTATTCGATTATAAAGAATATATGCGGCGAGTCCCGTTCCGGAAAGGTACTTCCGATAAACTTCATCCGGGATAACCTCCTCATGGATTTCTTGGCTTGTCAGATCCACCATGAGAATTTTCCCCATGTATCCTTTACCCATATTTGTCTCCCTGTAAAATACTCACCATTTAATATATTATGAAATGGATAGTACGACATTAAAAATGGAAATCAAAAGGTTCTCACTTTCCACTCATGTTTGAGATTAACCTGCAGAAAACGTTTGCAAAGCCGATAATACTGAATACTACCAGTTTTTTTTACAAAGCACCACAATCTATTTCCCGATGTAAGATTGTTATCAACGAAAATAATAAAACATGGAAGGAGTGTCTTATATAAGGAAGAGATGACATGGAGCACAGAAAACTGTCCATGAAACTTTTATCATAGAAATGGGGGAGTCCACAGTTGCAAACTCCCCCTGAAACAACTTGGTTCTTCAACGTAAGTGAACAACGAAAATTATAACATTTTTTTCCTGAGTTCTTCCGGAGTCTTCAGCGATAAATACGACGCTCCGATATCAAACACTGTCTTGGCGCCGACCTGCCCTTCTTTGTTAAGGCGGTAAGCGGCACGGGCATACGCCACGAGAACACTGCCGGTAAATTCAGGGTTGCTGTCCAGTTTCAAGCCGAACTCGATAACATGGTCCCTCCCCTCGCTCGTTGTACCTGTTCTCATGACAAAGCCTCCATGAGGCATCTCTGCATGCTTCGTATTCATTTCTTCTTGTGAAATAAAGGTGACGTTTGTGTCATAATCGGAAAAATAGTTGGGCATGGTCTTTATGTCTTCTTCGATCTTCTTCAGGTCGGCACCATCTTCGGCAACAACATAACAATCTCGAATATGTTTTTCCCGGGTCGTAAATTGCGGCTGTCCGCCGGATCTGACCTTTTCCACGGCACTTTCTATAGGCATGGTATACTGCCGGGCATCCAGCACACCTTCGACCCTTCTGACAGCATCAGAGTGCCCCTGGCTCACACCGGGCCCCCAGAAAGTGTATGCTTCACCCTGCGGCAATACTGACTCTTCAATGACGCGCAATAAAGAAAACAGCCCCGGATCCCACCCGGTGGATATAACAGCCGTCTTTCCTGCCTTTCTCGCAGCTTCATCGACAACGGCAAAGTACTCGGGAATCTTTGCATGCGTATCAAAACTGTCCACGGTATTGAACAGGGCTGCAAACTGAGGCCCCTGCTCGGGAAGGTCAGTGGCAGACCCCCCGCACAAAATCGCTACATCGATATCGTCAACATATTTTTCGGATTCGAAAAGTGAATAAACCTTAGACAATTCATTTGCCGGTCTTATACTCGACGGGTCTCTTCTCGTAAAAATCGCCTCCAGCACCATATCCGGTGCATGCTGTACGGCCAGTTCAACTGCTCTTCCGATATTACCATACCCGGCGATTGCAATTCGTATCTTCCTGCTCATCCGCAACCCCCTTGCAAAATTGGAAAGCACTTTATAGGGAAAGACAGGTAGAATCAAGGGAAAAATCTACTCCGCAGTAATCTTTTGAGGGGACAAGCTACCTCTCGGTAGACTCCAGAGACATGAGAAGATCAAAGTACAACCGAGCGGCGTCAATGACCTGGGAAAAGGAAACCGACTCTTCCGGCGCGTGGGCCGCTTCGAGTTTCCCGGGACCCAGCATAATCGGTTTAATACCCGCCTCCCACAGAATACTGGCATCGGAATGACTCCGAAATGCATGAGGCTTCCATATGAGCGAATGAGATTTATAAAGTTCTTTCAAGACTTCGACAACAGGTCCTTTCCCGGGAATATCATAACCGGCATGTATGGTTGTAAAACGAAGAGCCATGTCGAGATGTTGATTTTTCTTTCTTTGTTTTTCTATCATTTCTTCCATCTCAACGGTTATTTCTCCGATCGGAGCGTCCGGTGGCAGATGAGTATCTATCCACACTTCACAACGATCGGGAACGACAAATCCTGCAGGAGGGCTGAAGATATCGCGAATATTATAAATCAGGCCGGGGCGTTTCTTTTCCATGTAATTTGAAAATTCAATGAGAAGACGCAGCATCTCTTCAACAGGGTTTTGCTCTTTATTGGCGAGCGACGCATGTTTTCGCTTTCCGCCCGTCAGTACCTGGATTTCAACGTAACCGTAATGACTGAGACAGGGCTGAAGATCGGTCGGTTCTCCTATAATTGCCCAGGGAAAATGATAATCGCCAACGAGCGCCTGAGCTCCATCACCCTCTTCTTCTTCTCCGACAACCAGTGCAAGCGCCACCGGCAATCGACCTGACGTCTTTTTCCAGGCACTGAGATATGATTCGACCATGGCGGCGCAACCACTTTTCATGTCCGCAGATCCCAGACCGGATATGGTGTCATCGTCTTCTTGGTAGCCATAATCCTCCAGATCATATGCAGCTACCGTATCGAGGTGGCCGACCAAGACAAACTGAATTTCTCTATCCGGAGGCACAACAACCAGGTTATACCGGCTATCATCCACTTCCTGACGTACGATGGGAAGACCCTGTTTTTTTAGATATCCATAGAGATATTCGAGGATCTCTTCCTCTTTTCCGGAAGGACTGTAGATATTAATGAGATGTTCGAGTAGTTTGCGAACTCTTCCGGGTTGAACGGCCGGTTCTGGAATATTGTCAGTTTCTGTGGTTTTTTTCATATCCTTCTTTCTTTTTGTATCGTTTCAACTCGGCAGCGAGATTCAGACTGAGATAAAGATGTTCTGCCGGATTGCCAAAGCCGATTCGCCGGAAAAAGTGCAATGCATCATCGTTATCGGCTTCCGTATCAACGAGAAGCATTCGTACCCCATCTTCCAACATACTGTCTTTGAATTCCATGAAGAGTTTTGTTGCAATCCCGTAACGCTGAAATTCCGGATCGATCCCCAACCAGACCATGAGGCCATACTTCCATGCGGAACGGCTCTTTGTTACGGTAGTCCCGAGGATAAAACCGACAATCGTTTCCTCCACCTCTGCAACCAAACAGAACTCTGAATCCCCCTGAAAGAAATTAATCACTTCGTACTCGTCCCAGGTTCGATAGAGATTCGGAACTTCACGGGCCTTGAAAAGTTGTTCTCCGAGATGAAACACCGCCGCAATATCGTCGATCTCCATTTCCCGGATTTCTACATCCGGTTTTTTCTGTTTACTGCCGGACTCTCCGTTTTCCTGTTCTTTCATACATTATTGTTCCTTATGGTAATGATTTTCCTCATACATATAAATGTTTTCAGAAAGAAATACTATAAAACCGGGGACACATTGTGTCAAGCATCATAAAGCCTTAAAGTAATTCCAGCGTATTATCGATATAAATACTGTAATACATAAAGAAAAAAGGCACCAAAAAATAGTTGTAGAATTATTTTTTGATTTATTATAGTTATATTGTTTAAAAAATTATTACTTTTATAGTTGTGGGGTTGTTATGAGATTCGATATTGCTAAAAGCGGAACGGGAATGACGTATGAAATACGGAACATTGTTGGTGTTGCAAGCAAACTCCAGCAGTTCGGAATAGATATAACCTGGAAAAATATAGGAGATCCTGTTGAAAAGGGAGAAAAAATTCCTGATTGGATGAAGGATGTCCTGACTGAAATTATTCAGGAAGATAGATCATATGCATATTCACCAACCAAGGGAATGGATGAAACGAGAGAATTTCTTGCTGAGCAGGTCAACCAAAGAGGGGGTGCCCAGATAACGAAGGATGATATTATCTTCTTCAACGGTCTTGGAGATGCCATAGCACGAGCGTACAGTTCCATCCGAGTAGATGCCCGTATCATCATGCCTGAACCGACTTATTCCACCCACTTACTGGCGGAAGTCCACCATGCATCCTTTCCCCCGAACACCTATCGGATGAACCCGTATCGTGACTGGCATCCCGATCTCGTCGAACTGGAACGGAAGGTTAAAAGCCATAACACTATTGTGGGAATCCTCGTCATCAATCCCGATAACCCTACCGGTCATGTCTATCCGGAAAAAACACTCAAGGAAATTGTCAGAATTGCTAAGGAGTATGACCTGTTCCTTGTCTTCGATGAAATATATACCAATATTATCTACAACGGCAAAAAGACCCTTCCCCTCTCCGACATCATAGAAGACGTACCGGGCATGAGCATGAAGGGTATATCCAAGGAGTTCCCGTGGCCCGGAGCCCGGTGCGGATGGATCGAAGTCTACAATGCTGACAAAGATGCAAGTTTTGCTCGGTATGTTGATGCCATTTTAACCCAGAAGATGTCGGAGGTGTGTTCCACCACACTCCCACAGATTGCAATACCCAAGCTCATGAATCATCCCGAATACCCTAAATACCTGGGTGACAGGATCAGGCATTATGAAAAACTCTCCAATATTGCGTACAACATTTTCAAAGATGTTCCGTACATAGTGGTCAACAGAACAAATGGGGCCTTTTATATGACTGTCGTATTTAATGAGGCCGTTCTTAACTATAGACAGAACTTACCGATAGAAATGCCGGCCGTAAGAGATTTCGTGGAGAAAATTGTTGATCAGAAAATCGAACGTGACATGCGATTTGTCTATTATCTGTTAGGTTCGACCGGAATTTGCGTCGTACCGCTCACATCCTTTTTTACCCAGGTGCCGGGATTCAGAATCACGCTCCTTGAGAAGGATGAAAAAAAATTCGAGCAAACGATAAAAACACTTGCTGAAAAGATCGTAGAATACGTGGAATCGTCCAAATAGGTGTCAGCTTTCAGTGATCAGCTATCAGCAAATAAACAGGAGACAGATAAAAACTGGGAAATCAGAAGACAGGAGACAGAATTCAGAAAGAATAACCGGCATTCACAATTCATTGTACCGACTCCTGCTTACAATATTCCGACTTCTCGAAAAACTTTATTCTCCCCTCGCTTTTCTTGCAAGGAGTTCCGCCACCCTGACAGCTTCCACACCATCTCGTGCATACGCTGCCTTTATTTCTTCAGCATACGAGGCTGTGACCACGGCACCTCCCACCATAAAGCTGCACCCAAGACCCTCCTGCCGTACCGTATCAATAATCTTTTTCATGTTTACCATTGTTGTTGTCATGAGGGCGGAAAGAGCAATAATATCCGGATGAGTACGTCGTGCTTCTTCTATTATTACCTCAGCCGACACATCCTTTCCCAGATCGACAACGTCGAATCCTTGATTATTCAGCATAAGGGCCACAATATTTTTCCCGATATCATGAACGTCACCCTTTACCGTGGCAATGAGAATGCAACCTTTTTGTCTCTGTTCTGATTGAGCTTTTCTCAAATACGGATCGAGGTATGCAAGGCCCCGTTTCATCGCTTCGGCACTGGCTATGAGCTGTGGCAGAAAATATTCTTTGCTGTCAAACAATTTTCCCACCTTTGTGATGGCTGGAATCATGCAGTCATTGACAAGCTTTTCGGCTGACTCTTCTTCTTTAACGGCTCGCTCAAGAACTGATTCTATATCTTCTCTGTTTCCCTCTATGATTGCATGATAAATTTCGTCAATCGGCACCTCGCCTTTTCGTGATGCATCTCTTCTCTCACCCTGGGGAACTCCCGCGAAACGTTTCAGATATATGAAAGCATCTTTGTCCCGATTACTTAATAGGTCACTGGCCGCCTTCACGTTCATGAATTCTTCTTCTCCAGGATTCGCGATGGCCACAGTCAATCCCCGTTCGACAGCCATTGCGAGATATGCCCCGTTGAGCCATTTACGCTGGGGCATTCCAAAGGAAATATTGGTCAGCCCCAGGAGTGTGTTGCACTTGAAATAACGGGAACTCCACTCGACGGTTTTCATGGTCTCCATCGGTGCTTCGGGATTGGATGCCACGGTCATAACGAGACCGTCAACAATGATGTCATCCTTGGTAAACCCATACAGCCGTGCTTTGTCATAGACACTTCGTATGATCTCCTTCCTCTCGTCGGCCGTCTCAGGAACTCCTCTGTCTGTCAATGGTAAAAGGATAAACATTGCACCGTATTTGGCCGCAACGGGAATGAGATTTTCTATTTTTTTCTTTTCACCGGTAATAGAGTTTATCAATGCCCGGCCGGGGTATACCCTGAGAGCCGCCTCAATAGCGTTGCTGTTCGCTGAATCGATAACCAGCGGAACGGTACTTGATGTTGCAAGAGTGTTAATAACCTCTTTCATCTTTTTCTCCTCATCTATACCCGAAACGCTTACGTTGACATCGAGGAGATCCGCTCCCGCTTTTTCCTGTTCTCTGGCCAGTTGTCGGACACGGCTCAACCGTCCCTGCAGGAGTTCTTCCTGAAGCGTCTTTTTCCCCGTCGGATTAATCCGTTCTCCGATAATACGAAGCGGTCTATCCTTTTCAAAGACGACCGTCTTTCTCGATGAACAGACTGCGCTTACCGATTTACGGACCGGTGCCATGGGCTTTTTACCGGCAACCGTTTCCTTCAACTCCCGAATATGATCGGGGGTTGTTCCGCAACATCCACCAACGACATTGACACCCCTGGAAATAAATTCCATGCTATAAGCGGCAAATTCTTTGGCCCCCATCGTGAAAACGGTACTATTACCGATCAGTTCCGGTATGCCGGCATTGGGTTTTGCCACGAGGGGAACTGTGGCATACGGTTTCATCGCAGCTATTAAGGGAACCATTTCCTCCGGACCGGTGGAACAGTTACACCCGACGGCATCTGCGCCGAGACTTTGCAATGTAATCAAAGCCGTAACAGGATCAGTACCGTTCAGGGTACGACCATCCTTTTCATAGGTCATCGTTACGATGGTAAACATGTCGGTCATTTCCCTAACAGCGATAAGGGCCGCCCGGGCTTCCTGTATATCCATCATCGTCTCTACAGCAAAGAGATCGACGCCCCCTTCAATAAACCCTTGCACCTGTTCTTTGAATATCCCTATCGCTTCCTCGAATCCCAAATCTCCAAAAGGTTCAATAAACTGCCCCGTTGGTCCCATATCGCCAGCCACGAGACCTTTTTTACCCACGGCACGTCTCGCCAACAGAGCAAGCTCCCGGTTCATTTCCACCACATTGGAAACGTTGTATTGGCCCAGCTTTAAACGATTCGCACCGAACGTGCATGTATACACAACATCGGCACCGGATTGAACGTATTCACCATGAATTTCCTCAATGACATGAGGATTTTCGAGGCACCATATTTCAGGGCAAACACCTACCGGCATACCTCGTTTCTGAAGTTCCGTTCCCATTGCACCATCAAGAACGACAATTTTTCTCTTGAAGAGATTTTTAAATTTGTTTTTATTCATGTTCACTCTTTACTCTCTTACAGGTGATAACATTACCCCATGATCCCCGCTACAGCGGTTACGGATTTCTGTGGTACGAGCATGAAGCTTTCCGTAAGTTCGACTCCAAGCGTTCCGAGTTCAAGCACATCATACATTATTTTCTGGTTCTCCAACAGGAAATCTCCATAGCCTGCGGAAAAACGCCTCTTCGTCAGTCGCCTGTTCTCTCTACGCAGCTGTCCGTTGAAATAATCGGCAATCCAGTCAAGAGAATCATCTACCATCTCACTGGCCACGGCATCGAGAATAACACCTCGGGTTAATCGATTAGTTTTCGAATCGTTATCGATTGCTTCCATAATCTCTTTGCCCGCCGTCGCCCCCATAAGAAGAGCTTCTGCACAACCTTTCAGCATCCTGGCAAGCCCCCTGCTATTGAAAACAATACCTTTCGATAACACTATGTTGAATTGACCTATTTCCTCAATGGGAATACGCACAGCGGCCCCCGTTAAATGAATAAGAGATCGAGCATATTCGATAGCGTCTTCAATTTCTCTTTTCCTTTCTTCCTCAATACGGGTTACACCGTTTCGATACCCCATACGTCTGTAGATTTTTCCTCTTGGTATCGATATGTTGATTGAACGAAAGAAAGTCACAGATTGCATACGTTATTCTATCTCTTTGCTGATCATGTTATAAATAAAAGATTTGTAATATAACGGAAAGTATAGATAATTGGAAAGTTAGAAGTCAAGATGAAATCTATTACCGTAAGGTGCCGGCTTACGTAGACAAGGCAAATGATAACGGCGAAAGGCTAAAAGGTAAAAACAAATCTGACTTTTGAGTTTTAATTCCTGGCCTTTAGCCGATAACCCTTGACCTTGTGCCTTTGCTGCTTTGCCGCGTTAGTACTGTTATTCCTGTGACACATGGTTCTCTATCAATACGGCTGCTCTATCGCCTGTTCCGTCCAGTTGTCTTGACTGACGGAAACCGACTCAGGTCTGTGTGGGGCAAAAATAATGCACCGGTATACTGATCCATATACCCCCGGATCAGTACTGAGTTCAAGGTACGTCATTCGCCGTGCATGATTGAGCTGCCGTCGCCAATGGTTCCGGGATACGAGTACCATATATCCTCCCTTGAGGGATGAATTTCCTATGTAATGAAATTTTTCCCGTGGGAGATCGGGCAGCAGACCGATAACAATAGCCTTTTCCAGATCCAGAGAACGGCCGAATCCTCCGGCAAGGTAAACACTGGCAAGATCGTCAAACCTGATCCCAACCTGCTCAAGGACAAGTGAACAGGTAGAGTATATGGCAGCTTTTGCACGGATGATATTTTCTATATAAGGTTCTTGTTTGTCAATGGAAAACATTTTAAAGACTTTTTAATATGTTAGAAGACATAAGGAAAGTGGGAGAATAAAGGGAGGAGGGAGCACATGTTAAATACTCAAGGGTAACGTTTCCATGTGCAATATCAACCATCCTATTCTGGCTGTTGAATGAGTCTGATTGATACTGGCTTGCAAGATAATGTGCCCCCGCCGTGGCGTCTTGCTCAGGCAGTCACGCCATCTTCTTTGTGTTTCACACAGGGAGATGGCGTGACTGATGCAGATTCCTTGTCAACATATGACGAGTGTTAATACTTACTAATGGAACAACTGCGCAGATCATAAATTCACTACACCCTCTTTCTTCCTCGAATATTCTTACTATTCATCAATACAAGTATTGACAGGCCTGCGATGAGAAATAGTATAGGAGAATACTTTATACCGAATACGATCGGGGCAAGAATCCATTCTGTAAAGTCACCCAATGCCTTTTGATTCGGTTTCATAGAGGTTCCATAAGCTGTTGTGGTAATAAAGCAGCTGCTGCTCCCGCCATCACTGCTACTTCCGCCTGTACTATCGGGAGGATTTGAATACAGCGGAGCTGAACCGAGGGCAAACGGATCAATAATAATTCCATTGGACACCCCATCATCATCACCGACTCCTCCATCAATCATCGTTAAAGTGACCTTTGTTCTTGTTTCGTTGAACACAGCATAGTTACTATAGTCAGTCCAACGTCTTGAAACACGATTGTAATGATACATCTTATATCCGTGCGGGGCTGGAGAGGGGAAATGGAATGCAACTTGAGCCATCGAACCGGGTGTATGCACCTTAATTGTCATATCGATCAGGTCATAAATCAAGTCCGTTGGCTTACTTGAATCCTCCGGTAGGGTCGATGATTCTATTGTATCGACACTTACATAATTACCTCCGCTTTCTTCTTCAAAACCAATCGGCTGACCCTGAGGTGAAGTCGTTGTCAGAACCGTCTCCGGGAAATCAGTTATTCCATTATCATCTATCGTAACAGAAACAGTGTCTGTTGTCTCAAGGCCGCTGTTATCTCTTACCGTAAGTTCAAAAGTCAGTGTCTCTCCGGTAAGGTCGACTGGTACCGTAACAAAGGTCGGCTTTACATATGCTGGATCGGACAGCGTCACGGATGGACCGCTCGTCTGCGTCCACGAATATGATGCGATACCGTTATCGACATCCGTCGAGTTCGAACCATTGAGC
>JAFGQS010000062.1 GCA_016935565.1 Deltaproteobacteria bacterium
AATAGAATTGCCTGTCCGGTAACGTATTGTGCGTCGGGCACCGACCTGCCGTCATTGTTACAACATTGTATGGAAGAACGTTATAAAAGGAACTGCGGCATCAACTTTGCAGAAAGAGTGAACGACAGAGCAGGAAACGTACGCCCCCGAAACAAAGACAGTTGAAAGGAGAATTCCATGATCAGTACCTTAGAGCAAGTAAACCGGCTTGCGAAAGAAAAAGGCCCCAAGAAACTGGCCGTTCTTGCCCCCGAAGACAGTGAATTCATGCTGGCCGTGAAAAAAAGTCGAGATGCCGGATATATTGAACCGATCCTCATCGGAGACCGTGAAAAGATGAAAACGGTGGCGGATGAAGTGGGATTCGATATCAGCACCGTCGAACAAATCCCTGAAATCGACCGTCAGGCAGTAGCAAACCTCGGTACCGCCATGCTTTTTTCAGGTGACGTGGACATGGAGAGTAAAGGTCAGATCCCCACATCGTACATTTATCGATCAATCATCAAAGAAGAATCGCGGGCAGGTACGGGGAGAACAATCAGTGTTATATCGCTCTGGGACATTCCGGAACTGAACCGCTTTACATCGTTTACCGATACGGGCGTCAATATTCACCCCGACCATAAGGCGAAGGCAGCGGTTATTAACAACGCCGTCTTCCTCTTTCATATCCTGGGGTATCCCAGACCGCGGATTTCAGTCCTCTCAGGACAGCGGGAATTCGGCGGCACCCTTCCGTCCTATGAAGACGGAAAGCTGCTCAAAGAGATGGATGCTGCCGGTGAGTTCGGAGAATGTGAAATTGTGGAGGCAACATCATTTGCCGAATTCTTCCTCGATCGGGGCGGAACGTTGATAAGCTACCAGGACATCGACCTGTCAAACCTGCCGGAAATTCTGCTGGTACCGTCACTGGATACGGGGAATATCCTCTGCAAACTCGATTTTTTCCTCGATGTTCATCGACGCTCACTGGTCATGACATCGAAGGGACCGGCACTGATACCGTCACGATCAGACTTCTGTGATTCGATCATGGGGGAAATCGCCATGGGAGTTGTTGTGGCAGACAGGTTGCGAGAGGGGGTAAGCTGACATGATCGGGACTTTTCAAGCAATCATAGAAACAGCGAAACAAGCGGCAGCGAAAAAGCGGGTCGCAGCTCCATGGGTCACCAAAGAACATATTGAAATCCTGAGTGAAGCGGCAGCAGCCAATCTCATCATACCCATTATGATCGGGAAGGGACAGGATATTGAAGATGCGGTAAAACAAACACCTCTGGCATCATTACAGTACGAGATTCTTGACGAAAAAGATTCTGATGGGGCCCTTGCCAGAGCCGTGCAGATGGTCAAAGCACATGATGCGGACATTCTCATGCAGGGAGGTGTATCGCAGAAGACATTCATCGATTCCGTCGTGAACGGAAACGAGGGACTTCTGACAAGCAAACGGGCAAGCTTTGTTTCTATCTTTCAACTGCTCAAAAGGGATAAACTGATTCTGGCGACGGACACATTCATCAATAATATTCCCACCCTTCCGGAAAAACAGGTGATCCTTGAAAATGCCCTCGTCCTTGCCGGTATTCTTGAAATGGAATCACCAAAAGTAGCCGCTCTTGCTTCAATCGAACAGGTCAACCCCGCTATACCCTCAACACTTGACGCAGCGATTCTTTCAAAGATGTCGCAGAGACGGCAATTCGGCGATGTCGTCGTCGAAGGACCCCTCGATATCGACTGTGCCCTTGACAAGAATGCAGCGGAGAGAAAAGGACTTTCAAGTGTCGTAACGGGCAACGTCGATATATATTTAACTCCCGACATCGATGTGGGGTATCTTTTAGCCCAGTTACTCGTATTTATCGGGAAAATGCAGATGATCGGCACAGTCATGGGTACGAGCGTACCCCTCATCGTGGATTTACCCTTTGTTTCCAGGGATAATAAGGTAGCGGAAATCGCCCTGGCCGCGTTAATACACCAAAGAGGAGCTCGCCATGGATAAGGAATATCGCTTGCTTGTCATTAATGTTGGCTCAACGTCGACTAAAGTAGCTTATTTTGAGCGGACACATCAGATCATCGGTGAAACGATCCAGTACAGCAGGGAAGAATTGTCACAGTATTCGGACTTGCGTGATCAGTTACCCCGAAGAGAAAAAGATCTTTTTGACTTTACGGAAAAACATACTATCAATCTCACGGAAATCGACATGGCCGTCAGTCGTGGAGGTCTTGGAAATCCGGGCCCTGCAGGGGCATATGAAGTCAATGAAGTTATGTGCAATGATCTTCTTGCGGGTAAATACGGTAAACATCCTTCGGCACTGGGACCTTCCATAGTCATGGACATCGCTCACACCTATAAGACACGCGCTCTTGTCATCGATCCGCCAAGCACTGACGAATTCCATCCACTGGCCCGGATATCGGGAACGCCGGAAATCGCCAGGAAAAGCGCCTTTCATGCCCTGAATCAAAAGGCTGCGGCACGGCGGGCCGCTGAGGAAATTGGTAAGAAGTATGAAGATGCCAATCTTGTTGTTGCACACCTTGGCGGCGGAATTACCATCGGGGCACATAAGGAAGGCAGGGTGATCGACTGCACCCACGGATTGAGTGAGGGACCTTTTACGCCGGAAAGAAGCGGTAGTTTACCCACGATGGATCTCATTGATCTGACTTTATCGGGCACATTCGATAAAAAGGAATTACAGAGCCGGCTTGTGGGCAATGGCGGGCTTTCAGCCTATCTCGGCACGAATGATGCGCAAAAAGTTGAAGAAATGATCAAAGCCGGGGATGAAAAGGCTGAACTGGTTTATAAGGCCATGGCTTATCAGACAGCCAAGGACATCGGTGCCATGGCAGCCGTCTTACAAGGTAACGTTGACGGCATAGTCCTCACGGGCGGACTGGCACATTCAAAACTGCTCACCGGCTGGATCAGCAAATGGATACGTTTTATCGGCCCCGTCCTGATATATGCCGGTGAAGATGAAATGACGGCACTAGCCGAAGGAGCGGTACGGGTTTTACAGGGGAACGAAGCGGTAAAGAAATACGAATAGGATTGAAACTTAATACATCAGTTTGTCATTTTCGTTCCCGCCGGTTACAATCCTTAAGGATACAGACAATGAGAGGATAACCTCTTATGGGCTTTACAGTCATGATGGTTTCTGCCTCGTCGGCACTGACGCGAGGTCCTGTGTGGTGGAGCGAAAGATACCGGAACACTTTTATTTTCAGCCATCTCCAAGATTCGGAAGGATAAGGCTCATGGTAAAGAGTTTTGAAGAAGCAGAGATAATGGCCGGAAAAGTCGGGCCAAAAAGGATTTCCGTATTACGGGCAGAGAACAGAGAATTTCTCCTTGCTCTGAAGGAATCGCATACAAGAGGCTATGTCGAGCCGATTCTTATCGGGGATGCGTCGAAAATCAGGGAGATTGCCGACGACATCGACTTTGATATCGGCACCTTTTTGTTAATTGACGAAAAGAGCCAGCAGGAAATCGCCGATAAAGGGGTCCGGCTTGTATCGGAAGGCAAATCTGATTTGATTCTGCGCGGACACATTGAAGGACATTACGTGTACAGGGCTCTGATACGACATTCAGCACAGACAGGTACCAGGAGGCAGATATGTGTCGTTGCCCTGATGCAAATGCCCGTTCTTCCGAAATTTATCGGCCTGGTCGATCCCGGTATAACCGTGGCACCCGATTTTCAAGCAAAAATAGCCATTATACAAAATGCCGTGGATCTCTTTTCCCACCTTGGCTATAAAAATCCGAGAGTCGGTATCCTGACAGCCCAGCGGAGATTAAATTCCGACCTCGATTCGGTTGTTGATGCAATGAAGATTCGAGACGCCCATTCCCGGGGCGAACTGACCGGATGCATTATCGAGGAGGGACTGAGTCTTTCCGATTTCTTTCTGGGAAAGAATGGTTTCCTGGAAAATCATGAGAACATTGATTTTTCTTTAATTCCCGACATCCTCCTGGCTCATAATATCGAGTTTGCTAATATTTTTTCCAAACTCGACAGCATGTCAACGATAGATTACTTTCCACGGTGGGAACGGCACGGAATCGTCATGGGAGCCGATGCTCCGGCGATAATTCCGTCACGAGCCGACAAGCATGATGCGATTGTGACGATTATAGCCCT
>JAFGQS010000063.1 GCA_016935565.1 Deltaproteobacteria bacterium
ATAAACGCTGATTTCTGATGCTATCATGCATAGCCATATCGACCGGAATAGTGTATAGACACTGATTATTCAATCCTCAATAATCTTTCACGGGGGAAAGATGATGAAGTATAGCCTAGTAGTTAATGGTATCGGCCATGCATTTTTAAGAGAATTCGGATGTTCCTGCGGTCGCTGCACACAACGTGAGCACGTGGCAAACACTTCAGTTTCCATCATTGCTGCCGATAATAAAAGTAACGAGGTAGTCTGGCATGCTCTTGTTGATGTTGGTCTTGGTGTCGTGACAAGCCTCTGTAATCTTGTAAAACCTGAAGATGCTCGTCTGGACTGGTTGCTGTTCACCCACTGGCATCCCGATCATAGTCTGGAATTGAACCGTCTCTGTGAAACGCTGCGACGAACTGCAAGATTGAGGAGTCAGCCCTTCACGCCAATTTCAACATGGTGCCGAAACGGAACAGCTCAGTGGCTGCAAAAAACATATTCTTACGAGTGGCACCGCTGCCTTGATCCTGACAGACATGAAGGATGCGAACCTCCGGGAAGAGTTCTTGACCCTGTTCAAACGGGAACGGCAGGTTTAAAGATTACGCCGATAAGCGTCTCTCATTATACCGCAGACATCGATCCCGTAAATTTCAAAGACCGACTCTTCTCCAGCGCATCATTCGTGGTTGAAACGGATCAGAAGAAAGCCATACTCTTCTGGGACATTGACAATACGAATGATTGGATTGTAAATCCTGCATCGGAAGAGCAGGAAAAAACCGTAGCGTTACTTTCCGAAGCGGATTACGTTTTCATCGATTGTTTCAATTGGACCGTGGAAAACATACGGGGATACAATACGGGCCATATCTCTTTTTCGACAGTACGACAGTATATGAAGGCACTTCAGCCCCGGGAGACACTCCTTATGCATATAAGCGGCCATGAAGAAGGATTGGGGAATCCCGGATGGGGCTGGCTTGACGGGAAATGGGAACAGGAGGCACAGAAAATATGGCAGGAAGAATCAGTATCCGGTATTGTTCGAGTGCCACGGATTGGAGAAGAATTCCCACTTTTTAATGACTAAACAGTATAAAACAAAAGAGCAAATACTATAAACAGTTATAATGAGAACAATCATGATTGACCCGGAAGAAGCCATCGGAAAAATAGACAAACAGATCGAGATGATCGACGACTTACAGGATATGACGTCTAACTCTTCCGAATTTATCAAATGGCTTAATGATACTGAGGAGCTGATTGAAGAAATTTTCGGCGGAGAAACCCGCTTCCTGGAAGACTTCAATGCCATCTATTTTACCCCCTTCTTTCTCTCATGCCAGAGTAAAGATACAGTTTTCGATGAAGCATATCTCGGAGGCCTTGAAGAAGCACGATCATTCCTCCATTTCCTCATCGATGAGATCGAATGACGGTGATTGGTAACCCCAGGCATAGTCCGGCACTATGATGATGAAGATTTGATGGGACCGGATACACATGGATTTTCGCCAGGCATAACCGAATCATCAAGGATATGATTTATTGTTTGACAGAGCGAATGTTACCACAAATATCGCTCCGTATTTATTCACACCTTTATTCATTTCTTTTACCATTCAAACCATACATTCGGTAACTTCTGAATATGTAATAAAAATGATTACAAAATAACTGATTCGTGGTATGAGTTCCCCGAAATCCGCTATGTCCAAGGTTTTCTGGATTGAGTTTATTGTACAACCATTCATTTTAATACTTGCTTGGGAAATGTGAAAAGTGAGAAATACGATTTTTGATACATCCATGACAACCACTCTGCTACACTGGTTGTCCTCGCTTTTTCTCAAGGCCCTTGGGTGGCGCAAGGTAGGTGAATTACCGGCTATTCCTAAATATGTGTTAATCGGTGCACCGCATACTTCCAATTGGGATTTTCCAATCACACTGGCGTATGTCTTCACCTACAAAGTAAAAGTCTTCTGGCTGGGAAAGCACACGTTATTCCGCAAACCTTTCGGCGGCCTGCTCAAGTGGATGGGAGGAATTCCCATTGATCGCACGAAGTCAAATAATATTGTATCCCAGTCTATCGAACTTTATCACAGGCTTGAAAAACTCATTATGGTTGTTTCCCCCGAGGGAACCCGTAAAAAAGTCACACACTGGAAAACCGGATTCTATCACATTGCCTCAGGAGCGAACGTTCCGATTTTTCTCGGTTTTCTCGATTTCCGACGTAAGCTTGGAGGATTTGGCCCCATGATTATCCCAACGGGAGACATCGGTGCCGACATGAAAAAAATCAGAAAATTCTATGCGACCATCAAAGGGAAAAACCATGATCAGGTAAGCTCTGCTATGGTCATGGGCGATACCAGCCCTGCAGACATAATATGATTCCATTGTCTATTAATATAAGGAACTTCCCGGCCTTGTTCATTTAAAATTATCGAAAATTATTTCTGAGTTAATTGAAAAGGCCATACAACCGACCGCTCGACATAAAAGAAGCCTCTTCATGGTACTTGAACCATCATAACTCGATACATTGACCGGTTCGAAATTGACACATTTGCATATGAAAAAAGGCATAAAGTATTTTGAAAAAATGGCGATGTAATTAATTGAATACTCTTGCAACTTTATTTGGTTCATCACTGTGACGAGAAACGGACAAGAGAAAAAAAATTGGTAGCAGCGCATATGCAGTACCATGCCATTATGTCACATCTGAAAAAAATCAAACTCTCAGTTGTACTTCTCTGTTTCGTTATTATATTCATGGTAAATTCGCAGGGATGGGCTGCTGAAACACCGCAGAAAAGAGTCCTCGTTCTCCACTCATATTATCTCGGATTTACCTGGACGGATGATATCACAAAAGGAATTAATGAAGCTTTTGCTCCATGGGCCGGAAAGGTGGAGTTGTACTATGAATTCATGGATGCAAAGCGTCACCCCGAAACTGATTATCTTAAGAGTCTTAATGAATTATATCAGTTAAAATATCCTGCCGGGACTATCGATCTTATCATCTGTTCCGACGATCAGGCGCTCACATATCTCCTGACTACGGGAGCACAACTTTTCCCGAATGTGCCCGTCGTCTTTTGTGGCGTCAATGATTATGACTCTTCAATGCGCAATCAAGGTCGTCCGCTCACGGGAGTAATTGAAAGGATCGACCCGATGAGCACCCTTGATATTGCTCTGAAACTCCACCCGAATACAAGACGTATCGTGGTTATTACCGATTCAACACGCACGGGAAGAGCAATCCATGCAAATGCCCGAAACACCTTCCAACAGTATGCAGACTGGCTTGAATTTTCTTATCTATACGATTGTACCATGGAGGAACTTCAACAGGAGGTTGCAAAACTTTCAGGAGAAACCTTATTATTTCTGTTTGTCTTTAATCGTGACAGGTCCGGTAAAAATTTTACCCATGAGAAAAGTTTGGAGCTCATAAAAAATCACTGTCATGTACCCATATATAGTTTCTGGAATTTCTATCTCGACCATGGCATCGTCGGCGGGATGGTAACAAACGGACAATCTCAGGGAAAAGTTGCGTCGGAGCTGGCAACCAGAATTCTCGAAGGCGAAAAAGCATCTGAAATACCAGTGATTACCGAAAGTCCCAATGAGTTTATGTTTGATTATAAACAGCTTCAGCAATTTTCGATTTCCCGGGATCAACTCCCCAAAGACAGCATCATCGTTAATCTACCGGGCGGTTTCTATGAGAAATACCGAAAATATATATGGGGGTTCATACTGATACTCCTCGTACAGATGGGAATTATTATTATCCTGGCAGTGAATATCGTGCAGCGCCGTCGTGTACAGGTTGCACTGCGGGCCTCGGAAGAGAAATATCGCTCATTAATTGAAACCTTATCTGATATTGTCTTCACTCTCGATCTCAATGGAAAATTTACCTATTTTAACCCCGAATTTGAAAAAATTACCGGATACACGACCCAAGACTTTATAGGAAAACATTTTATTGAATTGCTTGCCCCCGAATACGTTGAATCAACACTTGCACGTTTCAAGAAAGGACTTTCCGGCGAACCGATTCCTGTTTATGAAATCGAAGTAATACATCGTGACGGTCTGCGGATACCGTTGGAACTCAAGGTATCTTCAATCATAGGTTCTGATGGAAAGCCCACGGGCAGGATCGGTGTTGCACGCAACATAACGGAGCGAAAATATGCGGAAGAAGTACTACGAAAAGAAAGAGATTTTTCAACCTCACTTATACAGAGTTCACCCGCTTTTTTCGTAGCACTCACTGCTGAAGGCAAAACGATAATGATGAACGAACCTATGCTCGCAGCACTGGGATATACAGAAGAAGAAGTTGTCGACACCGATTACTTATTGACATACGTCCCTGAGACTGATCGGGAAATGGTGTCAAAGGTATTTGATCAACTGACAACAATGCAACAACCAACTGTCAATGAAAACCGCGTTCTGACGAGAGACGGACGCGAACTCACCGTTGAATGGCATGGAAGAACGGTCTATAAAGAAGATGGTGAATTTGACTTTTTCTTCGGCGTGGGAATGGACGTCACCGATAAAAAGCAGTCAGCAGAGGCACTTCGTGAAAGTGAGGCACGTTTCCGCTCAATTGTTGAAAACTCTCATAACGGAATCCTTATTGTAGATGAATTTTATAAGTTCATTTATGTAAATGATGAACTGTGCGGAATGCTTGATTATCTTCGAGAAGAGATTATCGGCCATGACTTTCGTGAATTTCTTGATGATGAAGCTATCAAAATCGTTTCTGATCATTACATCCGACGACAAAAAGATGAGAAAATCCCCCGCCGGTATGAGTTTAATGTCGTACGGAAAAACGGCACGAAAAGACGCGTGGAAATCAGCTCTTCCGTAATTAAAGATGCAAGCGGTAATATACGGACGGTAGCACAACTCCTCGATATCACCGAGCGCACGCGCGCCGAGGAAACATTGAAAGAGTCCGAGAAAAAGTACCGATTGATTACGGAAAATACCGATGATTTTATAGCGATAATAGCCTTAGAAGGAAATTTTTTATATGCGAGCCCTTCTCATAAAAAATTCGGATACCACCCTGAAGATCTTGTCGGAATGTCGGCCTTTGATCTGATTCATCCGGAAGATAGAATACATTTGATGTCCCTCAGTAACAGCTATGCAAAGCTGGTTTCCTCGGACCTACCTGAAGAACAGAAGGAGGACATAGTTGAGCACCTTGAATTCCGCTTTCTGGATACATGGGGAGAGTGGCACAATCTGGAAACAACAGCAAATGTTGTAAAAAGCATCTCGGGAGAAGGATATGATGCGTTATGTGTATCACGAGATATGACCAGGACGAAGCATCTTGAATCCAAGCTCCAGCAGGCCCAGAAGATGGAGGCAGTGGGCACGTTAGCCGGCGGTATCGCCCATGACTTCAACAACCTCCTGATGGGTATTCAGGGGAATGTGTCCCTGATGATTCTCGATATTGGCCGGACCCACTTCCACTATGACCGGTTAAAAAATGTGGAACAATATGTCAGAAACGGTGCAGAGCTTACCAAACAGCTGCTTGGTTTTGCCAGAGGTGGGAAATACGAAGTCAAACCAACTGACCTGAATGAACTTCTCAAGAAGAATTCCGACATGTTCGGCCGAACCAAGAAAGAGATAACAATCCACAGGAAACTTCAGGAAAACATCTGGCCGGTTGAAGTCGATCAGGGACAGATAGATCAGGTACTCTTGAACCTGTACGTCAATGCCTGGCAGGCCATGCCCGGCGGTGGTTCATTATATATTGAAACTGCCAACATCACCCTCGACGAAAATTATGTCAAGCCACACCATGTCGCACCGGGCAAATATGTTAAAATATCAATTGCCGATACGGGGACCGGTATGGATAATGCGACGAAGGCAAGAATATTTGATCCTTTCTTCACAACCAAGGAAATGGGAAGAGGTACCGGCCTGGGATTGGCTTCTGCTTATGGAATTATTGTGAACCACAATGGCATCATTACCGTTGACAGCGAAAAGGGCTCAGGAACGGTATTTACCATTTATCTGCCTGCATCGGACAAAGTCATTGGTGAAGAAGAGGAACGTCACGAAGATCTTCTTACCGGTACCGAAACGGTTCTCCTCGTAGACGATGAAGATATGATCCTTGACGTTGGTACGCAGATTCTTGAAAAAATCGGTTATCAGGTAATCACGGCGAGCAGTGGTAAAAAAGCGGCAGAAACCTACACGGAAAAACAAAATGAAATAGATCTTGTTATTCTGGACATCATTATGCCTGAACTGAGCGGAGGAGAAACACATAATATTCTTAAAGAAATTAATCCGAATATAAAAGTTCTGCTGTCAAGCGGATACAGTATTGATGATCAGGCTAAAGATATTCTTGACCGGGGCTGCAATGGTTTTATTCAAAAACCCTTTAATATTGAAGCATTATCTCAAAAAATACGGGAAATCCTGGATAATAGAACTTTCAAGAACGATTCTTCGGAAGTAAAACATGGCAACAGTCCCGTATGACACACGCAACTACAACAAAAGATACGCTATCGCTGTTTACTGTGTCGTGGGACGATACGTACTGCACAACCCGAGTTACAGAGAGCATGAAGTCACGTTGAAGCGAATTATTACTAAACGATAAGATACAAGTACGATCATCTGATTTTTTCCCGACATATCCTTAAGCCGTTAACATATATCTTGTTATTGATTTTATTGAAATATTCCTATATAGAAACCAATATATACCGTCATACATCTTTCGGGAGAAACCGTGTCAAAACAATTATTCAGAATGTCCGTCGTACCGGTACTGTTTCTTTTTTCACTGTGGCTGTCACCGCCTGTACATAGTGCTGAATCAGATACGGTTTATGATATCCAATGCGGCTGTTATAAAAAAAGCTCAAATGTACAGCGGATGGTTCAACGGCTGCAGGAACTTGATCTTTCCTGGTATAGCGTTCAGAGCGGTCATTTCACCTGTCTCATCCTCGATATCAACGTCAACCATGAAAAAGTATCAACATTTCTCGATCAATACCCTGAGTTCTCCGACGCCGTACTCGTGAAAAATTACTGGGATCTTCCTCATCCGAATCCGATGAGGATTTCTCCCCTTCCCACCAGCGAAGATTTCACCGCCATTATGGTTCCTTACATGCAGAAAGAATACAAGCGAGGTTATTACAATCGCAAAAGACTCCCTTTGGCAAGGAAACAAGCGGAAATGTATGCACGTTTTATCTACGATGCATCCAGATACTACGATCTAGACCCCTTTCTTTTGTTTGCCCTGGGAAATTTTGAAACGTATTTTCGCAACATGAACGGTGATTTGGATCACGTTAAAAACAACCGGCCCGACCCGGCGCAGGGGATCTTTCAGATTCTCGAATCGACCGAACGCGTAATCTACCGGAACATGAAAAAGCAGAACATTCCACACACGCCGGCAGAGCTTCCTACCAATCTGAGAAAGCATCCCAAGACGCAGATTTATTTTGCAGGCCACTACTTACATACATTACACACGAAACATTATAATAACCGATACATGGCACTTCTTGCGTATAATGGAAGACACTCTGCCAATTACGATTACCCGCGACGTGTCATGCGATTCTATCAGAGAGCAATCAAACATTTTATCGAAACGGCACAGCAATGCAGAACACAGGAGATTGCAATGATGCCCCCGTCTATTGACAGACTGACAACGATACCTTCCTCAATGGCTCGACCGACACAATAGAGGCCATGACATACATCGGCATAGGGAGAGTAAGTTCTCGTCTCAACATGCAGTACATAAACGGAAGTGCAACTCCGAAAACATTTCAAATCAATACAACGGGATAGTAGTATGACAATCAAGTTCTTGCTGATTGATGCCCTCAATGTGATCCGTCGAGTTTATGCAGCCCAGCCCGGTGAAGACAGCCCTGAAAGGGTGGAATATGCACGAACGTCATCCGTTCAATCACTTCAGCGTGCAGCTCGGGAATGCAGGCCGACACATGCGTGCTGCGTCTTTGACAGTCAGGAACCAGGCTGGCGTCATGACATGTATGCAGACTATAAGGCAGGACGTAAGCCGATGCCCGACGCTTTGCAGCAGAAACTGTCCGGTTTTAAAGATGCTTTTTCTGATTCCGGAGTGTCATCGATAGAGATTCCCAGATTTGAAGCAGATGATGTCATCGCAACGCTTGCCAGCAAGGTAGCACTACAAAACGGTCATGTCATAATACTGTCAACTGACAAGATCTTTTTCCAACTTATCTCCGAACAAATTACTATCCGCGACCACTTCAACAAACGTGACATTGATTACTCCTCTGTTATGGACAAGTTCGGTGTCCGACCTGACCAGTTTGCCGATTTTCTGGCGTTATCCGGCGATAGCACAAATAATATCGGCGGTGTTCCCTCGGTCGGCAAGAAGACTGCAGCACGTTTATTAGGTCAATTCGATACATTAGATAACGTTTTATCGGCGGCATATATCATTCCGGGCAAGCTCGGGGATATGATTCGTTTGTACAGTGAAGACGCCCGCACGGCTCAAACATTAGTGCGCCTCAGGATCGACCTTGAGCTTGGACTCAACCTCAGAACATATCGATACGGCCATTAATGTTTCTATGTATAGAACTGTCCTACGGGACATGTGTGATCCGGTCTCACAAAAGGAGGATAAGCTCAGCTATGGATTTAATGGAAGGCATTTACTCTCGAAGAAGTATACGACAGTTTACGGATCAAATGGTGAAGAAAGATGATTTGAAAGAAATCATCAAGGCAGGAACATGGGCTCCGTCGGGGTTGAATAACCAGCCGTGGCGCTTTGTTATCATCCAGAACGGAGAAATTCGATATAAGCTTGCAACGTTAACGCATTATCGAACAGTAATCGAGAACGCTTCCGCCTGTATAGCCGTTTTTGTGGATCGACAAGCGATGTATGATGAAAGGAAAGATCATCAAGCTATGGGAGCCTGTATACAGAATATGCTCCTTGCTGCCCATTCTCTGGGGCTGGGTGCGGTCTGGCTCGGTGAAATACTGAAAAACGCTGAAAAGGTCCGCATGCTTCTTGAGCTTTCCGAAGAGATGGATCTCATGGCCGTCGTAGCACTCGGATATCCACCATCAAAGACTTTTTCATCCAGCAGAAGAGAAATTTCCGAAGTTATTCTCAAGGAAATCTGATGAATAAGGCAGTTGTTTTTATCACATATTTCTTATATACCCTCCGGGAGATTACATCAGCAATCAAATTTATTATGTAAGGAAGGGCGTATGGCTTCAGATATACAGGATTTAACGGTACAGTATGAAGAAGATGGTATCGTGATTGTTAAAGAGGAGGACAAATTCATTCTTTCCAAGGGTGCCTGGACAACCATTATATTCAGATACCGTCAATGGGACCGCAAAAAGGAAGAATACGGCCCCGATCGATATACCATCCGACGGTATCGAAAAATAAAAGGTGACTACATCCAGCAGTCAAAATTTAATATATCAAGCAACGATCAGGCAATAAAAATTGTTGAGGTCTTGAAGAGGTGGACCGGGGAATCTGACGTTTAGCGAGCACTCGATGAGAGAAGAAAAGAGCAAATCACAAATCAAAAGGGAAATGCATGCGTTGCAGAAAGTTGGTGAGCGACTTGTCGAACTTTCATCGGATCAAATCGGAAAGATCGAAATGCCGGAAGAATTGCGTGAGGCAGTACTTGTTGCACAGACAATGAAAAAGCGAGAGGCCCGACGCAGGCAGATACAGTATATCGGATCTCTCATGAGGCACGTTGACACCGATCCGATTCTCAAAACTCTTGAGACCATCTCACAGGGCCGAACGAGAAAGGTGCAGACCTTTCATCAGATTGAAACATGGCGGAACCGTTTAATCGAAGGGAATGACGACCTCGTCGAAGAACTATTATATCGTTTCCCTCACGCCGATCGCCGGCAATTCAGTCAGTTGATACGGAACGCCCGGAAAGAAAAAGAAGAAAACAGAACCTCAAAATTTTCCCGTGCACTGTTTCGGTATCTTAAGGAACTCTCTGAACATACAACGAAGCAATAAACACACACTGAAATCAACAGACATAATTACAGTATCAAGACAATACAAATAGAGGAAATTTATTATGCCGTCAATCAGTCGTCGTCTCAACCATTTCACTGAATCGATTATTCGTCATATGACCCGTCTCTCCGACGAATGCGGCGCCATCAATCTTTCCCAGGGATTCCCCGATTTCAATCCACCGGAAGAACTGATGGACGCTGCTCAACGCGCCGGCAGGGAGGGCCCTCACCAGTATGCCGTTACGTGGGGTGCGCCGAACTTTCGCGCCGCCCTGGCCCGTAAGCAGACTCGCTTCATGGGTATTCCAATCAATCCCGACACTAATATTGTCATCACGTGCGGAAGCACCGAGGCCATGATGGTGGCAATGATGACAGTCTGTAATCCCGGGGAAAAGGTTATTATCTTTTCACCCTTTTATGAAAACTATGGTGCCGACACGATTTTGTCCGGCGCCGAGCCTATTTATGTCCCTCTTCATCCTCCCGATTTTCTGTTTGATCCCGATGAACTGCGGAACGCCTTCCTGCAGCGGCCGAAAGCTCTTGTCCTGTGTAATCCTTCCAATCCCTCGGGAAAGGTCTTCACTCACGAGGAACTCGAATACATCGCCGGCCTGGCCCTGGAATATGACACGTTTGTTATTACCGATGAAGTATACGAACATATAATATTCAAGCCACATGAGCATTGTTACATCGCCACGTTACCGGGTATGTTCGAACGCACATTATCCTGCAGTTCACTTTCAAAAACATATTCCATAACAGGGTGGCGGCTCGGTTATGTGATTGCAGCACCGGATATTATCAATGGCGCTCGAAAAGTTCACGATTTCCTCACCGTCGGAGCGGCCGCTCCGTTACAGGAAGCTGCTGTGACAGCACTGAATTTCCCCGATTCCTATTATGAAACCCTTCGAGCCGAATATACCGAACGCCGCAATATGATGTTAAAATATATGGACAGGATCGGTCTTCTCTATACACAACCTCAGGGAGCTTACTATATCCTGGTCAATATTTCTGAGTTCGGATGGAAGAGCGACATGGAATTCTGCGAATGGATGACGCGAGAGATCGGTGTTGCCGCTGTTCCCGGTTCAAGTTTTTTCCATGAACCGGTTAACAACCTCATCCGTCTCCATTTCGCCAAGCGGATTGAGACCATAGAAGAGGCGGGCAAACGTCTCTGTCGATTGAAAGAACGAGTTTAAGGACCATTACACAGAACTCCTTTGTTTCCTCAACAATGTTCCCTTCTTTACATTCCGCTTTCAACTGTGATAGACTGCCCCCGTTCTTTGCAGGGTCGGACGACTTGGCTCGACAATCCCATCCGCTTTATGAATTTCAAAGGAGAATGATCATTTTACCGGGTAATAACTGCAAACTCACATTGGAATATCCATGCCTCTGGAAATACAAAGTTATCGGGTATAATGAAGGAAGTATCCGAAAAGCCGTTGAAGAAGTGATTACCGAAGAAGCCTTCGCTATCTCATTCTCCAACATGAGCACGACTGGAAAATATCTTTGTTTTAATATCGAAACCGAGGTTCGTGATGAGAACCATCGTATGACCACCTACGAAGCATTAAAGAAGCATTCCGCTATCAAAATTGTTTTGTAAAGAAGCACTGCGGATCGTCAAATTTCTCTCACCGATGAACTATATTGATTAATTTGACAATTATTCTTTTCAAAGAGAGGAGGCTGTATTCATGAAATGTCATGAAGTGGACTATGAAATACTGGGACACGATATGCAGATTGTTGAGGTAGAGCTTGATCCCGGCGAAACGGTTATCGCCGAAGCGGGTGCCATGAATTACATGGAAGAAGGCATTACATTCGAAGCCAAGATGGGTGACGGTTCCACGGGAGATGAAGGTCTTTTCGGAAAACTGATGAGTGCCGGAAAGCGTGCACTGACAGGAGAATCCCTGTTTCTCACTCATTTTACGAACACCGGCAGCGGCAAGAAACGGGTGTCCTTCGCAGCACCGTATCCGGGAAAGATCATTCCGTTCGACATGGCCAAGTTTGGTGGTGAATTGCTCTGTCAGAAAGATGCCTTCCTGGCGGCTGCCCTCGGAACCGAAGTCGGTATTGCTTTCACGAAGCGCCTGGGAACGGGTTTCTTCGGAGGAGAAGGTTTTATCCTTCAGCGCCTGCGTGGCGATGGAATGGCGTTCGTTCATGCCTGCGGTACTGTCATCGAAAAAAACTTGAACAATGACGTGCTCAGAGTAGATACAGGCTGTCTGGTGGCATTTACCTCCGGTATCGATTACAATATCGAACGTGCAGGAAGTCTCAAATCGATGTTTTTCGGGGGTGAGGGTCTTTTTCTCGCGACACTGAGCGGCACCGGTACCGTACTTCTTCAAAGTCTGCCCTTTTCACGAATGGCTGACAGGATCTTAGCCCATGCACCTTCCGGTGGCGGCGGCAGTAAAGGCGAAGGATCACTCCTCGGTCGATTGGGCGGGATGCTCGACGGAGATTAATACGCATTGTTACAGCCGTCACCAATCGTACCGACAAACGCTATTATGAAGTCCATATATGTGTAACATCAGTTACAAGTAAAACTCCCCGCCCTACGGCGGGGCATCCTAAGGAATGTTTATCATAGTTATACCTGCCTTCGGCAGGTAAACGTTTCATCCCCGTTTAAAAACGGGGTATTCACGTTTCCGATTTCATAAAAGTAAACGTCTGTCACGGATAACGGTGGAGAAATTCAATGCTGTCTGACAGAAAACCGTATACATTCGACAGGGTTTTTCGCATTTGCATTGCGGTGGCTCTGTTATGGGGATTAATCTGGATCCTCGGATATTTGAGCGATGTTCTGATTCCCTTCGCTGTTGCCCTTATCCTGGCCTATATGATGAATCCGCTGGTCAATCTGATCCAGAAAAAGATTCCCCATCGCCTTACCGCCGTCTTTATCAGTCTTTTTATTGTTATTACGCTGGCAGTATTTCTTGTATGGTTAATCATCCCAATGATTGTAACCGAGATAAAACACACGGGACAGCTTCTATCAAATCTTGTTAACAATGCCGAGCTGGCTCAGCATGCCGCTAAACGTCTTCCCCCGGACCTCTGGCAGGCAATTAAAGAGTACGCATCCCGTCAGGAGGTTCAGCAATTTTTCAAGACCGAAAATTTCTGGAAAATTGTTGAAATGGCGGCAAGCAAGGTCCTGCCCGGCGTGTGGGGTCTCATTACGGGAACGGCGAGTTTCGTCATGGGCCTGATCGGTCTTGCTGTGATCGGACTGTATCTCGTCTTTTTGCTCCTGGACTATGAAAAGGTCCTTCAGGAATGGAAAGAACTCCTTCCACCATCCCATCGTGAAACAATTACGGGTTTCGTGAGCGATTTTGAATCGGCTATGAACCGCTATTTCCGAGGACAGGCGGCGGTTGCTTCTATTGTGGGGGGATTGTTCGCTGTGGGGTTTTTACTTATTGGACTGCCGATGGGTATTTTGCTCGGACTTTTCATCGGACTCTTGAATATGGTTCCCTACCTGCAGATTATCGGCCTCATTCCCGCCATCTTACTGGCTCTGGTCTATGCTCTCGAAACAGGTACCAGTTTTCTGGTGGTTCTGGGACTAACCGGCCTGGTGTTTATCGTTGTTCAAATTATTCAGGACGCCATATTAGTTCCCAAGATTATGGGTCGGGTCACCGGGTTAAATCCCGCCATGATATTACTGTCTCTTTCCATATGGGGCAAATTACTGGGTATCTTTGGATTGTTGATTGCACTGCCCATGACATTTCTGTTTCTCGTCTATTACCGGCGGTTCATTGTCACACCTTACCCGGAAACTGCCCAGCCACCGTTAACCGAAAATTGAAACCCTCTTTCCGGCAAAACAATTTCATCACATTCTTATGGAATATCCGGGTGTATAGCTTCTCTGATACATATCACTCCCCGTCTATGTAAGTTAACGAATACGTTTTGATTTTCCAGAGCTGAATTGATCGTCGATACTTTTGACAGATAGTCTTCAAATGTTATGAAGCCAAACAGACCAACCAGGTAATACAGAATGTATATATAATGATCAGCAAAAATCGATGCAAAGATGACACCTACGACAGTGAGAGGAAACGAATAAATTCGAATTGCAAAATGAAACAATTTTACCAGCGGATTCGGGGAAACTCTCGCATAGTGAAGCAATGCGGTGCTCCTATTCACATCGATTGATAGTTCCCCTTTTCTGTATTTGTCTACCACAATTCTATGAAGGGCAGATCTTTCCTCATCAATCATGAATTATTCCTCCTCCTGTTTATTATAGTAGTTCCTCATGGAACTTTTCGTCTTGCAATACACTTTCACATCACGCTTACTTTTTTTTCTTTCCCCAGCATATTCAGGACAAATTCCCTGATTTCTCCCCATACATGGACGGGATCAGACTGCTGTGACGACACCAATTGCGGATGTTGCTGAAGAGTCTGTGCTGCCACGGCCCCTGCTACTTTGATCCGGCTTTCTCGTGTTAATGACTGTGCCCTTTTGATTAACTGAGCAGGGACGTTGACCCTGACCTTTATCGTTCCGATTTCTACTTCTCCGCAACCCTCTTTTTCAATCACCGGCCGGACTTCATCGTCACACTGCCTTTGTTCCACGCTACGAGAAGCTTCTTGAGCCGGATCCGACGATTCTTCAGACACAACATCATTTGCAATCATGTCAGTTTTTGTGTCTCTTCCGAAATCTTCCGTCATAGTTAAGGATGATTTTTCAACAGACTCCTTCAATTCCACCGGTCTCAATTGTTCAATATAGGAAACTCTATTATCTCTTTCATACCCTACCAGTACCTCTCCCGGTGTATGTGCCGGTTCCATTTCCTGATACTGATCCTGGACCACTTCCTTTTCAAACCTTTTCCGGGGTCTCCTCCTCTGAATGGCCGGTCCTGTTAATTTGCAAAAGCGTTCCCCGATTTGCCTGACTACATCACCGGTAATTTCACTGAATTCATTTGTTTCGCCCGCTTTGAGACACAATTTACTAATCTTATTGATAAGACGAGGGACTCCGTGCTCGGAATGTTCCCACAGCTGAATAAACGCATCGTCAGTAAAAATCTTCGTCGTTCCTCCGGCAAGTTTCAATCGGGTTTCCACATAATTTTTTACTAAATTTTCAGAATGTATCTTATCGATTCGGTTGTATGTTCCGATCCGCTGGAACAGATTCTTCCGTTTTGGATGTTCCAAGCGTCGAGCGAGTTCCATCTGCCCTGCAAGGACAACCGTAAAGAGATTGATCAGATCGTCCTGCATATTGGTGAGGAGCCTCAAACTTTCGAGGGTTGCAGGCGAAATAGCATTTGCCTCGTCAATAAATATGAGGACCCTTCTGCCTTCGTCTATCGTGTCAAATAACAGTCTGTTGAAGGTTTCCAATAAATCTCCTTTTCTTCCGACATCACATCGTACCCCCGTAAGCTGACCTATAATTTCTTTCAAAAGCTGACAAAAGGAAATACCAGGATTGGTAATAAGTGCTATCTTATACTTTTCCTGTTCTAATGAGTCGATGATCATACGAAGCGACAAGGTTTTGCCCAAACCGACATCACCGACAATCACTGCAAGGCTGTCTCTTCCCTCCTCTATGGCAAACAGTGTTTCAGCTATAGCATTCTCCATCGATGCATGACAGTCAACATACATCGATGGATCAGGAACGTTGTCAAAGGGCGGCTTAATGAGATTCCAGTAGTTGTAATACATAAGCCTTCACCTCCCCGGCCTTGAAAATCTCGTCATATTTTTGATCAGGACTATTAATAACAAGGCCATACTTTTTCTAATCTCCAAATTCTTCGGTTTGTGCCAGATATTCAATGACATCGTCTAACAAAAAACGTCTTAGTCTACCCATTTTATAACTTCTCATTCTTCTTGTTTTTACAAGCTTCCTTAAATAACTCTTACTGACCTGGAGCATTTGACATACATGCGTCGGCTTGAGCAATCTGAGTGCATGCACCGCTTCAAAATAGAAATTGAGACTGATTCGTCCATCTCTGTGCTGCTCAACATCCAACGCCGCATTGCTGGGAAATTCATGCGAAATATTCTGCATGAACATGCTTGACTGAAACAAATTGCTCTGCTCCGGTGTCAATGGAAAGGTAATAATTTCATTGTTGTCTTCTTCCGAGTGTTCATACCAAGACTCACAGTCTCTTTCATGAGGAATCATACGCGATGAAATGACACTTAAGTTGTGATTCGACAGCATCGCGGTATCAGTCGAGATGTCGCTCTGGTTTCTCAACTCGTGAGTGTACTTTTTCCTCCTTTTCACAATACAAATCTTTTCCATAATGCTCCCTGCTTATTTTTCTTTAGAACAATAGAACCGTGTATTTCGATCATGCATCATTTTAAACATATAATCGGAAGATTCTTTGAACTTCTTGAGTATCCCTTCTTCGCCTTTCACTCATATCGTACCCTTACTAGTGTGCTCTTCATAACATCGTTTTCATAGATTCATACCAGGACACCATGACTCCATGAGGACATTCCATCATCAACCACTCTGAATTTCCGGGGCATCAAGGATTTTGAAAGATGAAGAATACGTGCGGATGACGCGGATAGGACACACAAGGATTACGAGAAATGTAACATATTAATATTACACAAGAAACAGATTGACAACTTCGGTAGCCTGGCGATCACCATATCGATGACCCATGGCTTTGCGTCCCACCCTCACGGATAGTTTGCCTTTATCGGTTCCCAAAGAACGGTGTATATTGCTTCATTTTTCTTGACTTCTGAAACCATGTCTATACAGTGATACCACTGTTGAAAGACAAAGGTTTATTGTTTTTATACAAAAAATCAAGGGATTATGCTATGACGTGTTTCATGCCTTGTGTATGAAATATTTCACACAAAAATCAATCTGATTACACTTTCGCCGTGCAACAAAAACAATAAGGTAAACTACCGGTTGACCGGCAGCTCCGATAAAACTTGAGTCAGATACTGCACGAAGAGGAGCTACACCATGAACGACGACATATTAATCGAAACAGTCAAACTATGTCTTGCCCTTGACCAGAAGTCATCAGACGTGTACGCCCGTTTCTCTTCCCTCGTTAAAATTGAGGAACTCAAACGTTTCCGGAAGGAAATGTCAGACGAGGAAATGACCCATATGGAGTTTTGGAAAAGGCTTGTAGCGATGGCAGAAAATAGAATGCTGCCCTAGGTATTCGATAATCCGGAAGAGATAAAATCAGAGTTGGAAGGTATGGCGGAAAGGTAAGAATGGTTTTTACATGAGAGCATTTTTCAAATATCGTCATCCATTGTTTATCGACCATCATAACCGTGACAATGACATGACAAACGATACAGACTAATATATGAAGAAATATCAGGTAATTATAATTGGAGGAGGCGCAGCCGGCTTGATGGCTGCCGTCCAATCTGCCGAAGTGGGTGCTGATACACTCATCCTTGAAAAGATGAAGCAACCGGGACGCAAACTGCGCATAACCGGAAAGGGACGGTGCAATGTAACCAATGTAACGTCGTTGTCAGATTTCGTTGAGCATTTTGGAGCAAATGGAAAGTTTCTCCGACAGGTCTTTACCCGCTTTTTTACCGAAGACCTCATGGCCTTCCTCCACAATATGGGAGTTCCAACAATCGTTGAAAGGGGAGGACGAGTTTTTCCAGCCAGCGGTGACGCTCAAGATGTGGTGGATGGACTGGTACGACAGGCCATCGACCACGGCGCCGACCTGCAGACGGGAATGACAGTGAATCGGCTTCTTGTCGAAGGGAAACGGGTGATCGGCGTCGAGGTACAAGAGTCCTCGGTTCCGAAGCAGAACACCAAGACAGAACACCATCCCGGATTAAAGCGCTATTACGCAGACTCTGTTATCATCGCCACCGGTGGTGCCTCGTACCCCGCAACCGGATCGACAGGCGACGGATATCGTCTTGCAGAATCGGTGAGACATACAATCATCCCGATTCGACCTGCATTGGTGCCTCTCGAGACTGCCGGTGATGTTGCCCCCAGGTTACAGGGATTGAGCCTCCGTAATGTAACTGCCAGCGTCTGGGTCAACGGAAAAAAGCAGGCTGAGGCAATGGGAGAGCTCCTTTTCACACATTTCGGCCTGTCCGGACCGATTATCCTTTCTCTGAGTAAATACGCGGTGGACGCTCTGTGCATGAACCGGAAAGTAGCTTTTTCTATCGATCTGAAACCTGCTCTTGATTATACCAAACTGGACGGACGTCTCCTGCGAGATCTGGATGAACACGGCAAGCAGTATTTTCGTACATTACTCAAGAGTTTGCTTCCCAGAAAGTTAATCCCTGTTTGCATAGATTATACGGGAATCCCACCGGACAAACGGGGACACCAGATAACAGTCGGGGAACGTAAGCAACTTCGTACGTGGTTAAAGGACATTCGCCTCGATATAACAGGCTACCGACCTTTTGAGGAGGCGATCATTACCGCAGGCGGGGTGGATACGCGAGAGATTGAACCGCGGACGCTTGCCTCACGGCTTGTAAAAGGACTTTATTTTGCGGGTGAAGTGCTCGATATACAGGCAGATACGGGCGGTTATAATCTGCAGGCAGCGTTTTCCACCGGGTGGGTCGCCGGTCGGCAGTGCGGATCTGTTTCAAAATAATATAGAAAGACCTATCGTACGGGAAATCATATTCAGCATTGTCCGGTTACGTTTCTGCGAGTTCCTCAAGGATTTGAAGCACTTTTTTGTTATGCGGACTCAAGGACAGGACAAAATTGAGTCTTTGGATTATTTTCTCTTTCAAAACATTATCCGGATTCGACCGATAGTATGCATACTGTATTCGAGCCAGATTGACATGGGCTTCTTCTTGAAAGGTATTGAGAGAAAGTGCGCGCTGGTAGGCAGTAACAGCCTCTTCATAATCCCCGATATCTTCGTAAATAGAGCCGAGGTTATTCCACGTTTCAGCACTATCGGGCTGCACCTTCAACACTCGTTCAAAATATGCAATAGCTTTTCTATAATCACCGATTTGGACATAAAGATTCCCGAGGTTGAAATTTGCTTTTACATGGGTAGGATCTCTGTCGAGCACATTTTCATATTCTTGAATTGCTTCGTCAAACATATCATATCGATCATAGAGGACAGCCAGGCAGAAGATCGGCGCTACAGCATCACGATTTGCTGCAATCGTTTTACGGTACTGTTCTACAGCGCCGTAATAGTCTCCTTCCAGCTCCAGGGCCTGAGCAATGTTGAGCATCGCCTCCATATTGTCGGGGCTCAATTCTAAAGCCTTCTCGTAAATTTGCTTTGCACTTCTCGATCTGTCCATTCTCTCATAGACATATCCCAGATTATTATAAGCTTCAGGATTGTCCGGCTCCAGCGCTACGACTTTTTCGAAACATTTCAGTGCCTCATCATAATTTTCTCTCTTGAGATATATAAACCCCAGATTTACATAAGCATCCGTCAATGTGTCATCGAGTTTTATGCTTTCTCTATACGCTTCGACGGCTTTATCAGAATCCGGGTCAAGGGTATCGTATCGATATCCCCTGATGAAACATTCCCGTGCACGTTGTTTTGCATTCATCATAATCGCCTTTTCAATCGTTGAATGTCATCAAGTTTTCCGTCTTTTTTATCCAAATTGGTTTAAAACGACGGTCCTGATTTCCCCCCATATGTGAACAGGATCATCAACATGAGAAACAATCAGCTGAGGATTTTTCTTTAATATTTGCGCCGCCAGACTCCCGGCCATCTTGACCCGCTGTTCCCTGGTTGAATATTTTGCCTGTTCAATAACAATGTAAGGAATTTCAATATCAATAACATATTTTCCAATTTCTAACTTTTCGATAACCCCTTCCTGTTTCACCATCTTTTCGGATATGACCTCTTGAGCTGCCTCCTTCTCCTCTTCATCCGCCGCCTCTGCCGGAGCCGTGACTTCAGGTACAGGTTCTTCAAAAACTGCCGACTCAGGAATGATCGCCTCCGATGCTTCCTCTTGAACAACTTCTTTTTCTTCTTCCTCGACCGTCTCTTCCGGTGTCACGGTTTCAGGTACAGGTTCTTCAATAATTGTCAACTCCGGAACGGCCACCTCCGTTGCAACCTCTTCCACAGGTTCCGCAGGAACAAAAGCTTCTTCCGGAAGGCTTGTCAGTTCAGCATCGGATTCCTCAGGCATCATCTCGCCGACAATTGTATACCGATCATATGCTGCATCCCTTATTTCTTCCCGTAAAACGGTTTCATCTGCTTTTTTCCTGGGTCTCCTTTTACCTACGGCAGGGCGGGTCAATCTTTTAAATCGTTCGCCGATCTGATTGACCACCTCCCCGTTAATGGCATCAAAATGGTTGGTCTCACCCGCCTTTAAAGACAATTTTGCAATCTTGTTGATGAGACGGGGAACACCCTGCTCAGAATGCTCGTAGAGGGCGGTAACAGCATCGTCCGAAAAAATCTCCGTTGTCCCTCCTGCATGTTTCAGTCGTGTTTCAACATACGTCTTGACTAATTCCGGAGACTCTATCTTATCAATCCTGCTGTACGTTCCGATCCGTTGAAACAGGTTGGCTCGTTTGGGATGTTCCAATCGCCGAGCCAGTTCTATTTGCCCGGCCAGAACCATGGTAAAAAGATTATTTTGATCTTGCTGCATATTGGTGAGCAGCCGTAAGCTTTCGAGATTCGCAGGTGTGATTGCATTTGCCTCATCAATAAAGATAACAACCCGCTTACCCTCATCTAATGTCTCAAACAAGAGTTTGTTAAAGGTTTCTAAAAGATCGACTTTTCTTTTTTCCGTACATTGTGTCCCGGTGAGCTGACCTATGATTTCCCGTAAGAGCTGAATAAAGCTGATGCCGGGATTGGTAACGAGAGCCATCCTGTACTTATCCTGATCGAGGGAATCGATTATCATACGAATCGACATCGTTTTACCCAGACCGACATCACCAACGATTACGGCAATGCATTCATCTCCTTCTTCAATACCGAACAGCGTTTCCGCTATGGCGCTTTCCATCGATGCATGACAGTCTACATACATGGAAGGGTCAGGCACATTATCAAACGGAGGTTTGTTAAGATTCCAATATTCATAATACATAAGACTTAACCTCCTCGCTTCGGGCAAGATATTCGAGAACGTCTTCCAGCGAGAAACGCCTCCGTCTGCCCATCTTATAACTTCTCATCTGCTTTTCCCTCACGAGTTTCATTAAGAACCATTTACTGACCTGCAGCATCCGACACACTTCATCAGGCTTAAGCATCGTTACCGCATGCGCCTTCTGTACATAAAAATTGAGAATAAGTTGTCCACTTTCTCCTTGATGCACATCGAGCGAAAGATTGCCTGATGTTTGATTCAATAAAGCTCTGACATATTGATTCGATTGCACCATTTCCGATTGCTCAGGGGTTAATTCAAACGAGAGTATCTGATCACTTTCAGAAGCACGGACCTCGGGAGGGCTGTCTTCTGCTTCATCCCAGCGAATGGTCGCGGGCATTGAACTCGATGATAACACGGCCGACCCTCCAGCTTCTCTCATATTAAAACCGGTTATAGACGGTGTTCTATCATCTATTGTTCTAGTTTCTTTCTTTCTTCTTTTAACGATGCAGATCTTTTCCATACCCCTCTCGTCTGATGTTTTATTCTTTATGAAACCGTCACACGACAGTTTATCACTTATCATAGTTACAGATTATCGTCTATGAATCTCCGTGAATTGAATGTTCCGGTGCACATATATCAATCAGGAGACATTAATTATATCGGTTCATTGCAGGATTAAATTGATTATTTTTTTAACATAACGATGGTAATTTTTCAATGAGGCTGCTATTCCGACAGGAACATGACATTTTTCGTCGTCATAGGCAGTATTATTGGTCCGGCATTCTGAATACCATCAGCGCACTCTATCTCTGATTTTTTTGTCCATAAATGGCCCGCAGTCTTTGTGATTTTTTTAAAACCAGTTTTTTTATGCCGCTGTTTCTGTTAAAAGAGACCGACTCACTTGCTATTGAGAAATTCGGAATATTATTATAGGGTATTACGTGATAATTGAAGGTGATTGAGTAATAATTGTTGATCACATCACAACGATGTTATGAGACGGTTATCAATATATCAACCTATCAGCAACAATATGGATATACAGGTATTCTTATGGATTTCAATGTTATTCTAGGAGTCATCGGGGGTTTGGGACTCTTTCTTTTCGGGATTCACATTCTCAGTGATTCACTGAAAAAACTTTCTTTGGGCCTGCTGAAAGACCTCCTGGAAAAAATTACATCCAATCGAGTTAAATCCGCCCTGGTGGGGGTCTTTGTCACTTCGATCATACAAAGTTCCAGCGCCACCTCGGTCCTGCTCATCGGATTTTTAAACGCGGGACTCATAACACTGACTGCGGCACTCCCCGTTATTTTCGGAGCCAATATCGGTACAACGATCACGGCCCAGTTGATCGCCTTTAAATTAACCAAGTCGGCTTTCTTGTTCGTCTTTATTGGTGCTCTGATTTATCTGTTTGCAAAGAAAAACAAGAACAAGAACAAAGGCCTTGCAATCCTGGGGTTCGGAATTCTCTTTCTGGGACTTGCCACAATGAGTTCCTCCGTTAAGCCGCTGGCGGGTAACGAGACGATTACAAATCTCTTCGTTCATTTCGGGACGAACCCATTCCTCGGAATTCTCATGGGGTTACTCGTTACCGTTATTCTGCAGAGCAGCAGTACCACCATCGGAATGGTGATCGCCTTTGCTTCCGTCGGATTACTCGACTTACCGTCTTCTGTGTACCTGGTCCTCGGAGACAACATCGGCACGTGTATCACCGCAATTATTGCCAGTATCGGCGGGAAACTCGCCAGCAAGCGACTCGCTCTGGGTCATTCTCTATTTAACATCATCGGAACAATAATCGTCTTTCCGTTTATCCCCTTGTACCTCCACTACATACCGATGATCTCAGGCGATATTGCACGGCAAATCGCCAACACCCACACTATTTTCAATGTGGTGAATACTATTATCCTGCTCCCGTTTATACCGCTTTTCATTAAACTTCTCGACAAGATGGTCCCCGGCAGAGACTATGAAAAGAAAGAAGCGAAATTTCTCGACAGGAATCTGCTGAGTACACCCCATATGGCTCTCAGGGCTGTCATTAAGGAACTCTCTCTTATGCTGAGCATCTGTCAGGACATGCTGGAAAAGGCCCGAATGTGTACAGTAGAGTATAATCATAAGCTCAAAAATGAGATTACCATGGATGAAGAATCCGTCGACGATATGCAGAGACATATCACGGAATACCTGGTTGAAATCACACAGAACGAACTGACGGATAGACAGAGAAGGTTGGTTCCGGCATTGCTCCACAGCGTTAATGACCTTGAAAAAGTGGGCGATTACTGTGAAGGTATCGTCACATTAGCCCAGAGGGCCTATGAGCACAATCTGAGCTTTTCCGAACCGGCCAGTGTGGAACTTGAAAAATTATTCGATAAAACGACTACGCTGATGAGACAAACCAAGAAAGCGATGGATTTTAATGATCAGAAAGCGGCAACCATTACCTTAAACATCGAACGGGAAATTGATGAACTGATCAATAAGTATAAACTCAACCATCTTATGAGACTTGAAGAAGGTGTGTGTATCAGTGATGCCGGTCTCATCTATTCGGATATTCTTACCGATATCGGAAGGATGAATGATCACCTCTGTAACATTACCAAAGGCATCCTGCACATCGGAAAACGGTAATACCACCGCCTGGATCGTTGGATCGTGCATCTACGGGTGGATATGCCGATCATTATCCTGTAATACCAACCCTGCCGCGGCATTGTGGCGTCCCAAAACACAACCGGGACATAAGAGCCATTCCCGGTTCTGAACCTATTTCCTGCCATACAAGAAAAGTACATCACGTATCGGGCAATCGCGTATAAACCGATACCGGTGGTGTCCTTTGAAGATCTTTTTTTGCACATTCGTAACACATTCCTCATTAAATCTTAACATGCCGCTGTTATGCTGATTGCCAACAGATACTACCTTATACAATGAAGGAGCATTGCATGAATGAGTGGATGCACAAACTTGCAGTTCATTATGAATCCGTCAAGCAAACCTATTCGCATGATAAACTGATTATTCTTTTTGATATCGACGGCACCATATTGGACATGCGTTACATGATTCTCTACGTTTTGAGATCATATGACCACTATCACGACACGCGCTATTTCAAGAATCTCCGTATTTCCGATATCACGATTCACGAAAGCAATATCAACGATTTTCTGCTGGAAATACTGCCGGCACCTGATGAGTGGCAGGTCATCAGTGACTGGTGTATGCATCACTGTTGGTCGACATCAGCCATTCTTGAATCGCATCGCCCGTTTGCCGGCGTTATGGAAGTGATCCGGTGGTTTCAGATACAACCGAACACATTTGTCGGCCTCAATACGGGAAGACCGGATTTCGTTAAGCGCGATACTCTGCATTCATTAAACAGAATCGGCATGAAACATAAGGTACATTTTTATGATGACCTTGTTTTTATGAATCCCGGCGGATGGAAAAGCGACATACCACAGGTAAAGGCAGCCGGTATTCAGTATTTCAAAAATGCAGGATACCGTGTCTTTGCATTCATCGATAATGAACCGGAGAACCTCAGTGTTGTGTCCGAGGTCGATCCCAACAATGAAATCCTCCTACTTCACGCGGACACGATTTTCAAATCAAAACGTGTCACAATTCCTTCAAGCGCAATCAGTGGCAATACATATGACATAAAAGAACTGGTTAACAAGGATAAAATCCCGTCGCACACACAATTTGTGTGGCACAGCATCAATAGTAGTGAAAATCTAAAGCAGTTTCTGCAGTCCAATGTGACATGGGCGGAATTTTCCATTTGTCTCGACGTCGTTCGGGAAAGCATCATACTATATGATGACGTTCTTGATCATATTCAGCGTCCATATGGAGAAGACTGTATTTCCCTCGAGGAACTGTTGGTACATTTTCAAGGTTCGAATAAGTCCATGAAACTCGACCTGAAAGAAAACGGACTGCTTTTAGATAAAGTCGTTGACCTGCTGCAACGTTTTGAGTTCGATAACTCTCATCTCTGGTTTAATGGAAAAATAGAGACCCTCAAAGAAAAAGGGTTTCGAAAGATAGCCAAGGCGTTTCCCGGATCGATCATACAATGTCCCATTGATTATATGGTCCCTCTTATCATGAGTATACCTTCCAGGGCACTTTCAATTCTCGATATGTTCCATGACTGGGGAATCAATCGATTTTCGGTCAGCTGGAAAACACCGGATCTCCATCTTGTTCTCGATAAAATCGACACCTGGGGCTTCGAAATCAACATTTACAACATACCCGACCTCGAATCATTCCTGAAGGCGGTATTACTCTTGCCGACATCGGTAACGACAGATTTTACCTTCTTACGGTGGACGCATCAAAAAAACCATCATGTTTATAACGGCGATAATCACAGACTTCCGGTCATCACGATTCCGGAACATGAACAGGGAATCAATGGACGGTAACGATTGCTTCGATATCAATGTAAGTACTCCTGCACACTCTCTTCGTGTTTCACGTACCATCGCAGGAAGGAGACCTTGATTTATGCAGAAAACGTACATTCTCGACACAAATGTCCTACTCCATAATCCCGATTCACTCTTTGCCTTTGAGGATAATCACGTGGTAATTCCCTTCGTAGTGATCGAAGAAATCGACAATCTCAAAAAAAGACAGGATGAAATTGGACGGAATGCCCGTGTCGTCACCGCAATACTTGACGGATTGCGAAGTCTCGGACATCTATCCGACGGCGTCGCTCTCCCGTCGGGAGGACGGCTCCGGATCGAACTGAACCACCAGGAATTCTCATCATTTCCCGCCGTTCTGGATTCCAACAAGAATGATAATCGCATCCTGTCTGTTGCCCACCATTTATTACACGAGCCTGGCGGCCCCGTTATTCTTGTGACGAAAGACCTCAGCCTCCGCGTCAAGGCTGATGTACTGAGTATTCAATCGGAAGATTTCCATAAGGACAAGGTCAATTTTACCCGGTTATATGAAGGCATCGGATCGATCCATGTTTCAGCAGAGCAAATGAGCCGATTTTACCGGGACGGCAGGCTTTCCCTCAATGGTAAACTACAAGGTTACCCCAATCAGATATTTATCATGAAAAACCCCTGTCAGGATTCCCAGTCTGCGCTCGCTTTATACAGTGGGAATATATTGCGACGGCTTATCTTCGGCGACAGCATCAATTTCGGCATGAAGGCCAGGAATAAGGAACAACGTTTTGCACTGGAATTTCTAATGGATGATGAAATAAAAATAGTAACCCTGGTGGGGAGGGCAGGCACCGGAAAAACGCTTCTTGCTCTTGCTGTCGGACTGGAGAAAGTATTGGAACAGAAGGCCTATACAAAACTTCTCGTAACTCGTCCGGTGATGCCCATGGGAAATGACCTGGGATATCTTCCGGGTTCGAAAGAAGAAAAGCTGCGCTCATGGATGCAGCCCATCTATGATAATCTTGAATTCCTTTTCAAAAACAGCGAAGAACCGGCAAAACTGATCGACCATCTCATCGGCAGGAACGTCCTCGAGATGGAAGCCCTGACGTATATGCGGGGGCGGAGCATTCCCGGTCAATTCATTATCTGCGATGAAGCCCAAAATCTTTCACCGCACATGATAAAAACCCTCATTACCAGGGTTGGCGAGGGAACCAAGATTGTATTTACGGGTGACCCGGAACAGATTGACCATCCATACCTCGATGCAAGCAGCAATGGCCTTTCATATCTTGTTGAAAAATTGAAGGATGAAGAACTGGCGGGTCATGTGACTCTCAAGCGCGGTGAACGATCACGAGTCGCAGAATTATGTTCGCACCTGTTGTAGGACACTGTAACGATACCTTCATGCAATCCTCATTAAAATGTCATATTATTGTGGCATTATACATATTATCATTCGGGGAATGGATGGCGCACGTAGAATGCATTCGATCAAGACGGAAAGCAACGACAACTCTATGATGGACCATACCCGTTACCTGTTATAAGGAGAAAAACACAGTGAATACATTTTTCGAAAAAGACGAGACCCGCTGTTCCGTTTCATTATCTGAAAACGAAAGCGACGATTGCATTGCACCGAAACGATCGCAGCATGCGTCTTTTGTATACGTCGGAACCGGAGTTACTATCGGCAAAACATCACCATACTATTCGCCGTCACCCACAGAAGGTGACCGCACAGACATCAATGATATCATCGATAAAGTAGCATCGCTGGCAATAAACACGGAAAGGTCCGTGTCCATATACCGCAAATGCAATAAATATCTATGGCGGATTACGGATCGGGACGGCAAAGTCGGCCAGGTTCTTCTCAACCTCTTGCGTCATCATGTCGGTGTCGCATCGGATACGACCAAAACAGTCTACATCGAAAGTGACAACATATTTGTCGATATCATCGAAGCACAGCGACGAAGGATTAGACCGGGCGAGTATGTGAAGGTTTCGTTCTCAGTAGCATGCGAGCCCATGATGCAGGGGGAAACACACCTTCATCATTCGGATTCGAGCCCTTCCGTGGCAGTCAGGTACAATACCTGCCATAAAACATCCATCGCATATATTCGTGCATATGGTGGATTGCTTACATACTCGGCGGGCGGAAACGACTGTGCCAACATGACGATCTTACTGCCCGTATACGGCACACCGATTCCGGTTTCATATCGTATACAATGACCGCCACAGACATGGGAATCATCGCGTAACAACGGGCTGCCGATTTCACTATAGGGGGAGGTAACGAAATTTATGAAACCCGAGGTAGTTCAGAGCTATAAGAACCTTCTTACTCAGCGCATTCAAGACTTGCTTCTGTCCACCGGACATGTGGTTCAAACTATGCGGGATTCCAATGAAACAATGCCTGATCCCTGCGATCAGGCATTTCAGGAATTTTTTCACACGATCAGCTTTTCTTTGAGAGACAAGGACAGGCAGGCTATCCGGGAAATCAGAGAGGTTATGAAACGAATTGATGAGGGAACATTCGGTATTTGCAGAATGTGCAAGAAAAAAATATCCGAAAAAAGACTGATGGCGCATCCGGCAACCACCCTCTGCATAGACTGCAAAAGAAGGGAGGAGACGTTACAACTCAATCACCGAACAATTCCCGAATCTTTTTCGGCCTTTGACTGGAACATGGAGCAGTAACGTTATATCCGGTCGCATCGCAATATTCGTGCATTCCGGCATTATTGAAACCGACTCAGCGCTGCACATATATTTGCTTTATTCATGGGTCATTTCCGCGAAACCGCCGTTTTGGAAGCATCTGTAACATACAGCCGTGTATAGATTAATGCACCGATAAAAGCCGTGAACGGTGCTACGGTTACGAGGCCGAAGCTCCCCACGATCGTGTTCAGAATTTCTGCGGCCACATAATTGAGATTGAGCATATTGGCCAACGGCACGCCCTGTGCCATGAATACCATGAGGAGGGTAATATAACTGCTCGAATATGCCAGAAGCAATGTCGTCGTCATGGTACCGACGACGGCACGTCCGACACGAAAACCCGACCGGACTGCCTCACGAAATGTGATACGAGGATGCCTGCGGATAACTTCGTCCATCGATGCGGCTACATCCATAGCCAGATCCATAACTGCACCCGAAGAAGCCATAAATACGCTTGCCAGGAAAATACGGGTCAGGTTGAGGTTCGGAAAGCCGCTGTATAATAGAGTTTCCGAAAAGGGTTTGACGGCGCCGTGGAGATGAAACCCCTGTGAGAATAGCAAGGCGAGAACGCATGTCGTCGCGATACCGAGGAAGGCACCCAGAAAGGCGACCAGCCCGCGTCTTGTTACTCCTCCTACAAGGAATATGATTGCGGCAGTTAGAACTGTGACAACACCGAGTGACACTACAGCAGGATCGTATGCTTTCAGAAAGGCAGGCACCAGTATTTTCCAGATCATCATGGCCGCAAAAACGAATGAAAGCAGAGCCTTCAATCCGGTCCAGCCTCCGAACAACACGAGCAGCAGGGCAAAGCTGACAAGGAGAATACATTCAGTATTGATACGATAGTGGTCCTGGGCATTTGCGTAAAATATATCTCCGTTTTTTAAACTCAACACCACGAGAGCCATATCGCCGACCTTGAAAAACTTGTCCAGTTCGAGCTTACCCATGATATTGTTCATTGACTGGACTTCACGCCCCTGAAAAGGACCATCAAGGATCTTTACCGTCAGCTCCTGGGTTCCAATCCTGACAATGCCGAACTGTTTCACCTCCGAGTTATCTGCACTCAGCACCCGTCCCTTGCAGCGGATGGAATATTCGGGAAGCCGTCGTTCAAACCCCGTAGGCACAAAATACAGTATTATCGTCAGACTGAGAAAAAAAAACGTCAGTACTATATCTTTTCGATCGACTGTTTTCATAGCTATGCCTGCTTAAAAAAGGGCGACCATGCATTGCACCAGGCCGCCCTGTTATTTGGCATGGAATTGTTTTCACTTGACAACGGCCATACTTATGGCGTCTTGACCGGCATCAGCCATGTTTACCTTCAAGCCCATGAGGAGCATTATTTTCTTCGCTATATCGGTGTTGTCATAATATCCGTTAAACAGTGCTGCTCCTTTACCTATGGCCGATGTTGTTACGGGCACGCCCGTATGGGAATATGACGTCCATCCCAGGCCGGCCTTACGATTAAGAATATGAGTCAGTTTCACCGTCAGTGGATCGTATCCGCCGTACAAGAGATACTCCTGTGTACCCTCATTGATTTCGATATTCTTCATGCTTTTATCGAATGCATCTCGCAATTCGGCAATCTCAAAATCCTTGAGGACCATCGGTCCGTTGCCTTTCATGGTTAATCCGAAGTACAGTTCTATCTTTGGAATCATATCTTCAAAAGAGGCACCGTCCTTTTTCGATTTCTTATACTCCGCCATGATGGAATCGGTAAAAGCCTGGAATGAAAGTCTCTGTCCTTTCAAGACATCAAAATATGACTCATAGACGGTTCCCGCGAACCCGAGGGTCAGACCGCCGCATTCGTGATCGCCGGTCACGACAATAAGCGTTTCTTCCGGATGTTTTTCATAGAATGCAAGTGCCCGTTTGACGGCTTCATCAAATGCGATCGTATCTTCGATGGCAGCCATTGCATCATTGGCATGGCAGGCCCAGTCGATTTTACCCCCTTCTATCATGAAAAAGAAACCCGCATCACCATACAGCAGTTCAATACCTTTTTCGGTAAATTCCGCCAGTGAAATGTCACGGGGCGTTTTATCCATGTCGTAGGGAAGTGCTTCATCATCGGGCAGATTCCTGTTGCAGGCGATTATCTTACCGTCATCCCCTTTGAGTGCACGAAATTCAGATTGATCGGTGACGATCCTGTATCCTTTTTCACGGGCCAGTTCGAAAACGTCACCGATGGGTTTCTTGGATTTTTTGCCCGTGGGATCCTTAAAACCACCGCCACCGAAATAATTAAACCCGCTCTTGACAAGATCATAGGCAATCTCGTGATACATTTTGCGGCTTGGCTGGTGGGCATAAAAACATGCCGGTGTCGCATGATCAATCGAAACACTTGAAACAATCCCGACTTTCATTTTCCTGTCACGGGCCATTTCCGCTATGCTTTTAACCATCTTATATGCGGGGTCAACGCCGATATATCCGATATTGGTCTTGACGCCGCATGCAATTGCCGTGGCAGCGGCAGCGGAACCGGTAATGAACCGATCATTGGCAAATGTGGTGGTCACCCCCTGGGCGGGCAGCTTTGACATGGCCATTTTACAGTCCGACGGCTTGAGTCCCTGAGCCGATGCCATGTATGCTTCGGCAGCGGTGCGCTGGGGTTGCCCCATTCCATCACCGATAAATAAAAAAATGTACTTTGCAGGCGTCCCCTTGTAGTGCAGGACCTTAGCATAAACAGGTGAAAAACAGACCGACCCCATTACAATGAGGCCGGCGAGAAACACTGCACACGCAACAAAGACTGCATTCCTTTTATTGATCTCCTTCATAGTATTCTCCTTTGCAATGTATTAATTACAAATATAATGGCCTCTCCCTTCACACGATCGAACCATACATTCGCTTCACACTGACCGTCCCGTCATCAATAGCCGACAATGATAATTCAGTGGTCGAGCATCTCTGTCGCTGAGCACGGCAACGATCAACCATACGACGATATCAACGTATCAGATTCGTATGTCAGTCCGGTTATATTTTGATGACAGAATCGTAATAATTAAGCTGCTGCTCATTTTCTTCGGAGTGCAGAACATTGGCGGCGGTCAAAGAATGAAGTCTGTTAGATCCATCGTCGATGTATTGTTGTGTCTTACGCAGATTCCAGATACCGAAGGCCTTCATTGACAAACTTACGTTCATTCAAGAGATAGTCAACCATGTTTTCAGATGGTATTTCTTCCTCCATCTGCCAACCGGCCCCGGTAGATGAAATCGTATAGACACCCCGGCTTTCACACCACCGCATGGTAACGTATCCACCCGTCGTGCCCAGCAACGGGAAATAATAAGAAAATCCATTCTCACGTTCTCTTATCCGTTTTGAAAGAACCTTCGCGTCTCTCTTGGACTTTATTTGAAACATTTTTGCTTTCATTGTTCTCAAGCTCCATAGTACGATATTCATCGTTATATTCGGTCATGCATTACCCGCAGTGCTACATCAGAGTCGGTCACATCACTCCTTCCGGTGTAGAGGAACGTCGCCAGCCATAGGGCCTGGAGAGAAAAAAGAACGGCCGGACTCCACAGTGATTGCAGTCCTGCAAGCACATCAGGTGCCTGCATATCCGCTCGAGGGATGACAAACAAGAGTGCCGTGGAGTAACAAACGGCGCCTCCCGCCATAATCTGATAGGAGGATATCTTGTTTTCACCCCGGTAATCGGCACGGAGGAATTCCGACAGAACACGCCATACCTGCGTTGTAATGAGTGTTAACAGAAACGAGATTATGAAGTGTTCTTCGAGAAAGAAGTATATACCGGCAACACCGGCACAGCCGTACAGAATCGACGTCATTGCCTGTATGGGTATAACCTTCTCCCCGTCGAGGCCGTGGGCGTAGGCGATTTTTTTCGTTTTACCCCGAAAGACGAAATAATATTTTTCAAAGATTCGACGAAGCCACGGAGGGCTTTCGGAAACCGGTTTGCCGTAGCAGCAGCCGAAGCTGATGCAGGCGAGTCGTCCGATTCCTTCACCCAGTGTATATGCGATCGAAACTGCCGCCAGTATGGGTATAACCTGCAGGTCGGTTTCATACCATGATGATATCATCCTGTCGGTTCCCCAGACAATCCACGGGATACTGATGATACCCACAAACGATGCTCCGCCGATGGTGAATGTATAGGATTTTTTCTCAACCCATCGAGCGATGCATCTCGAGGAGGGAACGCACACGGCAAGCACGGCCGATGTCATGACAAGAATAACCGGCACTGGAACTGCGATGGACGCCATGAGGCACAGTAAGACAGTGACGCTGAAGAGATACGCCGTCGCATTGAAAAAACCATAGTAGGTGAGATTCAGGCTTTTCCACGTTCCATTTTCCTTTTTTTCCTGCGGTATACACGCAAGGATCTGCCAGCGTTCGGCCGGAAGTGTCTTGAACCCCCACGCAAGCAACACGGCCAGACCCATCCCGAGTATAAGCGTAAATATCACGTTAACCATTTTCAATAGTCCCTTTATTACTGATATCCTTTTTATTGCCGATCCGAGCTCGTACGCTCACTTCCGTTTCAACCAGGGGTCTAACAAATCCCCTGGCAAATCTGGTATGGACACCCGGGCGGTACATGTTTCTTACGAGATCATCCGAGAAAGAAATCCTGTTTTTTTGAAACAGCAGCACATCCGTTGAACTCCCCGGACGATAGAGGCTCTTGGGCTGTCCCTTCAGTAAAAACACCCCCTTGTATACTGCCACGGGATTCTCATAGCGAACGGCACTGTAACACTGGACAATATCCCCGATCATGAGAGCTACGATCTCAATCATTGCAACCAGACCGATGCCGGTTCCTCCTTCGACATCAGTATCGATGATTGTCACGACCCTTTTATTTTTCGAGCAGGGTGTCGCAATGTTGACAACAACCGCCGGGTTGCACGGATGATAAGAACCGGGCAGTTCGTATATGTCGACCACCGTTCCGGTAACAGGAACGTGATTGTAATGATATTTCTCCGGTGTTAATCGCAATACGGCAAAGTTTCCCCCATGGAAAGCGTTGTGCCACGTGTTTATCGTCTCTCCCAGCAGTTCTTCGTACTCAAAAAATTTGTCTTTCAGGAAGAGCCGTGATGTTTCTGAAAATGACCCCACCAGTATCTTCGCATCCGCCGGAGATACTACCGCACGGTCATCATCCGGCATGGGTCGTGTTTCCCAGAATCGTATCTTGCGTTCGAACACGTCGCGCAGACTTTTAAAAGACCCGGGATCATCAACGCACTCACTGAGATCCACACCGGACATCTCGACGAATCGCTTCGCCCCCGCAAGCCGCGCCATTGTTATACTGTCATAATTGACGTAACCAAGCAGTCGCGACATACGGGCTGATGCGAGTGCCTTAAAGAGTGTGGATGCATCCTCTCTCATGTATGAGTAAATAAAATTGATTATTTTGTCTGCAAAAAGCCTTTCCGTCCTGACTTCCGCTGTTTCCCGTTCAATGTACTGATGCATTCGTTTATTCATCGTTTCTTTTTAATCCATGTAAGATGTTGATAACTCCCGGTTCCGATGTATCACCATCAGTAACACACTGATAAGTTTCCTCAATACCTCGGAATGCACTTTCTCATTAATGAGGTCCGATTTCACCGAGGCGAAGTATTCGGCGGCGCTCCATCCATTTAGTACTGCGTGCAATGCTTGTCTGAGTTCGGAATCGGCGGTTCTTGCATCAGCATCGAGCAGTGCCAGTTCTTCTTCCAGTACCGTAATCGACTCATTCGTGTGGCGGCGGCTGAGTGTCGTTCGATAATACTCTTCAGCCGACCGGTTGAATTCATATCCCGAGACTTTCAGAGGAGATGTCGTACCGATTTCACGAAGAATGCCGTGCTCGATCCTTTTCGCGGTCGCACAGTTATCGGGATCGAGTATACGTGCCTCGAGATCACGGATAGTCTCGGATAGACCCAGTATGTCGATCAGATCTGCAGCATCTTCCTTAATGACTTTGATAAGAGCCTTTCTGTATTCTAAATTGTGGACACGGATATAACCGGGATACCGGTGGCTGTGACGATTTTTTTCGGTTTTCGCGATAATTTTCATGAGAAACCGGTTTTCCGAATTCTTCCGAACATAGAATGTGGGAATTCCTATGGCCGTACCGAAAAAAATCTGTCGCCGTTCACTTTCTACCGACGGATCATCAGGTATGTGGTCATGACTTATTTCACCCCGAAGACTGTATTTATAGGCAAGCGCCGTCATAAGCGCCTGTAGATTGGTGGCTTCCCCCATATCATCGATAATACTGTGAAAGAGACTGTAATGCCGACCTTCAAAGCCCGAAAAACCGGAAGACGCATATTGCCGGTTTCTGTACAGGAGGTACATCGTCATTTGAGGATCAAATACACCCAGATCGGCAAGATCCCGTCTGAGCCGAATATCATTACCCAACGTACCGTCGAGAGCCGGACTTTCATCAGTGCTCATGAGGGAGACGAAGTAATCGATAAGTCTGAAATCCTGAACAAAATCACCGCGCAGACCGAAAAGCCTGCTGATCATCATATCGAACCACTTGGGACCGAACGGTGTTATAGGCTGGCCGAAAATTTTGAACCGTGCTTTTTTCTTCCACCGGCGCCATATCATCCTGAGATGCGTATAATCGAGCTCATGGGGCATGAAACCGAGGGCACGCTCCGGATGAAAATCTGCAAAATCGAGCCGGTACGGAGCAGCACTGTATGCACCGACAAACAGCGGGAGAAAGTGTTCCGCGATCTTGATGACGAGGTCGCCGAAATATTTCTCATCAGCTTCCCGGTACCCTGACTTCACATCGCGCAGTAAGCGTGTGAGCTTCCGGCTGCCCAGACTGATATGAGTTCCGTTGTTGGCTAACCCGATATTGGAAATGCTCGGCAGTACAAACAGATTGTTTATGATAATACCGGCGTCTTTGAGCTTGATGACCGCGTTCAACTGGCTGCGTGACAGAACCCTATGGCACAGACCCATGTAGTCGTATTTTTCCTCACCGCGATCCCATCCGGAAAGACAGGGGTTCATGAAAAGAGTTCGATAAAAAGAATCCGGTATTATCTCATTGAGTATCTTCTGGCGAACAGGAGGATGAGGAGCAAAATAGATCATAGCTTTCTGACCAAGCGAAATCAGTTGAAGTGCGATATTGGCATACATGATAAGCAGTTGTGTCAACAGAAATCGAAGCGCTGTTTCACGGGCCAATCCCCGCCCCATTCCGACATCCCTACTTAATAATACCGGCATGAATGAATATGTCTCCGGTGAGGTATTATCGTTCAGAAAGTGATGCGCAGCGGCCTTGCCTGCGGAGATGACAAGGGGATGAGCGACTGAACGCGAACTGATTGCATCGATCAGTGCCAGCTTTAAAAGGTAGCTGATGGGGATTCTCAAAAAATCCTCACCGTTTTTGGTAAAAATAAATTTTCCAACATCACCGCGGCGGAGACTTGACGGGTCACTCTTATCATACAGCAGATCGCTTTCAAAAATTTCACTCGTATCGCTGCTCAGCACTGACCGCGGTATGTCAACCCAACTGTTCTCCCATACTCTGCTGGAGTTATCATTGAGATACCGGTCCAGCTCTGCTATGATTTTTTTGGGAGCCTCACCTGTTTTCGTTCTTTTGAGTATGTTTTTGTAGAAATTGGACTGTTCAATAATGCGCGGTAAATCAACGTCCTCTTTTTCCCCCACAACCACGACCTGAAACTCATTTTCAGACCCCGCCGTCGTATCGTTGAGTGAAAAAGGCATTGATTCCACCACCTTTTCACTTGATTTGGCATTAATATCAAGAATATCCATAATCCGTGCCAGATAGCGTGATCCCCCGATCTTGTTCTCACTTTTACTATTTCCGATGCTGATAAGCGGCGGTAATATCCTTATGTCTTGTGCGACTACTTTCATATATGCACACCTCCCGGCAGCATGACCTATTCAATTGAGATTACTATCAATTTAACATGACGTTTCTGTTACGAAGATATTACGTTTCGAATAAGAGTGTTTCCAGTAAAGGCCTGCGATACATGCCGGTAATACGTTGAGCGACGAGATTCAGAGTTAGTGAGAGCTGCTGCCTCATCACATTCTGCACCTCGCCGGAATGCGACGATCAAGCATGCCTGCATTAAAGAAACAGCAAAGATTGTTAAAAGGGAAGGTATGATGAAAAAACAAGAAAGGAGAAGCGCTGATCAATCAGTATCAATATCAGCAAACTTATAACCAACTCCACGGACTGTCTGGATATAGCGGGGTTCTGACACATCTTTCTCAATCTGAGCTCTGAGACGTCGTATATGGACATCAACTGTTCGCGGCTCAACAAAGGTTGCATCCCCCCAGGCATGATCGAGAATCTGATCCCTGGTATATACCCGACCCGGGCGTCTTGAAAGAAACGTCAGAATCTTAAACTCGGTGGGACTCAATTCAACCCTTTCACCATCAATGGTGACTCGATGCGAGGCGAAATCAATACGGAGACCCTTAAACTCGAATTTTTCTTTTTTAACCTGCACTTCAGATGCCTTAAACCGACGCAGAACAGCCTTTACACGTGCAAGCAGTTCCCTGACACTGAAAGGCTTGGTAATGTAATCATCCGCACCCATTTCAAGACCGAGAATTTTGTCGACCTCATCTCCCTTGGCTGTAACCATGATGATCGGAAGGTTTGATATCTCTTGATTTTTACGAATGCGCTTACAAACCTCAATACCCTGTATCCCGGGAAGCATCAGATCAAGGATAACCAAATCCGGTTTTTGTGACTGAACAAGCCCCAAAGCCTCCTCACCATTATAGGCTTTCAGTACAGCGTAACCTTCTCTTTGAAGATTATAGGAAATGAGATCTACCAGATCCTTTTCATCATCTACTACGAGAATTCTGGCGGTCATTCTTTACGTTCTTTCTTTACGTATTTTGTTGCGTTTTTATGATCATTCCAGAGTTTTTCACTGCGATTTGAAAATCGGGAGGGCCAGTGAGACCGCAGTTCCTGCGCCGAGCCGGCTCTCAATATTAATTGTGCCACCATGAGCTCTCATGAGGTGTTTGACGATTGACAGACCCAACCCTGTTCCGCCCAGTTCCCGTGACCGTGTCTTGTCGACCCGATAAAAACGTTCGCCTAATCGTGGGATTTCACTTTTCGGTATGCCAATACCCGTATCAATAATTTTTACAATGACATGATTTTCATCTTCATGCAACCGTGCCGTGATGGAAATTTTTTCCGACTCGGGAGTAAATTTCACCGCATTATCGAGAACATTTAGTAATATCTGATTTAATCTATCTCTATCCGCTCGGAGCGGCGGCAGATCGTCCGGTATATCTTTCGTCAGATGTATCTGCTTTTCATGAGCCCGTGGAATGATTATGGCGAGAACGCTGTCAATCACTCCCGCAAGGGAAACACTTTCAAAGAAAAGACGTGTTTCACCGAGTTCGATATTGGATATAACGAGGAGATCATCTACCAGACGATTGAGTCGTTCGGCATGTTTCCGAATCGTCGTGAGAAACTTTCGGGCCGTTTCCTCTTCAACAATTGCCCCTTCCTGCAAGGTCTCAATAAACCCGAGAATCGCTGTCAAAGGGGTTTTTATTTCATGAGTGACGTTGGCGACAAAGTCAACACGCATTTTTTCCAGTCGTTTCAAACGGGTAACGTCATGAAAAACCATCATGGTTTTTTCGTCACCCTTGGCCAGTCCATGAATGGCGGAAATATTGACATCAAGTATGATGTCCTCGGCACCACCTAAGGTTATCTCCTCCGAAATAGGAATACCTGTTTCTTTAAATCGATCAATTGCATCCGCCAGTTCGATATTTCTGAATGCTTCGAGGGGAGTTTTCCCGATAATGTCACGCCTTCTAAGCCTGACTATCGTCTTGAATGCATTATTCAATGCTTCAATTCTTCCCTGATTGTCGAGAACCAGTACTCCGTCCGTCATACTGGCAAAAGCAGCTTCCAGCTTACCCTTCTCTTCATTTGCAAACCGAACCTTTTCCTGTAGTTCCGTCACAATGTAATTTATATTGCGAGCTAAACGTCCCCGTTCATCACTCGAATTGATGAGAAGCGTGCCCGACATGTCGCCATCTTGCAATTTTCTCGTGAACTGTTCCATTTCCTGAACCGGAGACACCAGCCGTGCAGAAAAAATGAATGCAATAATAAAGGAGATCGCTCCCACGAATAGAAAAGACTGAAGTATTAAAATATTGAACGCACCAACGGTTTTTTTAACTTCGTGAAGTGGCCGTGCCAGGCGGATATATCCCCTGATGTCCGTATTTTCCATCATAGGAAGTGCAACATATAAGGTATCAATGCCGAGAGTATGACTGTAACGGATTGCCGTTCCCTTGCCTTTTACCCGCGCCTCTTGTACTTCGGTACGATTAAGATGATTGTCCATTTCAGAGGCCGTTGCTTCCGAATCCGCCAACACGGTTCCCATCGCATCAATCAGGGTTATACGCGCATCGGTCATTTTCGAGAGGCGTACCAGCTTTGATTCGATCTCCGTCTTTGTGCAGGCAAGATCTATCATCCCCGCATAGGTTGTAAGATCGGATTCGATTTTGCCCATCAGCTTTGATTTTATCTGACTCGAGACCTGAAATCCGACAACCGCCATAGCCAACAGTATGATGACTACGTATGTCGCGAAAATCTTATAAAACAAGTTGCCTTTCATGAGAGTTCCCTTCTGATGTTCGACAAAACAAGACGTTTTCTTTTATTTAATTTTTTTCATTTTATCCCGGTGTCTTACGTTCCGACCGGTGACCAGATAAATAACCATCACGGCGATACTCGTTGCATGATCCGAAATCCGCTCCAGGTTCTTAGAAATCTGCATTATCAGGATTGCTCTATGAATCGTACGGGGATCTTCCATCATGAAAGTGAGGAGTTCCCGAAAGATTTGATCATTCAAATTATCCACTATTTCATCCGCTTTTATGACCTCTTCTGCCAAATCGCAGTCTTCTCTTACCAGGGCATCGAGACTTTTCTTTATCATCTGCTGGGCCGTATCGGACATGCGTGGCAAATCAATGTATGGTTTGAGTTGCGGTTCTTCATTCAGGGCTATCGCTTTTTCCGCAATATTGGCCGCCATATCTCCGATTCTCTCAAGGTGAGCATTGATCTTGATAGCCGTCGTTATAAATCGTAAATCCTTTGCAACCGGCTGTCTCAAAGCAATAACATCCAGACATTTCCTCTCGATTGCTTCATCGAGCCGGTCAATCTGTTCATCGGAGTCAATAACGCTCCTCCCGAGTTCCGAGTCCCGCTCCAGGAGAGATGTCATGGCATTCTGTATTGCTTTTTCCGCGAGGGCACCTGCGTATAAGAGATTTTCTTTAATACTCTGGAGTGCCTTGTCGTAAATACTGCTTGTGTGAGCTTTTTCTTCCATATTCTCTCCTTTTCATGTTATCCGAATCTTCCCGTGATGTATTCTTCCGTCTGCTTCTCGTCAGGCCGTGTAAAGAGTTTCTCCGTTGGGTTGAACTCAATAAGCTCTCCAAGATAGAAGAACCCGGTGTAATCTGATACACGCGCAGCCTGCTGCATATTGTGAGTAACGATGATAATCGTATAGTCTTTTTTCAGTTCTGCGATTAATTCCTCTATCTTCGCCGTTGATATCGGATCAAGCGCCGAAGTCGGTTCATCCATCAACAAAACATCCGGCTTCATTGCCAGGGCTCGGGCTATGCAGAGTCGCTGCTGCTGCCCACCGGAAAGCATCATGGCAGATTGCTTCAGAATGTCCTTCACTTCACCCCAGAGCGATGACTGTTCGAGGCTCCGTTGCACCAGCGCCTCTTGTGCGGTTTTGCCTCGAACACCATTCAGTTTTGGGCCGTATGTAATATTATCAAAAATTGATTTGGGAAACGGATTTGGCTTTTGGAAAACCATCCCTATCCTTCGTCGAATATCAACAGGATCAACATTGGAATTGTAAATATTGGTCCCTTCAAAAAGAACCTCCCCTTCCACTCGCGTCCCGTCAATGAGATCATTCATTCTGTTCAACAATCGAAGAAGAGTTGACTTCCCGCATCCCGAGGGACCAATGAGGGCAGTTACTTTGTTTTTTTCAAAGTCCATTGTAACATCGATCAGAGCTTTAAACGTGCCGTAGTAGAAATCTACATTTTTTGTCCGTATGATAATATCATTATTTTGCATGGTCACCATCTTTTTTTCTTGCGTACATAGCTGCGTATGATTATGGCAATCAAATCGACTCCCAGAACAAGGGCCACAAGGACAAGCACCGTTCCGTACTGGAGTGGTCTTGTTTCCTCAATATGCGTCCCGGCTGTCGCAAGTACATAGACATGGTACGGTAACGCCATAACCTCATCAAAAATCGACTTTGGCAGCTTGGAAGTGAAAAAGGCTGCTGCCGTAAACATGATCGGGGCAGTCTCTCCCGCAGCACGGCCGATACCCAGAATCGATCCGGTCAGGATACCGGGTAATGCGTTCGGCAATACAATCCGCAATATTGTCTGCCACTTGGAGACACCGAGCCCAAGTGATGCCTCCCGAAATGTCTGTGGAACGGCTTTCAGTGCCTCTTCGGAAGCTCCGATTATTGTCGGTAGAATCAGGAAGCCCAGTGTCAATGCCCCTGACAGCACACATGATCCGAATTGGAGAAATACAACGAACAGCCCCAGACCGAACAGTCCGAATACGATTGACGGTACCCCGGCGAGGCAATTGACACCTACGCGGATTATTCTGATAACCGGTCCCTGCTTTGCATATTCACTTAAGTATATAGCAGATGCGACACCAAGAGGAAGGGCAATTATAATGGCACCGGCTGTCAGATAAAATGTTCCAAGGATTGCCGGCATAATGCCACCCTTTGTCATCGAGTCGCGTGGCGGTTGTGTGAGAAACTCCCAGTTGATGGCTCCAATACCGTTTACAACAATATAAACCAGGAATGCGCCGATGGCCAGGGCAATTGAAAATGCTGCCAGTCGAACAATCACGAAGAATGAATGTTGTTTGAAGTAACGCCATCTCATAATGTGGCAGACCCCACCTCTTTGAATTTATGTGACACATAGTCGGCAATCAGATTAAAACAGAATGTCAGGAAAAACAGTACGATTCCTGTTGCAAACAGGGCATGATAATGTTCGCTCCGGAAAGGTGCTTCTCCCATTTCAGCGGCGATACTGGCCGGCATGGGCCGAACCGAGTCAAAAATGCTTTCCGGTATCGCTGCAGCACCCCCCGCAACCATGAGCACAACCATCGTTTCACCGATCGCCCGAGCCATGCCGAGAATAACAGCCGTCGATATTCCCGAGAGGGCAGCCGGCACAATTACCTTTGCAATCGTCTCGAAGCGAGTTGCCCCCAGAGCGTATGACGCCTCCTTAAATTCCTGCGGGACCGAATACAGGGCATCCTCCGATATACTTGCAATTGTGGGAACGGCCATGAGCGCCAGCACCAATGATGCATTTACAATATTGAGTCCTGTCGGGATGTCAAACGTCTCTTGCAGCCACGGTGCGAGCACAGCCATGCCGAAAAAACCGAGTACCACCGACGGCAGTCCGGCAAGAAGTTCGATAACCGGTTTAAATATCTCCTTGATAAATGGTGGTGCAATTTCGGCAATGTAAACAGCGGAAAGAACTCCAAGAGGTATGGCAATTACTGATGCAAAAAATGTCACAATAAATGATCCGACAATTAATGCCCAGATCCCGAATGATGGCGGATCATAGGTCGGATACCACTCAAGACCGAAAATGAAATCTTTAAAAGACACGACTTTGAAAATGGGTAGTCCTTCAAGGAAGAGAAATACAACAATAAGTCCGAGAATAAAGATGGAAACGAGGGCAATAAACAGGAAAATATTTTTTATAATTATTTCTTTGATCTTTCGTTTCATGGAATGTACTCGGTATTTATGCATTCAGCAGCCGGCAAACATCGCCCACACATCACCGTACAGGCATGTTATGCCGGCAGCCGAAAATCAACGATCTTCCATTTGTTTAAAACAGCGGGATGAATCCCTCTTTTTTGACGATGTCCTGACCTTCTCTGCTCACAACATAGTTTAAAAACGAAGAAACGATCCCCACCGGCCACCCGTCGGTAAACATGAACAACGGCCTTGCTACAGGATATACACCGGACAATGCCGTTTCGACTGATGCCGTCACACCGTTTACTTTGACAGGCTTTACACTTTTATTCAAATAGCCAAATCCGATGTACCCGATGGCATATTTGTTTTTCGATACGGCCTGGACAACGGCACCATTCGAGGCCTGCAGCTGAGCCCGGGGTGTTACCTTGGCCTTGTTGAGAATCTTTTCCTCCCAAACTTCGTATGTACCGGAACTTGTGTCACGCGATACCACCACGATCTGGAGATCCGGACCGCCCACCTCTTTCCAGTTGCGGATTTTGCCTTGGTAGATAAGGCTTAACAGCTCAATTGTCAGGTCGCTCACCTTATTTGATGGATGAACAATGGGTACGATAGCATCGATTGCGACACGGTGAGGAACAGGGTATATGCCCTTTGCCATAGCCATCTCGATTTCCTTGTCTTTGATGAACCTTGATGAGTTTGCAATGTCGGTCGATTTATCGACAAGGGCTTTAATGCCGTTGCCGGAACCGCCGCCGGAAATAGAAATATTAACACCGGAATGACTTTTCATATAGGCTTCGGCCGCTGCTTGCGCCACGGGGAGCACGGTTGTCGAACCTTTGACGACGATTGTTTCACCCGCACTAGCCGTACCTAACCCCGCAAATGCAAGGCAGATAACGGCGATAAGTAAAATGTTCATAATCCTTTTCATTTTGATTCCTCCTTGTCATGAGTTTTTTGTGATTATGGTTTGCACATATGTCCGAACTTTACGTGACAAATGTTACATTCACATGACAATACGATGAAGAAACAAAGAAATAGCAACATTATGAATATGTTATATTGTTACGAATATATGACATGTATGTTACAGTTTGATGACAGTGAGGTTACAATCCCATGAAATTCAGGATTTAGAGGACACCGAATCCAGGGATAGTTTGGTAGAACATGAATAAATGCGATCGGATGTGAAATGCAATATGTTGATGAAACAGGAGAACGGAACCGGTTTTCTTGTTTCGGTTGTTCGAGAGCGCGAAACCAATGCGGAGCAGAATAGCATTGGTATTCGATGGTGTATTAATATGTCGGAATATATCAGGATTCGTCACGCAGATCAATTGCCTTTTGCCCGGTCACCAGACCGGGAACCGACAGGAACGCCTCAAATCACAGAACTCCATACGTTCGTTCCTTTATAGCTCTTGACTATCAGGATAAAATTAGTTAATCTCAGCACCTACATGGGGGCATCAAGCGGATTACATAATAGAAGTTAAAAAGCAAGAAACCACCTTACGCTGATTTGCCGCGTACAGAAATAATAATATTGGGAAGAAAGGGCGTCCTCCTCCGACCAAAAAGAATAAAAGATAGACTCTACTCCTGAAAATCCACACAAAGCCCGGGAGCTTGCGCGATTTCCGGGCAAGTCGCAAACAGCCGGAACCTGACGAGCAGAAAACAACGGACACTGTTTAGGGACGAATCACTCCCGCGCACAAAAGACAAAAATTTTTTAAATACAGATTCACTCAAAAAAAACAAATCGACAATAATAGGGAAAGGCACATGTGCCCGAAAATACCATCAATATCATCATATCAGGGCAAATTTGCCTGATAATCAATGGTTCAGAAAAACTAACCAAAACTGAATTTGGAAAGGAGCCAGGTCATGAAGAAAGCTGTTTTTGAAATTTACTTTTGTGTTTTAACGATGTCTCTTTGTCTAATGGTCACTGGTTGTCAAACGGGACACAAACCAATACCTGTTCAAAAATCAAAGCAAACCACTAAAGCTACTTCAACCAAAGTTACTTCAGCTAAAGCTACTTCAGCTAAAGCTACTTCAGCTAAAGCTACTTCAACAGCTCAGTTAACTGAAACAAAAATCTTCGGCTGGCTTGTTGGTATCTCAGGACGTGACGGCAAATTTGATCCAGCAGTTGTAGCGAAGAAGTGCGCTGAGCTGAAAGGGTTGGCTCAGCCTTCCTCCAAGCAGCAGTATATTGATCAATGCCGAAAAATGGGTGGCATTCCACAAGATGGGACTGGAAAAATATTTCGATTGGGGAGAATCCCCCAGATGGGTGGTGTGAATTGTATTATTTGTTGGTCCAAGAAAGACCTTAATGATCCAAACGTCCGCCGATTAGTAGAACCCGCGTGTCCCGAAGCCGATACAG